>NC_018645.1:3022500-3375000 GCF_000307105.1 Desulfobacula toluolica Tol2
CCTGGGATTCGGATGCGCCCATAAATTTTGTATTTACCGCAGGAAACACGGGTTTATCCTTATACCGTTCGGCAATGGTCTGCACGCCACACCCGCAGGCCATGGACAAAACAGCATCGGCTCTGTCAATTTCAGATACAAGTTCTTCGACATATTCAGGATCACATTGTCTTTCCAGTGTTATTTCCTTGATATCAATCGTCTTGCCCTGCTTTAAACAATTCAGGTGAAGGGCTGATGCTAAAAGACCGACTTCTTTTCTTCCACCGGCTGCACAGACAGTCACACATTCATTACAACCAACCAGAAGAATCCGGTCATAGGGTGAAATATATTCTATAATTTCTTTTAATGGTTTTTGCTCTGCTGTTATCATATTCTTATCTCCGAAGATTTAATCATCAAATAGCTGCCTTCTGATGGTTATCTGTGTTGATATATTTAACGGGACTGGGTCCCAGTTGTTTTATTTTTTCAGTAAATTCGCTTGCGGTACGGGCAAAAAGTTCACCCATTCCAGCCGACATCCTGATCATTTCCACCCGTTCTTTTTCCCAGCCAAGTTCTTCCAGGATTTTTTGTACATGTGCGACCCTGTATCCTGCACGGGTATTTCCATTTTTAAAATGGCAGTCCCCTTCAAGGCATCCGGCAACATAAACACCGTCCGCTCCTTTTTCAAGGGCTTTCATGATATGGATGGCATCCACTTTTCCCGTGCATGGCACACGGATGATTTTTACGTTTGGCGGATAGGATATCCTTTTGCTGCCTGCCATATCAGCAGCAGTATAGGCGCAATAATGACAACAAAATGCGACAATTTCCGGTTCAAAGTTTTCCATTAGTTCACCTCCCCAAACAAACCGTCTAATTTGGCCAAAATCTGATCGTCTTCATAAGCAAGCAACTGAATGGCCTTTGCCGGGCAGTCTGCAGCGCAAATTCCACATCCCTGGCATTTGGCCGGATCAATCTGCGAATAACCGTCCTCGTTGATAAACGGAATACCGAACGGACAGGCACGAACACAAACCAGACAGGCAGCACATTTGGCTCCGTCTACTTTGGCTATTGCCGCCCCCAGATTGATTTCTTTTTTAGCCAGCAGGGTTTGTGCCCGTCCTGCTGCGGCATAAGCCTGGGTAATACTCTCCCTGATTGTTTTTGGAGAGTGAGTTGTTCCGGCTATAAAATTTCCCCTCACAGACATATCAACCGGACGAAGCTTCACATGATCCTCAAGAAAATAGTTGTCTTCTGTTCTTGACAGATGGAACATCATACCCAGATCTTCCGTGGTTTCATCATCGGCAATCATCCCGGTGCTAAGGGCAAGATAATCCGCATCAATTTGAATCTTTCTGCCAAGGATCGTATCATCCACAAGAACGGACACCTGATCGTTTTCCAACAATACTTCCGGTTTGTTGTCTAAAGAGAACCGGATGAATTTTACATCCAGATTTCTGGCTTGCCTGTAATAATCTTCCTGAAAACCATAGGTACGAATATCTCTGTATAAAACATAAATTTCCGCGTAAGGATTAATGGCTTTAATTCGCAAAGCATTTTTCATGGCCGTCTGGCAGCAAACTCTTGAACAATTTGGGTTGCCGGGTTCTCTTGATCCCACACATTGAATCATCACCACCTGGTTCATGGCTTTAATTCTTTCAGGATCATCTTCAATCAAGGCATCCAGTTCAAGCTGAGTGGCAATATTGTCATGGGTTCCAAGGCCATACTCATCCGGCCTGTTTGGCAGGGCACCTGTGGCAAAAATGGTCACCCCGTGATTGAGCTGCATATAGTTCATTCTTGCACCAGTCTGGATACCGGTTGTAAACCGCCCCGGCACACCTGAATGATCTACGACAATGGTCCGTGTCATAACCTGGATATTTTTATTGGCTGACACATCTTTTATCAATTGATCAATAAACGGAGCTACTTCGTCCCCTTCGATTGTCCGTCTGATGGATTTTGCCACGCCTCCCAGATTAGGGTTGCGTTCCAGAAGATAGACCCTAATGCCCTGACCTGCCAGTTGAAGTGCTGCCGTCATTCCGGTAACACCGCCACCCACAACCAATGCATTCTGGTTCATGGGCAAAGTCTGATCCATCAAAGGCCTGCTTTTGCAAACACCGCTGACACCGATCTGCAGCAGCTTGAACGCCTTGTCCAGAGCCTGCTCCGGCTGTCCCATATGGGTCCAGGTATTCTGATCCCTTAAATTGACTATTTCCACCAGATATTTGTTTAATCCCGCACGGCGCATCAGATCCTGAAACTTGGTTTCATGAGTCCTGGGAGAACAACCTCCGATCACCACCCGGTTTAAATTATTGTTTTTAATTGATTCTTCAATCAGGGCCATGGACTCTTTGCTGCACCCATACCCTACGGCCTGTGAAACAGCCACATTGGGAAGGGTTCCGGCAAATTGAACCATTTTGTCAACATCCACCACGCCACCGATTTCCAGTCCGCAGTCACACACAAAGACCCCTATTTTGGGTTCCTCTTCTGAAACATCTCTTTCCGGTATAAAATCAATATCTGTTTCAGGCAGATCCATGACAGCAGGCAGGTCGGATGCCGCCATGCTTGCAGCAGCACTTGCCTGAACTATTGTTTCGGGAATATCTTTGGGACTCTCGGCCACACCGCAAACATATACACCTGGTCTGGATGTCATAACCGGGTTAAAATTATTTGTCTTTGCAAAATTATGGACGTTTAAGTCAATCCCCAGGCGGGATGCAAGATCAATGTTTGTTTCACAAACCCTGAACCCGGTTGAAAGCACAACCATGTCAAAATCTTCTGTTATGCGGCGAGCTTCTTCTTCCAGGGTATAGGTGATGGAAAGATCTTGAGTTTCGCTGTCTTCATAAATGGAATGAGGCCGGCAGCGGATCATCCGGATGCCATAATCATTTTTGGCCCGGTTAAAATAAAGTTCATAATCTTTGCCATAGGTCCGCATATCCATATAGAAAATAGTAGTTTCAATACTTTCGGCAAATCTTTCTTTTGTTACAATGGCTTCTTTTAAGGCATACATGCAGCAAACCCCGGAACAATAAGGCACATCAGCCTTATTAATTCCTCTTGATCCGACACATTGTATCCATGCCACTTTTTTAGGCCGTTTTTTATCTGAAACCCTTACAAGATCGCCCTGGAAAGGCCCGGAAGCCGACATGATCCGTTCATACTCCAGACCGGTTACAACATTATCAAACCGGCCCCCGCCGAAATTATCCAGCACAGAGGGATCAAACAATTCAGCCCCGACGCTTAACACGACCGATGCCACGTCAATGGTAGTTGTCTTTTGGGTATCATCCGGAAGAATGGCATCTGCCTTGCATACCTTCTGCAAAGCCGCCACATCGGTTATTTTTTCAATATCAATGGAAAAAGCATAAGGGGTTGCCTGAGGATATCGCATACAGGTAGGCGCACGCGGATCAAGTCCGGGGGTAAATCGAACCGCATCGGGATAATGTTTGTGGCACTCTCCGCATGCCGTACATTTATCCATATCAATATATCTTGGCTCGGTAACAAGCGTGGCCTTAAAATCACCAGCCTCACCAGTCAACTCTTCAAGCCGGGTCATGGGTTGTAAATCCAGATGGATCTGTCTTGTATTTTCGGACAAATGGGGAGATACCGTACATAAATCACAATTATTGGTTGGAAACGTTCGGTCCAACTGGGTCATCAACCCGCCAATTGAATATGATTTATCAATGAGTACGACATTTCGGCGGGATTCAGCCAAATCCAATGCCGCACGGATGCCTCCGACACCACCACCGATAACAAGCACACTCTTATCATGTTGAATATTTTTAAGCTTTTGCATGGGTAACCTGTTTTTATTTATGGTATCCATCATCTGTAATGGGTTCACACAGATAATTAAAGATGGATGAGTTTATGTTAAAGCCCTGCACAGTCCAGTATTGCCGGCAAACGGTCTTCCCAGCCAGAGGCGGAAATCTTTACCCCCTGAACCTGGCTTTGAAGTTCCTTGATCATTTCTCCTGCAATATTGATACATTCTGTTTCCCGGTCCTTTGATTTGCGTATCCGGGTAATCGTTGCCTCAGACAATTTTGAAGCAGGATCATTAATTGAAATGTAGCGGGCCATACCAACATTTTTCAACATGTAAACCGTGGCAATCACCGGTACATTCAATGATTTGAATTTATTTAAAATTTGAACATAGCCGTCAATATCAAAAACAGGGGGGACCATTATATACTGGGCACCTGCCTCTACCTTTTCCCCGGCACTTTGAAATTCTATTTCAAGATGGTCATCGTTTCGGATCGGTTGGACCTGGCATCCTGTGAAGAATTCAGGTTTTCCTTTTAATTCAAAACCGGCAAGGTCCGTTCCTCTTTGAAGAGTATTGAGCATGATCAGCAATTCCAGCTCATTAAGATCATCAACCGGCTTGGCATTCTGATGATCACCATGGCTTATTGCCTCACCTTGTACAACCAGAAGGTTGTTTACCCCAAGGATATGAGCTGCAAGCATATCTCCCTGAAGGGCCATCCTGTTGCGATCCCTGCCATAGATGTGAATCATGGGCTCCATCCCCTGCTGCCGGATAATCGCACCACCGGCAAGGGCGCTCATGTGCATGACGCCGTTATCCATGCCTGGAATTACCACGGCATCTATTCTGGATTTAAGGTGTCTCACATTGGTTACAAGATCTGATATATCAACTCCTTTGGGGGTATTTATTTCGGCAAGTACAACAAAATCCCCTTGGGAAAGTTTATTTTGAAGAGTCATTTATTCATCCTTTTTATTTTCAAAAAGCTTTGGGTTTAACTCTCATCAACAATTCACATAACTTAAACAAACAAAATTGTTAAATAGCAGAAACCATGCCAAGCTCAGAGTGAACGCAATTTGTCTTTAAATACAATGATTAATATGAATCTAAATCAAGAAAATTCATTATAGTGAACAAATATTTAGAACATTTTCAAAAAAACTATTAGAAAATCCTCAATATTTTGAAATTATTCTAAACTTTTTTTACTTTGAAGATAATGAAATACACTTTTTATGGATGCATTTTCAGGAATGATAAATTCTTAAGTTTACTTTTAACACAAATTTACGCTAATATTATTATATTTGTGAGACTATTTAAGTTATTCATTAAAACTTAATAACTGCCAAGGGCAGACTTGATCTTTCACCTTGGTTTGCCCACAACAAAGATTGAAAGTAAATTTTTGAAGACTTTCATATAAAAAAAACAAAGGCTTTTTTTTAATGCAGTTTATCCTGGCCGCAGTCGTTTCAGCCATACTTTTTGGTTCCTCCACACCCATTGGCAAACTATTGCTCAAGACCCTCACCCCTTTTCAACTGGCAGGTCTTTTGTATGTTGGCGCTGCCATAGGAGTCTTGCCCTTTTCTGTGTTTGCAGGCAATCGTGTCAGTATCAAAGCTCTTGATAAAAAAAACACCTGCAGGCTTGCAGGTGCTATCGGATTTGGTGGGATTATAGGCCCTGTGCTGCTGTTGATGGGACTTCAAAAAGGATCTGGGGCTTCCGTGTCAATGTGGCTGAACCTGGAACTGATTGCCACGGCTGTCATGGGATACCTGGTGTTCCGGGATCACCTGGGACGATTCGGATGGATAGGGGTTGGCGGCACCTTGTTTGCATCTGTTTTATTGTCCTGGCACGAAGGCCCCATTGGTTTGATGGCCCTGCTGTTCGTTACAGGTGCCTGCATTTGCTGGGCTCTTGACAACCATTTGACCGCATTAATAGATACAATCACCCCTTCCCAAAGCACGTTCTGGAAAGGAGTAACAGCAGGAAGCCTGAACCTGGCCATTGCCTTTATAGCAGAGCCTTACTCAAAAAACATCCCGGTCATCCTCTTTGCCCTCATGGTCGGGATTTTTGCCTATGGATTCAGTATCAGCCTTTATATCACGGCAGCACAGAATCTGGGGGCTACCCGAAGCCAGATGATTTTTGCAGGTGCCCCGTTTTTCGGAGTGGCATTGTCTGCCCTGATTTTACATGAACGCATCTTTCCTCTCCAGATGGCGGCAGCCCTGGTTCTAATAATTTCCCTGTTCACACTTTTCCTGGACCGGCATACCCACATCCATGTCCATGGCCCCTTGAAACACAAACATTTGCACCATCATGATGATGACCATCACACCCACACTCATTCAAGCAAAAAAGAAAAAATTGCCCACCTCCACTGGCATCGCCACGAACCGGTTTTACACTCACACCCTCACTGGCCGGATATCCATCACAGGCATAAATCCGGTCATACTGATAAAACATAAGTAAAATCAGCAATGTCCGCCCCAGAAACCAGGTGCCTCATTTCTTGAACGGGTCCAGGTTGCATCAGGATAGGAATCCGGAGAATGGACATCTGATTTGTTAATCAATTCCTGACGTTCTTTTTCTCCTTCAAGAACACGATCGATATCGGTTTCCACATGCAATGCATTGATCATGGCCTGTTGTTTTTTCAAGGTCTGATCAACAAGATTTTTGCACTCTCCTTCAGTACAGATACCGGTACGGTCTCTTTCCAAAATATGTATCATCTTTTTCATGGGGACACCTCCTTATTTAATGGTGATTTAGGTTTTACTCCAATCAATAAAAAAGACTTGCTCAATATGGAAATCACAATCCCATATTGTCAGAGTGCCTGCCAACACAACAAGAATGGCAACATTCAATATATGAGCTTACAAATGGGCTTAGAAATGGTACTTCAAAAAATTGAGTTTGGTATATGGAACAGGATTTAAGAAAAGGTAATCAAAAGAATGGTAATCAAAACAAATCTTACGGCTGTCAAACACAAAACACAGAGCCGGACTTACAACTTTTCTTGCCAGGCACTCTTTAGATAATATAGTGAAAAGACTTGAAAAAGTCAATGATTGTGTCTGCTTTAAAATTAAAACGACTTCTTTCTTGTTCAACAGTTCAAAACAGTTTAAAATACATTTTTTTAAACAGTCACTCGGTAGTTCAGGCAGTATTTTAAAAATAACTGCCACGGGCAGACTTGGTCTTTCACCTTGGTTTGCCCACAACAAAGATTGAAAGTCTTTGTTTGGATTTTTGAAGGCTTTCATATAAACGGCCATGGCAGATTAAGCTGCCACAACAAAAAATGAAAGAGATTTGGTTTTAATAAGTTAGAAGTTCTTTCATATAAAAAAAAGAGGTAACTTGTGAAAAAAACAATCATTATGCTGATCATCCTGTGGATGACCGGGATATGTCCGGCAGATGAGGCATCAATCATCTCAACCGATTTTTCTTTAAGGGACACTCCAAAATATGGTCAGGGATTTACCCATTTTGACTATGTTAATCCCAATGCCCCCAAAGGCGGATCAGTAACCCTTTCCACCACAGGCACCTTTGACAGTTTCAACCGTTACGCTCAAAGGGGAGATGCCGCTGCAGGCAGTGAACAGCTGTATGACACCCTGATGACGCCTTCTGATGATGAAATTGATGTACTCTACCCCTTGATTGCAGAAAAAATAGAATATTCAAAAGACTATACATGGATTATTTTTACCATCAATAAAAACGCCCGGTTTCAGGATAAAAAACCCATTACCTCAGCAGATGTAGTGTTTACCTTTAACACTTTCATGACCCAGGGAGTGCCGCAGTTTAAAAGCTATTATAAAAATGTCTCCCATGTTGAGGCCTTAGATACACACAGGGTAAAATTCACCCTTAAAAAAAGCCGGCTGGAATTGCTGCACTCTCTTGCAGGGCTTGCCATACTGCCAAAACATTACTGGGAGACAAGAGATTTTTCAGCCCCCACCACCGATGTGCCGCTGGGCAGTTCCGGGTTTACCATTGATACCTATAAAATGGGGCAGTATGTGGTGATCAAGCGGTTAAAAGACTACTGGGCAAAGGATTTGCCGGTCAACAAGGGACGACATAATTTTGATTTGATCCGGTACGACTATTACAAGGACGAAATTGTCACCCTGGAAGCCTTTAAAGCAGGAGAGTTTGATTTCAGGATGGAAAATGTGGCCAAGCAATGGGCCACCATGTATAAAGGGGATTATTTTGATCAGCACCACATCATAAAAGAAGAAATTGCCCATGATATTCCCCAGGCCATGCAGGCGCTGATCTTTAATACCCAAAAAGAGGTGTTCAAAGATGTGAGGGTTCGAGAAGCCCTGACCTATGCCATGGATTTTGAATGGATGAACCAGCATCTTTTTTACAACCAGTATACCCGAACCCGAAGTTTTTTCCAGAATACCGAGTATCAAGCAAAGGGGCTGCCGTCCAAGGATGAGATCGCCTGCCTTGAACCTGTGAAAGACAAAATTCCGCCACGGGTTTATACCAGTGAATATCAACCGCCTGTAACCGACGGCAGCGGCAATATCAGGTCTCAGTTGAGGACGGCTCTTGGCATCCTGAAAAAAGCGGGCTGGCAAATCTCCAACCGGAAAATGACCCATCAAAAAACCGGACAACTCATGGAGTTCGAGTTGCTGCTTTACAGCCCCACCATGGAACGCATTGCCATACCGTTCCAGGACAACCTGAAAAAACTGGGCATCACCCTGAATATCCGGCGGGTGGATACCACCCAGTTTATCAACCGGATGCGGGCACGGGATTTTGACATGATTACAGGCCAGTATGCGGCCAACCCGTTTCCATCTTCCAATTTGAAAATCGTCTGGCATTCAAACTTTTTTGATTCCACATACAATACCGCAGGGGTTCAAGATCCTGCCATTGATTTTCTCACTGAAAAAATAGACCAGAACCAGACCGACAAAACCGCCCTGCTCCATTACGGCCGGGCACTTGACAGGGTTCTGCAATATAATTTTTTTGTCATCCCGGAATGGCATTTGAGCAAATTCCGGGTGGCCTATTGGAATAAATTTTCAAGACCGGCTGTGCGGCCCAGATATGCCATCGGGTTCATTGACACCTGGTGGATTGACAAGGCCAAGCAGGCGGCACTGCCCAACCGAAACATCACCCAATAACTGCCACGGGCAGACCTGGTCTTTCGCTCAGATTTGCCCGCAACAAAGATTGAAAGTCACTGTTTAAATTTTTGAAGACTTTCATATAAGAAGGATACCCGGCAAAAGACTATCCCGGTAATAAACCATCATGATTTCATACATTATTCGCAGACTGCTGTTGGTCGTTCCCACTCTGATTGCCATTGTTACCATCAATTTTTTCATCATCCAGGTGGCACCAGGCGGCCCTGTGGATCAATTGATTGCCAAGCTTCAGGGCATGGATTCCGGCGTTATGGAGCAGGTCACGGGCAGCAAAACCGAACTTACACAAACCAACATGAAAGAAAAAAGCACCTACCGGGGAGCCCAGGGCCTGGACCCGGAAGTGATTGCCGAGATTGAACGCAGGTTCGGATTTGATAAGCCCATACATGTCAGGTACTTTAAAATGCTCAAGGATTTTATCTGCTTTGATTTCGGTGACAGCCTTTTCAGGGGCAGATCCGTGATAGAGCTGATTGTGGAAAGGATTCCCGTGTCCGTGTCTCTCGGGCTCTGGAGTACTCTCATTATCCACCTGGTCTGCATCCCCTTAGGAATTAAAAAAGCCTTAAAACACTCTTCGCGCTTTGATGTCTGGACCAGCACGGTGATCATCATAGGCAATGCCATCCCTGTATTTTTATTTGCCATTCTTTTGATCATACTGTTTGCCGGCGGCACCTATTTCAACTGGTTTCCTCTGCGGGGACTGGTTTCCGTGAATTTTGACCAGCTGTCCCTGGTGGGCAAAATCCTGGATTATTTCTGGCACATGGCTCTTCCTACCCTTGCCCTGGTTATCGGAGGGTTTGCCACACTCACCTTTTTGACCAAAAACTCTTTTTTAGATGAAATAAGCAAGCAGTATGTGGTAACTGCACGGGCCAAGGGACTGACAGAAAACCGGATTTTATACGGCCATGTGTTCAGAAACGCCATGATTCTGGTAATCGCCAGTTTTCCGTCCGCCTTTATAGGCCTTTTTTTTACCGGCTCCATGCTCATTGAGGTGATCTTTTCTCTGGACGGCATGGGCCTTTTAGGCTTCCAGGCAACGCTCCAGAGAGATTTTCCACTGATGTTTTCCACGCTGTACATTTTTACGCTCATGGGTCTGATATTGTCCATTATCTCTGATATAACCTATACCATTGTTGACCCCAGAATTGATTTTGAGAAAAGAGGATGAGGATAAAAAAAAATGATACGGACAAAAAAGAAATGAAGATGACAAAAATCAACCAGGAAAGATGGAACCGGTTCCGGGCCAACCGACGCGGATACATCTCTTTATATCTTTTTTCTATTTTATTTGTTGTGACGCTTTTTTCAGAACTGATCGCCAATGACAAACCCCTTTTAATCTATTATGATTCCGGACTTTACTGTCCCCTTGTCAAAGAGTATGCAGAAACCGAGTTCGGCGGGGAATTTGAAGCCCCGGCAGACTATAAAGACCCTTTTGTCATAGACCTGATCAATAAAAAAGGATGGATGATCAACCCTGTCATCCCGTTTTCCTATAACACCATCAACTACAACCTGGACGGCCCTGCCCCGTCGCCGCCATCCCGGACCAACTGGCTGGGCACGGATGACCGTGGACGGGATGTGGTGGCCCGCCTGGTTTACGGGTTCAGGATTTCCGTATTGTTCGGCCTTACCCTGACAATCTGTTCATCCGTGATCGGGATCATGGCAGGTGCCGTGCAGGGTTACTACGGGGGAAGAATTGATATTTTCGGCCAGCGGTTTATCGAAATATGGTCCAGCCTGCCCACCCTTTTTTTGCTCATCATCCTGTCCAGTGTGGTTCAGCCCAATTTCTGGTGGCTGTTGGGCATCACCCTGATGTTCGGGTGGATGTCTCTTGTGGGGGTGGTGAGGGCGGAATTTTTACGAGGAAGAAATTTCGAATATGTGACTGCGGCAAAAGCTCTTGGCTTAAGTGATATGAAAATCATTATCCGGCATGTACTTCCCAATGCCATGGTGGCTTCCATCACCTTTATGCCCTTTATCCTGGGCGGTTCCATCACCACCCTGACATCCCTGGATTTCCTGGGGTTCGGCCTGCCCGTGGGTTCCCCTTCCTTAGGAGAACTGCTGGCCCAGGGAAAAGCCAATATGCAGGCACCCTGGCTTGGGTTGTCCGCCTTTATTATACTGTCCCTTATGTTCAGCCTGCTGGTCTTTATCGGCGAAGGCGTCAGGGATGCCTTTGACCCAAGAAAGGTGTATTAGCATATGAACAAATCCCTGCTGACCATAAAAAACCTGAGCGTATCCTTTAAACTGGGCGACAGAATCACCCGGGTGGTTGAAAATGCCGACCTTGAGCTAAAAAAAGGGGAAACCTTGGCCCTGGTGGGTGAAAGCGGGTCCGGCAAGACCGTTACAGCCATGTCCATCTTAAGACTGCTGCCGGAATCAGCCATATACCCGACCGGCACTATTGAACTTGACGGTCAAGATTGCCTTGCCATACCCGATGAAGAGATCAGGCACATCCGGGGCAACAGGGTCGGGGTCATCTTCCAGCAGCCCATGACCTCCCTTAACCCCCTTCACCGGATCGGAAAACAGGTCAAAGAATCCATTTTTCTTCACCAGCCTGCCATCTCAGCCCGAAAAGCGAATGAACGAGCCCTGTTCTGGCTGAAAAAAGTGGGGCTGAAAAATCCCGCCAACAAGCTTGTATCATTTCCCCACCAGCTGTCCGGCGGTGAACGGCAGCGGGTCATGATTGCCATGGCCTTGATCAACGAACCCGATATCCTTATCGCCGACGAACCCACCACAGCCCTGGATGTAACAATCCAGGCCCAGATCCTCGACCTTATCAGGGATCTGCAACAGGAAATGGGAATGGCCATACTCTTTATCACCCATGATCTGACCATTGTCAAAAAAATCGCCGACCGGGTGGCTGTCATGAAGAAGGGCATAATTGTGGAAACCGATCATCCTGATAAGATCTTCACCTGCCCTGCCCACCCCTACACACGGCATTTGATCAATTCAGAGCCGACAGGCGGGCCTGACCCGGCAGACGAAGACGATGCCACCCTGGTTGAAGTGGAACACTTAAAGGTCTGGTTCCCCATTCAAAAAGGCATCCTTCGAAGAACCGTGGATCATGTCAAGGCTGTGGATGATATCTGCTTTACCATTAAAAAAGGACACACATTAGGCATTGTAGGCGAGAGCGGGTCCGGCAAATCCACCACAGGGTTTGCCCTTTTAAAACTCAATACCTGCAAAGGAAAAATCCTGCTCGGGGAAAACTCTCTCAATGATATGAGTAAAAACCAGATCAGACAATTGAGAAAAAGAATGCAGATCATTTTCCAGGACCCGTTCGGCAGCCTTAACCCGAGAATGTCAGTGGCCCGGATCATCGGGGAAGGCCTTTCAATCCATCGCCCTGGTATTACCAGAAAACAAGAAGAAAACGAGATTATCCGGGTCATGAAAAAGGTAGGCCTTGATCCCTCAAGCCGGGACCGGTATCCCAATGAATTTTCCGGGGGCCAGCACCAGAGAATCGCCATTGCACGGGCCTTGATCCTGAAGCCCGAGTTCATGGTGTTAGATGAGCCCACATCCTCCCTTGATCGTTCCGTCCAGTTCCAGGTACTGAAACTGCTCAAGCAACTGCAAAAAGAGTTTCACCTGACCTATGTTTTCATCAGCCATGACCTCAAGGTTGTCAAATCTCTGTGCCATGACATTGTGGTAATGAAAGACGGCAAAATTGTAGAAACCGGCAGTTCAAAAAAAATATTTTCTTATCCGGAACAAGAGTACACCAGACTGCTTATTGCCACGGCATTTCATTAAAAAACTGATTTAATTTTTACGGTATGAAATAAATATTATGTTAATATTACTCATTTTTTAAAAAAACTAGGGGTTTTTACCTATTGCTTTTTTCATCATCCTTTTATACAAACAAACGGCATAAAAAAATTGCCTGATTACAGACATTTCAAAGATCCGTCATAGTAATCGACAGGGCGAAGCTATGCAAAATCCCCAATTTAAAGATCCAGCGGACTTTTTGATTCCTTGAGTGTCCTTGATTTTACGGTATGGGTATAGATCATTGTTGTCCGGACATCGCTGTGTCCCAGAAGTTCCTGAATGGTCCGGATATCATAGTTTGCCTGAAGCAGATGACTTGCAAAACTATGGCGAAAAGTGTGAGCAGTTGCACGTTTGGTAAGCTGCACTCTATTCACAGCCGATTTGATTGCCTTTTGGACATGACGATTATGCAGATGTGAGCGCCGATATTCATTTGTTTCCGGTACATAAGTCAGTTCTTTAGCCGGAAAAAACCATTGCCAGTTAAATTCCTTACCGGCATTTTTATATTTTCTTTCTATGGCATCAAACATAAATACTCCGGAATAATCCTCTTTCAGGTCATGCCGATGCAGTTTTTTTACCACATCAACCTGATATGTCAGATCAGACAAAATGGTTTCCGGTAAAGGCAGAGTACGATCTTTTTTCCCTTTCCCATCGTGAATGGTTAAAATACCGGTATCAAAATTAAAATTATTCATTCTTATGTTCATACATTCGGACAACCTTAGCCCGCAACCGTATAGCAGTTTTACAATAAGATCATAAGGGTATCTGAGTTTTCCTATGATAAGATCAATCTCCTGCCGGGACAAAACAACAGGAATATATGGCTTTCTTTTGGCCCTGACTACGCCATCAATTCTCCCGAATTCTTTTTTAAGGATATTTCTGAAAAAAAACAAAAGCGCATTAAAAGCCTGGTTCTGTGATGATGCAGAAATGTGCTGTTCAACAGCCAAAAATGTTAAAAAGGCTTTAACATCGTCTGTTGACAATTCTTCAAGCGATTTTGATTGAACAAAATTTTGAAACTTGCTAACCCAAATGCTGTAAGCTTTAAAAGTTTTTGGTGAATAATGTCTCACTTTGATTTCATCACTCAACCCGGTATAAACATATTTCCAATTATTATCAAAAACCACTTCATTCTTATTGTATGAAACAGTCTGTTCGCGAATACTCAGATCTTCTTTTTCAAATCTGTTTTCGGAAGATGGTTTTTCAGGCCATTTTGGATGGATACCAAACATTTTATAAAATATAAGTATAGCGTCGTAGGCCTGTTTTTGCTGTTGTTTGGATTGTCTTTTTTCCCGCAATTTGTTTATGAAATGGATTAAACTTTCGGTATTTTTTGGCCTATGGTCATATTTGCTGCAAAAATCAATATAATACCGCAACCATTTTCTGAAGAAATTATGATTTTCAGCTGGAATCCTATTGGTTATTAATTGTGCATCAAATTGCTTTAATAGTTGTTGAGATATTTTTTTCATCATGGTATCCGTATGTTAATATCACCCCGCGATGAATGATATGCGGTTAGAAACCATAAAATAGAATCCAACAATTGTCAATTAAATCTTTTGGGGATGATGGATATGCGGACAACCGCTCAACTACTTGTTATTTTTATTAATTTCAGCCAAATAGGAGGACCTAAATGACTAACACTCTTAACGGAAGTATAGTCACTAAATTAAAGTCTTTAATAGAAATACAAAAAGAACTAATAAAGAACATTGAAAACTTATCTTTCGATGAACGTTCACGCCTAAAGACTATAGAAGAACAAATAAAAATTATTCAGACCGAGATAACAAAGGTTCTATCTGAGTAATAAGTTTCTCTTCAACATCTTTAGGGAGTTCAACCAGATTATTTTCTAACGCAAATAAAGCCCAATCTGCTCCTACAGATACTTTGGAATGAGTATCATTTGTATTTGCTGGCGGTAGACATCTCAATACTTCTGTCCAATTTCCTTCATCCATTGCTTTATGTAATTCTGTATTAGTACCCCATACTTCTTTTGTTATTTTTATCAATTCAACAGGACGTTCCATAATTTTTTCTCCTTCCATAACCACAAGTTGGAGCGGACAAAGCCGCTCAACTTGGGTGTTCCAGGCGGCTGCGCCGCCTGGAACGCGGTGCTGACTTCGTCCAGCCCCTGGCCCCGGCGCCTTGCGCCGGAACCAGGGGCTGGACCGGTCACCGCACGCCGATCAATCAAACTGCGTTTGCTTGATCGGCGCACGGCGCCGGTCAGCACCGCGTTCATGACCGGACACACGGGGGCGGGCTGGCAATTCACCCGATAATATGGTACGGCTGAAGCTTTGCTTCGCCGCCGGATATCGGAGATATAACGGACAGAGCGAAGCAAAGCTTCAGCCGTAGTCAAAGGAAAAATTCCCACCCCACTACCCCGGGCCGTTGAACATACCACTACACTGGATTAGCCAGTGAGTTAACATTAAAAAAAAATCGAGTAGAAATTTTCCATTCAGACTCGTTAGAAAAACATGACAAAAAATCAAAAACTATGATTGAATCCATTAGGCTATTTATAAAATCTTAAGGAATCTAATGTTTATATCAAAAATAGAAATTAAAAATTTTAGAAATTTTGAAAATTCGGAAATTGATTTTAATGAGGGAACAAATGTTATCATTGGGCACAATAATGCGGGCAAATCAAATTTACTTAAAGCCCTTTCTCTTATTTTTAATCCTGAAAGCGGTCGAAAACTTAAAGTTGATGATTTTTACAAGAAGATAAATACAGACTCATATTTTGAACAAGATGCAAATGGTGACCTAAAGATAAAGAGCCCTCCTAAAATAGTAATATCCGCGTTTATCTCTCAATCAATAAATGATAACAGCACCAATGAAATACAGCCGGATGACAATAATACGATTTATGAATGGCGTATTCAAACATCTCCTTATTACATCGCAAGATTAACGTATGAATTTTTTCTTCCAGAGGGTGATGAAACAAAAGAGTATATTGATAGTATTACCAAATTGATTGACAAGGGGATAAAAACAAAAGATTCGTACTGGAATTTGATTCATCGAAAATTTATCCATAAATATATTTCAAGAATTTATGGTGGTATAGCCAAGCTAAAAAATAGAGCAGATAGTGACCAATTAAGAAAATTTGATTTTCAATTTCTTGATGCAATTAGAGACGTTGAAAAAGAGTTGTTTACTGGTAAGAACACTCTTTTAAAAGATGTCTTAAAATATTTTCTTGACCATAAAATAACTATAGATACCAATTTGTCCGAAGAGCAAAAACAGGAAAACAAAGAATCAAAACATGAAGAGTTTGCCACCAAGTCGTCAGAAGTGATAATGCAATTGAAACAACGGATAAATACAGACCCAATACTTGAATACTCAAAAGATGTAGGAGCCTCAATTGGAGGTGAGCCTGATTTTGAAGGAAGTATTGATGAGGTTGAATTGTTTTCGACTTTACGGCTGATTGTAGAAAAGGAAACAGGGATAAAATTACCCGCCACACACAACGGCTTAGGGTATAATAATCTTTTATTCATATCTGTATTATTAGCTAAAATGCAAATGAGTAGATCCGATTATGTCAGCCAAGATGACAAAAAAGTTTTTCCAATGTTGATTATAGAAGAACCAGAAGCACATTTGCATCCATCAATGCAGTTTAAGTTTCTTAAATTTTTAAAAGAGAATTTAAAAACCAAAAACGAGGTCAGACAAATATTCATCACAACTCATTCCACTCATATAACGTCAGCAGTTGAATTAGATGAAATTATTTGTCTGAATGTAGATGATGAAAATAATTTACAAATAGCTTACCCTGGAAAAGTTTTTGATTCAGACAAAGCTGAAGATAAAAAGTCGAAAGCATACGTAAAACGATTTTTAGATGCAACAAAATCAGATATGTTATTTGCAAAAACCGTCCTCCTTGTTGAAGGTGTTGCAGAGCAATTACTAATTCATTGCTTGGCAGATTATGAAAATAAAAGCTTAGAAGATAACCATGTTGCTGTTGTAAATGTGAACGGTCGATACTTCAACCATTTCCTGAAACTGTTTGATTTTGATAGCAACGATACATTTAAAAAACATGCTATTCAGCGGAAAGTCAGTTGTATAACAGATGCTGATCCTGTTCAGAAAGATACTTCAGGGAAGAAACCAAAGTTTAAAAAATGTTTTCCCTTCGAACTGAATATTGATACTGCGAAATTTGAATACAAAAAAATATCCGAAATACTAAGTTCATTACAGGCTAAATATGCTGGAAATTCATATATAAAAATTTCAAGCAGAGTTGATGGAAAAGGGAAAACATTTGAATATGAACTCGCTTACAATAATGCGTCTACAGATTTACTAATAACAGATGAGATAGCTAACATCCAAGAATTAAAAGATTTAATAAACGCCATTAAAGCTAATAAACCGTTCTCTGACATTTTAAGCATACTTAAAAATCAAAACATTCAGGAGAGTATTGAACTGTCTAATTGGACTGAAGAGGAAAAAAAATCAGCCATTATTGCAGCCAGATATTTACAATCAATCGAAAACAGTTCTTGGGCAGGAAAAGGCGAGCATGCCTTAAACTTAGACATGAAATTACGGGATAATTTAAAAAACGGAAATCCTGTTAATTTTAGTGTCCCTGAATATATTAAAGAAGCAATAAATCATGTATGCTCATAGGTCTCTATAAAAATGATTGAAATAAATTCGAGTACTCTAATTTCAACAGAAACGCCTTTTAAGATTTTCGCCGGACCAGGTGCAGGAAAAACTTATTGGCTGATCAACCATATCGAAAATGTATTGCACAACTCTAAACGATTAACCACAACTACTAAAATCGCTTCTATCACATACACAAATATCGCCGTTGAAGAAATTCAAAGCAGACTTGGTGACAGTGATGATAGAGTATATGTATCTACGATTCACAACTTTCTTTATAAATTTATTGTAAAACCCTACGGTTTTTTACTTAAAGATAATTCTGGCGCAAATCTTATCAATTTACGAAACCTTGACGGTCACGATGAACACATACCCAATTCCAGATTCGTCTATGATTGGAAAACTCAAAACAAGTTAAATTACATTAAAGACGACAAAAAAATATATGAATGCCTACAGGATTTAGATTGGCATCTTAATGCAGACTCAAGCATTGATCTGGGACCGAGACATACTTGGAAAAGAAAAATTGGTAGGTACTGGATTAAAAAAGAGTTATTTGTGGACTATAAAAAAAGGTACTGGAGAATTGGGACAATACATCATGAAGATGTTTTATATTTTGCATATAAAATCATATCTGAAAATCCAGAAGTCCTAGAGTACGTGAACCTCATGTTCCCTTACATGTTCATTGATGAATTTCAAGATACAAATCCAATTCAAACAGAGATCGTAAAACTCATTTCAAAAAATAATACTATTGTTGGGGTGATTGGAGATGCAGAGCAATCTATTTACAAATTTCAGGGTGCCACTCGTCAAGATTTTGTTGATTTTAAGATATCAGGGATAAACAATTACCAGATTAAGGGAAACAGAAGAAGCACAAATAAAATTATCAATGTATTAGACAACATTAGGTACGATAGAGTCAAACAAACTCCCATAAGAAATATAGAAGGCAATATGCCAACGATTTATGTTGGCGACAAAATGAAAGTTATTGAATATTTAACAAAATCATACCCTGAAATATCAATTCTAACAAGGAATAATGAAACAGTTGGCCAGATTAAAAATGATAATAATAAAAATATTGGAAATCTGTGGGATTCTTCACGAGGTTTAGATAGTAACTACGAAAGGCAGAAACTTTTATATAATTCGATTTATGCAGCAGAATTATGCTTGCTGGGGTATTACAAAGATGCTGTGAGGTTAACATCAAAGATATTCTACAAATACAAGGATGGAACTAAAATACAGAAAGTTAAGAAGCGCGAGTTGGCAATAGTTTTGATTGATTTACTTGTGTCCCAAAAACAAAATAATAGTTCAAAAACACTTTTTGATTTCTACAATTCATTATTTGAATATTTCTTGACTAATTATCAAATTAAAATTGGTTCAAAAATCACAAGAGGAAAATATAAGGAATTTTCCGAAAACAACATTTATGCTGATTTGGTTCAGGCTTTGCGAATTAAAGATGATACAAGTCGGATTAAAACTATACATAAAGCAAAGGGCGCTGAATATGAGAATGTATTAGTTGTAATGGAAAATAGCATAGAATTACAATATGTTCTCAACCCTGAAAAACATCAAAATGAAGATGATAGCAGAATTTATTATGTTGCTTTTAGTAGGGCAAAAGATAATTTATTTATTACTGTCCCAAAAGAATTTACAAAGACGGATAAAGAAAAATTCGAAATGATAGGGTTCCATATCAAGAATGAACTGTAATCGAATTACTTTTGAATATTTTACCGTTTTTCAAACAAATCAAATGCTGCGGACAAGCCGCAGATTTTGGCGAACCGCGCGGTCAGAACAAAAGTTATGTGCAATTGGAAGGTGCCTGAAGTAAAAAGATAAGAAAAACTCCGTTCAGTAACGAACAGTGGCATAACTTTATTTCTATGGCAACACCTAAAATCTATAAAAAATGAATTTTAAGCGCACTGATCCATAAAAACAGATATTTTTAAAAAAACAAGTAATATCCAGATCGTATTCCGGCTATGTGCGAAGCTCTTGAAAACTAAAAATAACACCTCCGTTTTTTATAAGCTCATTCATAAAAATGACGCCGGGTAGTTTTTCCATTGCCTGCCGTACTTTTTGCATTGAAGGATGGATGTAAATTTCGGTGCTTCTCGTTGTTGAATGTCCCATTAAGCTTTTAATCACAAGCATATCCACTTCTTGATCATTGAGATGGGAGGCAAAGGAATGGCGCAGAGTATGACAAGACACATTGAACCGGGTTTGCAGGCCTGATTTTAAAACGATCTTTTTGAAGTTGTCCTCCATGGTACGAATGGCCAGACGGTTTCCTTTTTTTGAGATAAACAGGGCATTTCGATACTCATTTTTATAAAAAAAGGTTCTTACGGCGAGATATTCCGACAGGATCTGGAACAATTCATCGCTCAAGTGAAGCGTGCGGATTCTTTTTCCTTTTCCAGTCACGGTGATTTCTTTGGTTTTTAAATCAATATTGGTGAGGTCCAGGCCGAAGACTTCTCCGATCCTGAGACCGCATAAATACATCAGGGCATATATGGCATAATCCCGGACACCAAGGCATGTACTTCGGTCGATGGTATCTAAAAATTGTTTGATCTGTTTGGCGGTCAAAGCATCCGGACGGTTTCGATATCCCTGTCGGACTTTTAGAATATTCTTAAAAGGCAAATCTTCAGATTCATCCACCTCCTGGAGTCTTAAATAATGAGAATAACTTCGCAGGGTAAACAATTTTCGGTTCAGAGACCCGCCGCAGTTTTTACGCTTAACCTTTAAATATTGCTGGAAGTCCATCACCACAGGACCGGTGATTGTTTCATGCTGGTGTTCATCCATGAAAGCTTTAAAAAGCTTAAGGTCACAACGATTACTTTTAATAGTCTGTTCACTGATGTCATACACGGTTGATCGATAATTCATATACGATTCAATATGGCTAAAAAAATTAGTTGTGTTTACTCCCATGACATCCTCCCATTAATAACCAGCTGATTTAAGGCTTCCTGTTTAAAACTGTCATCCACCTTGATGTAAATTGCGGTTTCAGCCGTATTGGAATGTCCCATCATCGCCTGGATGGCATGAAGCGGTACCCTGGCGTGATACATTTCAGTGGCAAAGGAGTGCCTGAGTACATGGGGAGTAATTCTTTCTGTGATACCGGCTTTTTTGCAATACTGCCTCAATTTTCTTTGAACCCGATCGGTTGAGATGGCCGTACCACTTTCAACCGGGAACATGGGATCTTTTTTAAATTTTAATGTCTTTGGGTGGGACAGATATGCCAAAAGATTGTCATATAATTTATCCACCACAAATAAAGCCCGCTGTTTTTTGTTTTTCCCTTTTACCCGCAAAAGCCCGATTTTAGGACCATGCCCGGGTTCAAAAGATCCAATGACAAGCCGGGTAAGCTCACTGACCCTTAAACCAAGCGCCCACAAAAAAGATAGGATAAGGTGATTTCGATTCTCCATCCAGGTGGACCGGTCGATACTGTTTAATAATTTAAAAACAATGGCTTTTGATACCGGCATAACTGTGCTGGGGCCGTTTTTCTTTAACTTGGGCAATGCTTGGGCCGGACTTTTTGCCATGATATCCAGTTTAACCAACATGGTATAAAATGTTTTTAAGGCGGATCGATGATGTTCCATCCGGCTGTAACTGAAACCTTCTTGTTTTAAATGTGCTATCCACTGACAAATGTGCGTCCCCTGGGCCTGGGTGACAGGGATGTTGTTCTGCTCTTTTAAATACCGGGCAAACTTGCCCATACAGGAAGCATAATTTTCAACGGTTTGATTGGCGTATCCACAGACATCAGACAACTGTGTTCTGTATTCATCCAACAGAGCAATCATGGACTCACCTCCGCGTTTAACCCCATATAAGGGTGGACCTGCATATATACCGCATATTGATCCGGATTAAGGTGAGTATATTTCCGGGTGCTGTTGCTTCGCACATGCCCCAGGACATGCCTGGTTATTTCTGGATCGGACACCTTGTTCAAATGGGTCGCAGCCGTATGACGAAAAAGATGGGCATGAAAATACTTATCAATATCAAGCGAATCTGCCGCCTTTTGGAAGATATCACGCAAGGTTCGTGGAGAAAGCCGTTTGTTCCTTTTAGATAAAAACAAGGGCCCTTGTTCTTCATTAAGAAAAGAAAAATACTGGTCCAGAATATGGCATAAAACCTTCGGCATGATCAGCGGTCTTTGTTTTCCCCCCTTTTCTGTGATTTGCAAAAGCCCGGTTTCAATGTCCACGTCTTCTATGTTCAGACAAAGAACAGAGGATAGTCTCAGACCAAGGAGCCCAAGCATCATAATCATGACAAGGTTTCTGTACCCTGCAGTATCGGATGCCAGGCGATAAAAAAAAGTCAAAAGGGTATTGAACTCTTCGATGGTCAAAAAATGCGGGATTGTCTTTTCAATCTTGGGATAGGGAAAGTCTGAGGCAATATTGATTTTTATCCATCCGTTCATTTTTAAAAAATGGTAAAATTGCCTCAAGCTCCAGATGCGGGCTTTTCTGACATGAATTGAAGGACTCTGATATTGGGTAATAAATTCTTTTAAATGCTTGTACGAGATAGCCTGGAGTGAGTCTACCGGCACTTTGTCAAGGAACCGGGCAAACTCATTTAGTCTTACCCTTAATGATTGAATGGATCTGGTTGCAAAATTTGACACTTTACAATAATCGAGAAAATGGTCTATCTTGATTTCCAGCATAGAGGATCTCCTTTCTTTTTGGGAGAAAAGTTAAAAATATCTGTTTGGGAGGTTCTCTATGCTTCTACTACAATTTTTACACCTTACAAATTCCTTTTTTTTTCTAACCGCGGGGTTTGGGGGTTATATTCCAAAAAACAGTTAATGAAAAATGTCAAAGAAAAATAAAAAGCGATTATTAATAGCGGGTTTAGTTGTATTAATCATGGCATCGATTCTACCACTATTACCCAGTAGCATATTGGGCATATTCCCATCATGGCTGATTAATAATTGTATGTTCGTTGCACTCAGCTTGATCCTCGTTGACCTGCTTTTTCTGATTCAAGGGATAGATGACTTATTTAACAAAAAGAAATGACTTTATTAAAAAAAAATCAATGACATGAACAAGCAAAAAGATCGGCATATAACCCATTCACTGGACGGGACCGCGAGCAGCTCAGCCGCTTTTTTCAAGCGCCTTGGCGCGGCCCGTCAGTTCAACCGTTAGATTGCCGCTAATTGAAGCAAGGAGTCAATTTTGAAAATCAAGGAAGTAAAAATAGAAAATTGGCGGTCGATTCAATCGGGCAATTTATCTTTTCAAGACTTAATGATATTTATAGGCCAGAACAATCATGGCAAATCTAACATACTTAGCGCACTACTTTTTTTCTTCGGAGAAATTAAACCTCAAGAATTAGATTTCTATAATGAATCAGAAGAGCTACATGTCGAAATAGTTTTTTCTAATTTAGATGAAAATGACAAATCAACTTTCAATAAATATCTGACGTCTGATAATGAAATTAAAGTTCGAAAAACAGCATATTTTTCAGGAAATTTTGATTATAAAGGTTATGTTCAAAATCCCACTACTGAATGGCTTCAAGAAAACAACGCTAGTGCCTACACCACAAGGGCTGTTGCTGAAGCTCTACCCCTAGCAGAATTTTTACCTGAATCAGGTAGAATCACAAATGCAAATATTGTTTTCGCCCAAACTCAATATATCTCAAGAAACTCAGATTCTATTGAGTTTAGCTATGAATTAGAAAGTACAAATTTTTTGGGTTTGAAAAACGTTGCTAAAGGTATTTTTGGGCAAATATTCCATATCCCAGCAGTACGAAATGCTACCGACGATTATATAACGAAAGACTCAAGTCCCTTTGGTTCACTTTATTCAAAATTGATAGAACAAATGTCTTCTTCGAATCCAGATTGGATTTCTGCGAAAGAAAACATTTCAGGCCTATTTGGCTTGCTTAACAAAACTGATGAGAATGGCAACCACAATGCGCAAAGACCTCAAGAACTTACTAGGTTTGAAGCTAAGCTTAGTTCACACCTCTCTTCTTGGGGTGCTGAAATCGATGTAGAAATTGTAGCCCCAAATATTGATGATGTTTTTAAAGCAAACACAAAAGTTTGGATAAATGATGGGGTTAAAACTGATATAAATCGAAAAGGCCATGGGCTACAAAGGGCATTAATATTCGCTTTAATCAAAACTATCGCTGAAACACTTCGAGAAGAACATTTAGCCGCACAGGAATCAGAACAAGGTACAAGTTCCAGGAGAGCATCAAATTCAATGTTTTTCATTTTAGAAGAACCTGAATTGTATCTACATCCACAAGCTCAGAGGGCTTTATTTGAAACCCTAACTACTTTAGCTGATAGTGGAGCTCAAGTTTCATTTAGCACCCATTCAAGCGCACTTGTAGATTTAGAGAGGTATAAGTCAATCTGTATCGTAAGAAAAGATTCTCCAACTACTGGAACGACAGTATGTCAGTGCACAGATGACATTTTTTCTGGTGACAGTAAAAAAGATTTTAACTTAAGTTATTGGGTTAACCCTGATCGAAGCGAACTGTTTTTTGCTCAAAAGGTTATCCTAGTCGAAGGTGCAACTGAAAAAACCGTAATCCCATTTCTTGCTCAAAAAATTGAATGTTTTAAACATGAATATTCTGTAATTGATTGTGGCTCAAAAAATAACATTCCCGCATATTGTGGCCTTTTGAACAAGTTCAGTATTCCTTATGTAGCTGTATATGACGTTGATCACCAAAACGGTAAATCACAACAAGCTATCGAATCTGCAGATATTGCAACTAATGCTATAACGGCTGCCATTGACTCTGATTTTGGTACTACTATCGCTTTGGTAAATGATATTGAAGAAGAACTACAAATGCCACAGGGAACTGGTAGTAAACCCTATGTCGCTCTTGAAGAAATCAACAAAGAATCGTTTGAAATTACAGGTCAAATGAAAAGTAAGATTGAAAAAATGTTTGAATAAAAATCTATCGGGATAGGACCCCCCATCACTGAGGAGCCCTCCCACACCACCGGACATACGGATCGCGTATCCGGCGGTTCGGCTGATCAGGCAGATTAGTTCCCGGGCAGAAATAATCCAAGAGAAAGGAAATATTTGTTTGGCAGAGCCATGACAACCCATTTAACCCTGCTCATGCGCCAGTGTTTCTTGCGGGAATTTCCGCAAGTGACGGCATATTGAAACGGTATGCCTCGTTTAAGCAGGTTCCGGATTTTCGTTCCGGGATTTTTCCACTGTTTCCATACAACACATCTCAAGCGGCGGATAATCCAGCCGTTCAAGGACTTGAATATGTGTCTTGCTTCGGTGAGACAGTAATAATTCCACCATCCCCTGATGTACATATTCAATTTATCAATGATCTGGGGAAGACTTAGACCACAGTTCCGGTTTGTTAATTCTCGAACCCTTTCTTTGAAGCGCTCGATTGTTTTCCGGTGTATGCGGATCTTGGTCTTGCCGCACATACTGATAAATGTGTAGCCGAGAAATTTGTCCAGCCATGGTCGGCTGACCTTGCTTTTCTCTTCATTGACCTTGAGCCTGAGCTTTACGGTTATAAACCGTGTAACACTTTTCATAACACGTTCGGCCGCTTTCTTGCTCTTGAGATATATGACAAAGTCATCAGCGTATCTGACAAATTTATGCCCTCTTTTCTCCAACTCTTTATCCAGTTCATCCAAAACGATATTTGAAATCACTGGTGAAAGAGGGCCGCCTTGAGGAGTTCCTTCAGCGGCAGATACAACCACCCCGTCGATCATGACACCGGCTGTTAAGTAACTTCGGATAAGCTTGAGAACCCGCTTATCCTTTATTCTTTCAGCCAGACGGCTCATGAGGCGGTCATGGTTCACTCTGTCGAAAAATTTGGAAAGATCCATATTAACAGAGTGTGTATATCCTGAGAGCAGATAAACTTTGCCTTGGAGTATGGCATCATGCTGGGATCTTCCAGGTCTGAATCCATGACTGGACTCAGAAAAATGCGGGTCCCATATTTGCTGCAATATCTCGCTGACGGCTTGCTGGATCAAACGATCCAAAACTGTTGGAATGCCGAGCAGTCTTACTCCGCCATCGGGTTTAGGAATTTCTTTCCTTTTCACCGGTAATGGCTTGTAGTTTCCCTGCAGCAACTTTCCCTTAACTTTGGGCCAGTGGCGTCTGAGGTAACCCGGTAGTTGATCAACGGTCATGTTGTCGATTCCAGGTGCCCCTTTGTTGCTACGGACCCTTTTTAATGCTCTGAACATGTTTCCCCTTTCAAGGATAAACTCCATGAGTCGGGAACTTTCTGTCGGACTTTCGGTGATCTGTAACGCTGTGAACATTTCCATCTGCTGTGGCAATATGTCCATAAGTATACACCTCCTATTTGTCTCTATCATTTACCCGTACCATTCGGTCCGGGCACCGTTCGGGCCTTCACCGGGGTGAGTCCTCCGTGGAATTCACGGCTCGTTTTCCTGCGGCTACTATGCCCTCTGCTGACTTCTTCCATGCGGTCGGAGCAGGTTACCCTGCCCTCAGCCAATTTCTGCCGCACGCGGCATCCCAGGGCAGCATGGAAGATCTCCCGGGGTAAAACACACGTCTTTCAATACGTGGGTGCCGAGTATACGGACATTGCCTATAATGGATAGAGGACTTTACCTTGTGTTGCAGGCTCGTCCCGCAAATGCACGCCTAACTCGATTTCTGTACGTCACCCCGTACTTTTGTGCCACTCCGCCTCGGCGAAGCCACTGCCTTCCGGAGTACCGTCACCGGGACCCCGTTGTGATAACACTATGCCCTTCGCCTCCATCTGGCTGGGCTTGGGACTTGCCTTGACTTCCATAAAGGAAGATGCAGGCTCACCCTTAAGACGTGTGCCGTGCCCGGCACACAACAAATCATTCCACTGGATTTCGCAAACAGCGCGAAACCAGTGAATTCAACGTTCCAGGCGGCTGCGCCGCCTGGAACGCGGTGCTGACTTCGTCCAGCCCCTGGCCCCGGCGCCTTGCGCCGGAACCAGGGGCTGGACCGGTCACCGCACGCCGATCAATCAAACTGCGTTTGCTTGATCGGCGCACGGTGCCGGTCAGCACCGCGTTAATTTTTTAAAATTTATATCAAAAATATGAAACGAATTCTTCTACTGAAGCCACCTTCTCCAACATTAGTTAATGGAAAAATATCAAAACTACCTCTTGAATTAATGTCTTTGGCAAGTGCTTTGAGTTCCAAGCCATTTTATAATCTATTGGTAGAGAAATACGGAAGCATAGATAAAAAAGCAAGTGAATATCAAATTGTGATTGAAGATTTGTCGTCCTTAAAATCACTTAGTCAAAAGAATATTAGTAGTTTGGAGTGCTTTGATCTTGTAGGAATTACGTCAACCACCTCACAAATAAACCAGGCTGTGAATATCTGTTCGATTCTGAAAGAAAAAAATCCGAATGCAAAATTTGTAATTGGCGGACCGCACGCTTCTCTGGCAAAAGAACAATTACTGGTGTACAATCTATTTGATGTAATTAATGTTGGAGAAGGTATTGAAAGTTTCCCACTAATTGCGAGTGACATTCTAAATGATGCTCCTTTTTATCGTGCTGAGAATATCATTTATGATGGGCATAGAAACTATAAGGACACTTCGAAATCATTAGTTTCCATAAATAATTATCCTCTCTCTTCGAATTCCATAACATTGCTTGATTTGAGTCTCTATGACACATCAGGATTTATAGCGCATGACGGTATAATCAAAACCCCTATTGCGTTAATTCAGACAAGCATAGGGTGCAATCATAACTGTTCCTTTTGTTCAATACCCCAAATATATAACTATAGAAAATTTGTTTGTCTTGAACGAATATGCGAAGAATTTATTCAATATTTTAAAAATGGGATAAGGTTATTTCATATAGTCGATGATACATTTAGCGATCCTTTTGGAAGACCATTAGAATTATCAACGCTCTTAAATAATACATTCAGGCAAGGGATGATAGAGTGGGTTTTTAATATTAGAGCAGACGATTTGGTAAACAGATATCTTGATAATCTTAGTGGAAATAATTTTAAAAATTTAGTTTGGTACTTCAATCAACTTTCTAAAAGTGGATGTCGAGGTATCAGTATTGGAGTTGAAACTGGGGATTCATCACTTTTAAAAAGGATAAATAAAAGAACAAGTCTATCTTGTGTCTCTTTATTGACTGATGCAGCAAAAGAAGCCGGATTGGGAGTTAAATGGTATTTGATGGTAGGTCTTCCTGGTCAAAATTGGAATTCCATATTTAAAACAGCAGATTTTATAACTAAAAACGTACCAACCGGGATGGCTGTTAGCTTTTTCATCCCTCATATTGGGACAGAATTCTTTAGCGATAAAAGAATTAAGTTTGAGTCAAACAATTTTAATGATTTTCTTTCATGTCCTGAGCCCAAAGATAGATACCAGAAAACATTGAAATCAATTATTAGCACTGATGTGATGAACAATGAAGAAATTACAAAAGCAAGAAATTTTTTAATTGATACTTTTTTAGAAAACAAAGGCAAAAAACAAGGAGTTGAAAAATGTGGCCTATGATTAATAACATTGGTGGAGTCGTTGTTTTAATTATTGTCGTTTTGGCATCAGTAAGGACCATTTTTGATGTGGCAGATGGATTCGGTTTTCTACCAACAAGGTTGAAGAATCTACTGAAAGTAAAAAGAATTAGAGAAGTTAATGAAATACTTCAAGAAGTTGGCTTGCTTTCAAAATATGATCAGATTTCTTCTTTTTCAGATAGATTGTTTCACGGAGAGCGACATTTAATAAACAATGAAGAAGCATATAAGGCTATAGATTTTTTTATTATCGAGTCGATCGAGAAAGGCGACTATCAGATCGATAGCAATACAGTTCAAAGAGTTGAATACTTTATAAATTTAAGGAAAACTTATTACAATAATGAAGAAAACCTAATTAAAATAGCGAAAGCATTTGCTTCGTATATTTATTATGAATCAAAAAAAGAGAATATTTATTACGATTACATAGCAACACCCTCTACTTCTGCCCTTGTTCTAAATTTTGTAGTATCTAAAATTTTAGGAAAACCTCTATTAGTTTTTGACATCAATACTGGCACAAAAAATAACAATCTTGATTGGTTTTTAGTTGGGCAAAACACATCAACTAATTTAAGCAACACCAAAGCTATCATTGTTGACGAATCTTTTGTAAACGGTGGCGAACTGAGTGATGTCTATGATTTTTTGACGAAACATAGTATAAAATCAGGGCATCTATTTGCAATATTCCGCAGATCTGAGGGGAATACTAAAAATTATCCCAACTTGTATAAAAATGTAAAATATCATGTGATGAGAGAACTTGGAAACGATGAATTGGCTAATGCGGGGAAAAAACCATGGTGATTCTAAAAAAACAATTCTATCTCCAATTTTTCAGGTGAGTCCAATGTACGAAAAAATTATAAAATTTATTAAGCCTTTTTATAAAAAAAACACTTTATCTCATGATTATTCCCATGCCATAAGTGTTTATGAGAATGTTAAACGAATATGTAAAAAAGAATCTCTTGAGGGTGAAGTAGCAAAAATTTCGGCCCTGTTTCATGACATAATCCAGTTAAAAGATAAGTCTGGAGAGGATGTTGTAGCATCTGCGGCTATCGCTAAAGATTTCTTGATCAGACAAGGAGTCGATAAAGAAACATATGACCAGGTGCATACTTCAATTATTGAATCATCGTGGGACTTTTTCGATAAATCTAAAAAATTATCATCTATGCAATCTTACCTGTTAAGGGATGCTGATTTTCTAGAATCAATTGGTACCCATGGGTTAGTAAGAGTTTTTTCATATTCAGGTGAAAATAGAATTGTTTTCGGGTTTCCCCCTTTTATTGAGAAAGAAAACACGGCGTATAATCATATCAATAATAAATTACTTAAAATGAAAGATTATTTTCATTTTAAGACTGCCCTTGCGGAGGCTGAACGTAGACATAAATACATGCGACAATTTTTAGACCAATATAGTAAAGAAACCAAATGGTAACATTTTTCCATTCAAACAAGCCAAATGAACCGGATAAACCGGTTATTTGGAAACGAACCGCGCGGTCAGAACAAAAGTTATGTGCAATTGGAAGGTGCCTGAAGTAAAAAGATAAGAAAAACTCCGTTCAGTAACGAACAGTGGCATAACTTTATTTCTATGGCAACACCTAAAATCTATAAAAAATGAATTTTAAGCGCACTGATCCATAAAAACAGATATTTTTAAAAAAACAAGTAATATCCAGATCGTATTCCGGCTATGTGCGAAGCTCTTGAAAACTAAAAATAACACCTCCGTTTTTTATAAGCTCATTCATAAAAATGACGCCGGGTAGTTTTTCCATTGCCTGCCGTACTTTTTGCATTGAAGGATGGATGTAAATTTCGGTGCTTCTCGTTGTTGAATGTCCCATTAAGCTTTTAATCACAAGCATATCCACTTCTTGATCATTGAGATGGGAGGCAAAGGAATGGCGCAGAGTATGACAAGACACATTGAACCGGGTTTGCAGGCCTGATTTTAAAACGATCTTTTTGAAGTTGTCCTCCATGGTACGAATGGCCAGACGGTTTCCTTTTTTTGAGATAAACAGGGCATTTCGATACTCATTTTTATAAAAAAAGGTTCTTACGGCGAGATATTCCGACAGGATCTGGAACAATTCATCGCTCAAGTGAAGCGTGCGGATTCTTTTTCCTTTTCCAGTCACGGTGATTTCTTTGGTTTTTAAATCAATATTGGTGAGGTCCAGGCCGAAGACTTCTCCGATCCTGAGACCGCATAAATACATCAGGGCATATATGGCATAATCCCGGACACCAAGGCATGTACTTCGGTCGATGGTATCTAAAAATTGTTTGATCTGTTTGGCGGTCAAAGCATCCGGACGGTTTCGATATCCCTGTCGGACTTTTAGAATATTCTTAAAAGGCAAATCTTCAGATTCATCCACCTCCTGGAGTCTTAAATAATGAGAATAACTTCGCAGGGTAAACAATTTTCGGTTCAGAGACCCGCCGCAGTTTTTACGCTTAACCTTTAAATATTGCTGGAAGTCCATCACCACAGGACCGGTGATTGTTTCATGCTGGTGTTCATCCATGAAAGCTTTAAAAAGCTTAAGGTCACAACGATTACTTTTAATAGTCTGTTCACTGATGTCATACACGGTTGATCGATAATTCATATACGATTCAATATGGCTAAAAAAATTAGTTGTGTTTACTCCCATGACATCCTCCCATTAATAACCAGCTGATTTAAGGCTTCCTGTTTAAAACTGTCATCCACCTTGATGTAAATTGCGGTTTCAGCCGTATTGGAATGTCCCATCATCGCCTGGATGGCATGAAGCGGTACCCTGGCGTGATACATTTCAGTGGCAAAGGAGTGCCTGAGTACATGGGGAGTAATTCTTTCTGTGATACCGGCTTTTTTGCAATACTGCCTCAATTTTCTTTGAACCCGATCGGTTGAGATGGCCGTACCACTTTCAACCGGGAACATGGGATCTTTTTTAAATTTTAATGTCTTTGGGTGGGACAGATATGCCAAAAGATTGTCATATAATTTATCCACCACAAATAAAGCCCGCTGTTTTTTGTTTTTCCCTTTTACCCGCAAAAGCCCGATTTTAGGACCATGCCCGGGTTCAAAAGATCCAATGACAAGCCGGGTAAGCTCACTGACCCTTAAACCAAGCGCCCACAAAAAAGATAGGATAAGGTGATTTCGATTCTCCATCCAGGTGGACCGGTCGATACTGTTTAATAATTTAAAAACAATGGCTTTTGATACCGGCATAACTGTGCTGGGGCCGTTTTTCTTTAACTTGGGCAATGCTTGGGCCGGACTTTTTGCCATGATATCCAGTTTAACCAACATGGTATAAAATGTTTTTAAGGCGGATCGATGATGTTCCATCCGGCTGTAACTGAAACCTTCTTGTTTTAAATGTGCTATCCACTGACAAATGTGCGTCCCCTGGGCCTGGGTGACAGGGATGTTGTTCTGCTCTTTTAAATACCGGGCAAACTTGCCCATACAGGAAGCATAATTTTCAACGGTTTGATTGGCGTATCCACAGACATCAGACAACTGTGTTCTGTATTCATCCAACAGAGCAATCATGGACTCACCTCCGCGTTTAACCCCATATAAGGGTGGACCTGCATATATACCGCATATTGATCCGGATTAAGGTGAGTATATTTCCGGGTGCTGTTGCTTCGCACATGCCCCAGGACATGCCTGGTTATTTCTGGATCGGACACCTTGTTCAAATGGGTCGCAGCCGTATGACGAAAAAGATGGGCATGAAAATACTTATCAATATCAAGCGAATCTGCCGCCTTTTGGAAGATATCACGCAAGGTTCGTGGAGAAAGCCGTTTGTTCCTTTTAGATAAAAACAAGGGCCCTTGTTCTTCATTAAGAAAAGAAAAATACTGGTCCAGAATATGGCATAAAACCTTCGGCATGATCAGCGGTCTTTGTTTTCCCCCCTTTTCTGTGATTTGCAAAAGCCCGGTTTCAATGTCCACGTCTTCTATGTTCAGACAAAGAACAGAGGATAGTCTCAGACCAAGGAGCCCAAGCATCATAATCATGACAAGGTTTCTGTACCCTGCAGTATCGGATGCCAGGCGATAAAAAAAAGTCAAAAGGGTATTGAACTCTTCGATGGTCAAAAAATGCGGGATTGTCTTTTCAATCTTGGGATAGGGAAAGTCTGAGGCAATATTGATTTTTATCCATCCGTTCATTTTTAAAAAATGGTAAAATTGCCTCAAGCTCCAGATGCGGGCTTTTCTGACATGAATTGAAGGACTCTGATATTGGGTAATAAATTCTTTTAAATGCTTGTACGAGATAGCCTGGAGTGAGTCTACCGGCACTTTGTCAAGGAACCGGGCAAACTCATTTAGTCTTACCCTTAATGATTGAATGGATCTGGTTGCAAAATTTGACACTTTACAATAATCGAGAAAATGGTCTATCTTGATTTCCAGCATAGAGGATCTCCTTTCTTTTTGGGAGAAAAGTTAAAAATATCTGTTTGGGAGGTTCTCTATGCTTCTACTACAATTTTTACACCTTACAAATTCCTTTTTTTTTCTAACCGCGGGGTTTGGGGGTTAAAAAGGATAGTTATGAGTCAAACTGAAGTGTTAGCAATATGGGGAGCAGTTACCGGGACAATTGGTACCGTTGCTGGTTTGCTTGGGCTTTGGCTAAGATTTAGACAGCACGGTTTAGATAAGACCAAACTCCTCTGCGAGTCGTCTTTTGGTTTTAACTCGCCAAATCAACCTTTGCACAAGTTGACTATCCGATCCATTGGTAGAAGGCCTGTTACAATTGACAATATCAGATACTTCATTACACCAAGAGATTGGAAGCAAAGACTTACCAAGCCTTGGCAGCATAAAAATGGGCGTTGGCTTTGGCATCAAGAACCGAAGCAAAAAGCAAAGCTTGGCGAAGGTGAAAAAACGGAAATTAGTATTTCACTTCCAGATGGAATAGCCATCACAGAAATATATAAAGTTGAAGTAATAGATCAGGCGGGCAAAGCGTGGCCTGTTAACTGGCAGGGCAGCTCAAGGCTACAAAAGCTGGCAACTCAGGATACATTGGACGAGCTTACCAAAGAAAATGACAAGCGACTAGTTAGTGCTACAGGCTACCGCTTAGGTGAAAAGTTTTTCTTGGAGACCAAATTCAATACAAAACCAGGTCGCACAGGCATTCCTTGCGGGAGAGGCTTTTGGTTTCTTGATGCACAGAAGTACCAAGAGAAGCTAAAGAGCATAAAAGATGTTCAGTTTGATAAGTTCTTAACTGGTGAAATTGAAGAGCTAACGTAGCAATTTAACGAATAATTGTTGCACTGGACCCGCAAGCAGTGTGGGCCAGTGAACGCCACGTTCAATACTTGGATTAATATAATAAAATGAAAAAAAAAGAACTCCAAGAATATCTTAATCATTATATTCATTCTGATGAACCAGCACATTTTCATCCTCATGAAACTGAAAACATTTTAGTGTCTGATATACCAGACGATATTGAAATTGAAATTTGTGAACTTGATGCAAAAGGCATTCGTCACATCGAGCTTGAGGGTACGTTCAAAAAACAAAACGGTAAATTGCATCTCAATATGACGCATGACTGGTATCGCAAGTGGTGGACCGCTCCATTAGGTATGGCACACCATATGGACCTTATAAAACGCCTCGTTGAGTTTAGACAAAAAGAAGAAAAAAATATCGAAGATATTGAATTCGATGATGAAGGTGATTGGTGTCATTTATATTATTCGATTGTCATTCCTAAAGAAATCAAAACTCTATATCAAGCATATGATTTCGGTGTCGATTTTTCAATTTGGAAAGATAGGATACTTCATAGTGTCCAGAATAGAATTGGGTCGATTGTAAATGAAATTGCGAATGAATACTCATCGTTTAAATCGCTCGAATTTCCAGAGCTAATCGAACGGGTGGGGAATGAAACGAATCCCAATATTAAGGGTAGGTTGCTTGAAGAACTGATGTGCAAATTTTTCAGCTTTGTCAAAGGATTTGAAGTTATCGAAAGATTGAAAACAGAGACTGAGGAAATTGATCTGGTGATTTTGAACAAATCAACAACCCCTATATGGCAAAAAGAATCATCGCTTATTTTGGTCGAATGTAAAAACTGGTCAGGGAAATGCGGTAAAAATGAGCTGGTTGTTTTTAGAGAAAAAATTTCCAATCGTAAGGGGCGAGCAAAAATTGGTTTTTTTATTTCTTGGAATGGGTTTGCTGAAACTCGATGATCCAGTTTTTAAAAATTGACATAGAATTGCAATGTCAGTTATTATCTCCATATTAACGACAAGCCTTATATTTGAGAGATGGTGATGGTTCATGTCTCCCCCATGGCCTTAGATTCATATGTTTGGTTGAATCGTTTGATTTGACAAAATGCTCTTTTAAAAATACCGAGATTTTTTTAAAGTAAGATTCTGGGTTGTCGCTATATATAATTTCTTCAACAAAGGATAAGATGCTGTCAATCTTGATGATTTCACATAGGCTGCCAACAGTCTTTGCGGGCAGTTTGTTGTTTATTGAGGCCATCTGGTCAGGATGAAGCAGGAGACAGTGATCAACCAGCAGGCTCAAGGTCAAACTTCTGTAAGACCCATCTTCACCCGGTTGTTTGGTCAGTTTTCCCCATCCTTCATTCGCCTTATGGTCTTGAATAAAAACCTCTACTAACCATCGGAGAGTATAGACTTCTGTTATATCAATATTTTGCCATGTTAAATCCGTAGCAACAAGATATCGATATTCCTTTTCTCCTTTATATTTCAACGCAATAACAAATCTTCTTTTGTCGTGGGCACAGACATACATTCTGGCACAGCTAATATACACTTTAACCTCCTTACCACCGCGTACACATAATGTTTGTTCAACCGGCTGACAATGTTCAAAATATTCTTTCACTGATTTTTTTTTATTTTTGATCAAGATGTTTTGATTGTTTCTTAATTGGCTGACTATTTGAGATGTCCCTGTAATTTCTGATGCCTTGTCCATAAAAATGGCATTGCCATATAGGGCATCAGCAACAACTGCTTCTATCTTTATAGCCGGATGTTTTTTTACAAATGTCTCCAGCAGTTCATTGGCAATCATCGTAATGGTAGGGTATGCTTCGGATCTTGCAGGTTCTTTGGGACGTTCTGATTTTGGGACTCCAGCTTTTTTTAGCCTTTTATCCTCTTTGGACCACTTACTTATCTCAGGATCAGGAATATGAAAAGCGTAGCCTATTGGAACCGTTATTTTGGGGGTTATCAAAGTCAAAAACACCAGACCTTGGCCCATGCAAAATCCACCTGTCGATTTGTCTTTTATTTTATGGACACCAAAGATTTTAGTCGTACATTTGCTGCGTTTTTTGTCTGAATCATCAATACTTATAACCCCTTTCGTAATGCCATAAGTTTGAAAAACAATACTGAGGCTGAAATGGAATAGATGTTCCCAAGCAATTTTAGAATTCCGAAACATCCAGGAAAGAGCATTCTTTTTATACTGTCCCACACTAATACGAGAGAAGGCCGACCAATTAATGCTGTTTGTCAAAATTATTCCGGTAATGCAGAAGCCCAGCCAAAGCTTTTGAGTTCTACTTAACGACATTCCAGGAGAATGTTGGATTAATGCAGCATTTAATAAATCGGTATAATTCTCAACAAATGGCAACATCTTTTTTATTAACATTTCCGCCTCATCATACATAATCAGTGAAGCGGTTGCATATATCAAATCATCTCTTGTGTTTAAATGATTTTTATTTTATTTTGTCCATTGAGGCTGGCCATCCGATGGGTGAGATACTTCCTGTAAGGTTGTATTATAACATCGACTTGACCAGCCTTTTCATTTTTAATCTGGATTTACCATTCCAAATAAAAAAACTGGATCATCGAGTGAAACATTTACAAAAGAAGATCTAAGAAGTTCTCAAGGTGATATTTTAATTATTCCAGTTGCAGGGGAAGATGTTGTTAATGCGCTTTCAAATTCAATAGACGAACATCTCGAAAAGTGGTGGTTGAATGCTACTTCAACATAAATCATTGATAAGTACTTTGAAACGAAGGATCAAAACCTTTTGGAAAACATCAATCATTTTAAAATATGAAAAAGAGAAAGCTTTTTAATACCAGTGAGTATAAAACAGTTTCGGAACTCAGAGAGGCTCTTGAAGGAACTGATTATTATATACATCCTGAAATGCAAATCAAAAATGTGATTGAATTAGAAATAAACGAAAAAATATCTAAAAAAGATAGACGTGCATTTAACAATGCTACCTTCGATTTTGTTGTGTATAATAATAACTCTATTCCAGAATTTGTCATAGAATTCGATGGCCCCTGTCATTCAGAGCCTAAAAAACGACAAGCCGACTATAGAAAAAATATATGGTGCTCTCTCGCAGATTTGCCAATACTTCGAATAGATGATTCTTTTATCGCTAAATATGAAAAAACTACCTTTTTAAAGTTTATTGTAGACCGTTTCGTTTCTTGGCGTACTAAAAGTGAAACTATTATTAGAGAAATAGAAGAGCGAGTATCATTTGCAGAGTCAATATCTGATGTCGATTACGGTGATCCATGGAATGATCCATCAGTAGTTTTCGATCTAACGCATCGTTTTCCAGCATCAGTTGAAATCGCCACAAGGCTATTTGAAAATCATAAAATAGTTTCAAATTATCTTGATGATAAAACATATCATTCAGCAACTAATAATTATCCCTGGGTCGAGTTCCGACGGGATAGGATGGGCGGAGGGCCTATTGGTGATTATGCCAGAAGGGTTGAACGGACTTACAAACTTGAAAGAATTTATAAGAAATCTAATGGGAAAATTGGGGTCGAGAAAATTCATGAATTGACTACTGTAGTTGATTACAAATGGGGGGCACCTACATGTGGTCGCTATGACATTAACCGCAACTTAGAAATCCCAACTGTAATTTTCCAGGGTATTCCAGGGACCAGTGTGTCTGAGCTATCAGACCACTTTTGTGACTATCTCGCGCTTGATAAGTTAGAAAAGGTGACAAAAAAGTGTCTGGCAACGATTAAAGATTAATCCAACTTTCCAAATGAACCGGGCGAGCCGGTTATTTGGGGTGTTCCAGGCGGCTGCGCCGCCTGGAACGCGGTGCTGACTTCGTCCAGCCCCTGGCCCCGGCGCCTTGCGCCGGAACCAGGGGCTGGACCGGTCACCGCACGCCGATCAATCAAACTGCGTTTGCTTGATCGGCGCACGGTGCCGGTCAGCACCGCGTTAAATTGTTAGAATTTTCTTGACAAATTTCAATTCAGCTCATAAATTACACCCAGTAAGTCCAATTTATTAGACATATTGGGTGAAATATTATGAAGAATTTAATTCAACTTCCAGCAGAATTTGATTACAATTTATTGCTTCATGTTTTAAGAGATTATAAAAAGCCAAGAGATAAAATAAGAGGTCTGATCAAGAATAAGGATATCTTAAGGGTCAAAAAAGGCCTCTATGTGTTGGGCAAGGATTATAAGAAGCCTTACAATAAGTATATCCTGGCGAATCAGATCTATGGGCCTTCCTATATCACAGGTCAAACCGCTTTGGCATTCTGGAACATGATACCGGAACGTGTTGAACTCATTATCAGCATGACAACTAAAAGAAAAAAGCTGTTTGAAACACCGGTTGGTAGATTTTCTTATTTATATTGCCACAAAAAAGTTTTCAACATTGGGATTAATCTTGAACATGCTGGTGATCAAAAGAAAATTCTAATTGCCTCCCCTGAGAAGGCGTTGAGCGATATCATTGCAACCCAGACTCATATTTCATCGGAAAAGGAAATGAAGGAATTTCTTGAATTAATGAGATTGGATTATGATGATATCAAAAAATTTGATTCATCTTTATTAGAAGAAATCAAGGCCAGATATAAAAGGCAAAGTATGAAACTGCTGCTCAATTGCTTAAAGGAATATTATGTTTGATGAAAAAATTGAACAAATGTTAGGCAGGTATGAATTACTTACGGTTCATGATCACGAGAATGCTCTCAAAGAGATCATACAAGAAATCGTGTTGCTTGGTTTATGGCGGTCAAAATTTTATGAAAAGGCTGTTTTTTATGGTGGAAGCGCATTACGAATTCTGCATAAGCTGGACCGTTTCTCTGAGGATCTGGATTTTTCACTAATTCAGCCTGAAAATACTTTTGATATTAAAAAATACTTTGGTGCAGTAAAATCAGAATTGGAATTATGGGGTTTTGAGGTTTCCACAGAAGAAAAGACCAAGAAGAATGAAAGCTCTATTGACTCAGCTTTCATTAAAGCAAATACATTGATGCATTTATTAAAAATTGATTCAAATCTAAAGACCCACAAAAATGCTGTGATGAAGATAAAATTGGAAATTGATCAGGAACCAGCTATCGGATTTACAAGTGATCTTAAATATCATCTCCACCCCATTCCGTTTACCATTAAAACCATGACATTGCCGAGTTTGTTTGCAGGCAAAATGCATGCCTTGTTATGCCGTACTGTAAGGACCAACATTAAAGGCCGAGACTGGTATGATTTAATCTGGTTTGTGAAGAATAATATTCCATGTGAGTTATATTATCTTAAGAATAAAATGGTACAAACAGGCCATTTTGATTTGTCAGAGGTGTTAGATAAAGAAAAAATTGTTGAATTGTTATCTGAAAAAATTAAGGCGATTGATTTTTCTCTGGCAAAAAAAGATGTTGAACCATTTTTGAAAAATTCAAGGCAAAAGGATGAATTGAATCTTTGGTCTGATGCATTTTTTAACGATTATTTGATTCAGGAAATTGGTGTCCAGACAAGTCATTAATTAAAAGTCGACTATATTTTCAACAAAAAAATACTGCGAATGAACCGCAGATTTTGGTGTTCCAGGCGGCTGCGCCGCCTGGAACGCGGTGCTGACTTCGTCCAGCCCCTGGCCCCGGCGCCTTGCGCCGGAACCAGGGGCTGGACCGGTCACCGCACGCCGATCAATCAAACTGCGTTTGCTTGATCGGCGCACGGTGCCGGTCAGCACCGCGTTACATAAGGACATAATGGATGGAATATATTGGGGTTGGAAATATCTTTTCACCATTCTTTGGAGATCTTAAGAAAACTATTTTATTTTTCGATAAAATTGCTGCCGTAGGTTTGGAAATGCTAATTATTTACAATCAATTCTCTGAGCATAGAGATGAGGAGTTATTAGCAACAATAAATTATTTGATGGAACAGAACCAGATAATAGATCCAATGCCGTTGGGTCAAAATAATCACCCTCCCGCTGAAAGCGAACTGGAAGAGTATGAACTTGCAAGTAAATTGTCAGGCTATATTCAAGATACTCACGTCGATGTATCAAGTTATCATGACTTTACTTTAATGGATAGGGCTCATTTAGAATCTTGCAATGAGTATTTGCAATCACGCGTGAGTGCTTCTCGTCTGAATAAGAGCAGAAACGTTATTGCTACAGCAATTAAGCCACTCGACTTGCCAGATAATATACAATTTGATCCTGAAAGCAATCAAGACCTTACAATTAAAATTGTAATACACGATTTTCCGCTAATTTCCGACAAAATACCATTTAAGGAAATAATATCCTTTAAAAAAGAGACAGATACTAGAGCGAGATATTTAAATTTAAGAAAATGGATAAGAAACATCTCAAACAAAGATTTAACGGAAAAAGAAATCACTCAGGAAATAGAGTTTATTATTAATGATTATGTAGATTACATGAATTTTCTAAAATTAAAATTTAAAAGAGGAACGTTCGAAACAATTTTAGTAAGCTCGGCACAGGCAATAGAAAATTTAGCAAAATTCAAGCTAAAAGATTTTACACAAAGCTTATTCTCACTATCTAAACAAAGAATCGCATTGATAGAAGCTGAAAAAAAAGCACCTGGTAGAGAGCTTTCATTCTTAGTAAAAGCAAAAAAAAGGCTTATTTGATTTATAAAGATAGGAATCGCCCTCTATTTATGAGTTACCCCTTATTTTGATTAGAAACGAGGGCAGGTCAGCCGCTGACACCTAATCAGAGAAACCTTTCGTCTAATTATTGAAAATATAGGAGGTAGGTATGAAGAAAATAGCATTAATCATTATGCTTTTAGTAACAACACCTTACTGCTCTTTCGCACAAGATCTCAAACTTTCTGAAGCTGACTTACGAAAATTGGCCATAAGCTTATCAGAATTGGATCAAAAAATTAACGAAATATACCAAGCTCGACAATACATTTTAACACCTCAAAACAGCTCTTCAGTTTCTGTAACAGAGGTAGAAATAAAGGATGAAAAAACGACTATTTGGAATGGCATCACTCCAGGTGCAAAGGGGATTATTACAGGAGAAAAAGGAGAGAAATATCCCGTAGTTGGTTATAATTCCAACCACTATGCCATTCTCTTAGAACAACCTTCTGGTGAGAAACGATTGGGGTGGATTGAGACAGATTCTGTAAATCCGGTAATTAAAAACGAATCAAAGGAATATCTTTTTGTGAAAGCAGGTATTCCGACACCAGCTAATTTAGCAAGTATTGAAGATCCAGAATTGTCAGAATTATTAATTCAAGCTCGAGCTGAAACAAATCTGAGTCTTAGGTCAAGCATAATTAAAACGATTTCAGACAGATTGCATCAGCAGTTAATTGATTCTGTTCAAAAAATTAAGCAAGAGTATAGCCAAAACAATTTTGCGGAAGCTACTGGTTTTGTAGTTCAACTGGGCTTATCACCTTCGATATCTGTTACTTTTACGTTTAAATAAATTTTACATCCGGTGTTGGGATGATCCAGGCAGGTGGGACCGGCAGGTGCAGGTGCTGCAGGTGGTCAGGTGGGGTCGGACCGCGGTGCGCCACGAAGCGCAATTTAGTCTAACTGGTGAAAGTCCAGTCTCAAAAGTGCTGACCCAGTACATTGAGTATCGAGCGAGTCTTGGGCGGGTGTCAGGTGACTGCACTCGTTAAGCGTAGACAGAGAGTCTGTAGACCGGAAGCCGAAAGGTTGAAGTGATTGAGTCCCGTTAAGACCCTAATTTAAGAGGGCTGATGATTTCGTGGTGTCAGGTAAAATGGGGTCGGACCAAGGATGTTTTTGTAACTATTTGTTTTCAAGAGATAAAATCTTTCGAAACCCTTAAAAATTGCTCTTAGCGGCCCCATTTTGACCCCGAAATGGGGCTTCTAAGAGAGAATATCAACAATATCATCAAATCTAACAACAAAAATGCTACGGACTTCGCCGCAGATTTTTTGTTCATTAATGATGGCAAGCCATCAGGATTAAAATCATGGGAAAAAGCAACCGATTAAAGTGACTGTGGAAAGCCGGATGCTTCCCTGGCCAAAAAACTTCTTGTCAGAATCGTTTTAGCCTGCCGACTTAAAACCAAAGAAACGGGCGAGAATATCCAGGAATTTGTCAATCATAGATTTAGACTTTGTATCCTGTGATTGCCTTGCGGAAGAATTGAGCTCCACTCCAGTGGCATCATTTTGCTCATAATGATTTGCTTTATGGACTCTATCCAAAATTCGGCCAGAAGCGATGGCTTTCTGGGACATACCTTGGGCCCACACTATCCTGTTTTTCTGAATAAAATAATGGGAACGACATAAATAACTCCAATTCCCAATGGAAGGTGATAAGGACACGCTTTCACCGTCGAATGTCAACTTCCAGTCAGTTGGTGTAAATGGCGTAACAACCTCTTGGCCACAACCACAGGCACATTTATGAGATGCGGTGGCGTATTCCATGGAAATATAGAGAACTCCTTCCTGAAGTTTTTCAGGAATATACTCTTTGAATTGCACGTTGAACTGTTTAATCCGCATAATATTTTTCGTCCGTTTCTAAAAGGGCACAATTGGTGGAATATGTTAAGTGATGCTCTCCTTCCAAATCTTGATAAAACTCGCTGAGCTGCTTCCACTTAATAACGGCTAAACTCGCGTTAAGAGCGTTGAGTTCAACAATTTGGATATTGCTTGCATACTCTTGGCCATCAATATCATCGCCCATCGAAACACGACAGGGAATGTGGTCATTTTTATTTTTGCTGCCGGTTGTTACCCGGCAAGTTCCCAAAAGCATTTGATCCACAAGCTGTACATCCATCCCTACGTCAATAACGACGGTATCAGTTGTTAAAAGAATGTCCATAATGCTCTTCTTGCAGCTGCCACCATCGACACAAAGAAATACATAATCAAAACCCTCCAATTCAGAGACAGTTTCTTTTGTGATCATATGGGAACGAGGGATGATGCCTTCACGCATACGAGAATATACTTGGAAAAAATAGCTCACCTTTCGATTTTTTTGCCGCAAATCATCAAGAGATGCAGCACCTGGAGCCCTAAAGGCATTGTGAGACTGAAAATCATCCGCATCGAAAAGATGTATTTCTCTAACAGGTGTTTTTGCCACATAGTCAAGGACATATGCACCAGTTCCACCGAGCCCAACGATGGCAATGCGCTGAGAGCCCAGCTTTTCTGAAACGGCCTGGATCCCCGCCCGGCTTGAGGCTGTGTCTATGTACTTAAAGACAGACTCATCGGGTGTTGCCTGGATAGGTTTGAATGTTCGTGGATCAACACTAGGATCTATAGCCTTAGCCGGATGGGAAATAATTTTTATATATTGCGTTATTTTTTCATAGTGATCTGCATAACCGGAGCTGGGTTTATTTGAAAAGGAATGTTCAGCAGAAATGCCATCAGCCAAAATTTTTTTAGCGCTATTATGCCGAATCTGTTGGATCTGTGTACCGTTATGAGTGCACGGATATTCGCCTTTAAAATAAATAACATGGGTTTTCGGCTTTACTGTAAGATCTCCTGACAGAGACAGCTCTGAAATGAGAGTGCCTACTTTCACCTCTCGATTCTCGTTAACGTAAGGGACCGAGTGGACCAATATATGCCCACTCCGAATCTCAATCTCGTAACCTTGGTCTCGCAACCGTTTAAGGTCTTTATTATGATTTATCAGTTTTTGTGACATTGATGATCATCCTATTTTTAAGCATGACAGACTGGCCCTCGACAAGGCTTCCTTGCGGATTCTGGTTCGGTCCATTTTTGTAAACCACCGTGAAAATTGTTTCAGGGGCTGGTTCTGCATCGGGGAAGGCGAGTTTAACGATCTCAAGAAAGGACAATGACCGCTTATTAACAACACGGGGTCGCCCATTTACGATGATTGTCAATTCGATTTGAGTTGTATAAAAACGCTCAACACCGGGCTCATCGAGACGAACGTGTTCTGTGTCGTCAATAATCTGATCCTGACCCTGGCCGTGAACATCAAGCCATACGTCAAAAACGTTGGAGTTTACTCCAGCGAATCGTTTGAGCATACGCCCGGTTATTTCTGGTGCACCCCACTCAAATCGTCTTCCATCAACGGTGAGACGATATGACTCTCCGCTTCTGAACGTCTTGAACCGTTCAAGGCCAGGCTGTGTCAGATCTACGCTTTCCTCAAGACGTATTTCTTCAAACTGCCCGTTTTTCAACCTTTGAAAAATCAAGTATTCATCCAGCGGATGCTTGCCGGTGGTGGTTAGAAGTTGAGTTCCAGTTACAATTGGATCGGTAAAAGGGAATTTTTTCCCATCGATTTTTACTTGGTAACTCTCTTTAACTTTATTCATGATTATCTCCTCAATTTTGTACTGCAGGGTTGCAAGTACGTTTATATTCTTATAGATTTATGCTCCAGGGACGGACAGCGCGGACAACGAAAATAAATAAATGTCTGAAGCTTACACTGGTGGAGCATTTATAATATAGAAGGACACATTTGATGCTTAGTAACACCAAAAAATATTTGACACCTTTGGAGATTGGAGAGTCGATAGAAAGGCTATCTGATGCGGATTGGATGCGGCTTAAAAAATTTGCGGCATGGTTTTCCAGAAAATGTGGGTTGCCTGAAGAAGACATCCTCCAAAAATCATTTGAAAAAGCATTAGATGGATCACGAAAGTGTCCTATAGATGTGAAAATCATGAGTTTTTTATGGCAGACGATGAGAAGCATTGCTTCAAGCAATGCCAAGTCGTACATGCGGAACCCGACAGTCAGCCTGCAAAATCTTAAATACGAAAACGGAAGTGATCATCAAGCGGATCTGAAGGATGACGTGAAGCCAGAAACGGAGGCTGCTATAGTTGCAAGAATGGACCTGGCTAAGGTTAAAGAAATTATTCCCCAGTTATTCGAGTCTGACCCTGAACCAGTACAGCTTCTTGTGATGGGAATTTTGGACGAAATGGATACGGATGAGCTCAAAGAATTCTCAGGCCTGAATGGTAAGAAATATTACTCAGCACGACGACTGTTCAGAAGGCGTGTCGAAAAAAAATTCCCAGGAGGGTATGGTAATGAGTAATCACAACAAAAAGCCAAATGACATGTTTGAAATAATATTAGAAGATATCCGTGAAGCTACGGATGAAGAGATCCTAAACGAGGCAATTGAAGATGGTATTGATGTAAAATCAGAAGTTCAAAAAATGAAATCCTTTTTTGAAAAATGCAGATACAACATCGCAAAAAAAATGGTTAATGAAAAAGACTCTCCTGAAAACAAGCCATCTCGCCCGGTTAGCATAGAAGACGCTCGCAAAAAAATTGAGACCGCCGTTAAAAACAATCCAGAAAAACTTGGAGAATTCACCCTGGCAGCTCGCTCTGGCAAAGACATCCCGGATGAGGATATTTTGGGACTCTATGACGATCTTTGCGACTTGGATGTTTTTGATGAAGACGAATCTTCGGATAAAAAATAATGCCTGAAACGTGTGCTGAGCAAATTATTTTACAAAGAGGTATTGCAACGCCTGAAGATATTAACCTTGAAGCCATTGCATCAACACTTGGAGCAAAGGTCAAAAGACGTTTTCTTGCCGGGTGCGAAGCACGGATCATTGGGAGTGGTAATCGCGCTGTAATTACAGTTAACCGAAGTAACAGTGAAGAGAGGCAACGATTTTCTATTGGCCACGAGCTTGGACATTGGCAGCGTCACAGAGGTCAAAATTTTCAATGTTCAAAGGACGATATTGGAAATTTTAAAAATTCGTCTAAAAAAAAAGAACGGGAGGCTGATCAGTTTTCTGCTGATCTTCTTATGCCCTGGTTTTTGTTCAAGCCTATTGCAGGAGAGTTTGAAAATGCAGATTTTAATACTGTCCTTGAATTAAAGAAACGCTTCAAGACAAGTGAGAGTGCCACTGCATTAAGACTGATTGAGAGTGGCATTTTCCCAGCAATTTTAATTTGCCATGACCAGAATAAGCGTCAATGGTTCAAACGATCAAACGATATACCTCGAAATTGGTTTCCCCAAGACAATTTGTCTCCTGACAGTGTTGCCTTTGATATAGTTTATGGAATGGCCGAAAGTGACACCAGTCAAATGCAAGTCAAGGCGGCTGCCTGGTTTGATCGCAGGGATGCTGAGCGATACGAGATCTTAGAACACTCCATCTCATACGGTGAAGGGACATCGCTTACGCTACTTGAATTTTTTGAGGCTGATATGCTTGAGGAATACGAAACAACGGAAGCACCAAGAGGGTTAGATGCCTTTAAATGGAAACGTTGACTCCTCTCGGGTGATCGGAGAAGGGGTATCGGGTGGAGGGTCAAACCTTGCTCATTGCCCTTAAAAATCAACAATCAATCTGCACCGGATTTCACCTGTGCAGATTGTCGTTCATGGCGGCTTCACCACCATGAATATGGCGCTGCCTTCGTCCAGCCCCTGATCTAGCGCCTTGCGCCAAGAACCAGGAACTGAACCGATCACCGCATTAGCCCCCTGTGTCAGGATAGATGTCGCCTCAATTAAAAATTAAATTTGGGGCATTGAGGTGATAAATATGGGATATTCTATTCAATTAAAAGAAGCTGTGTTAAAAAAGGTGTTACAGGGAAACAAACCCCACCATGAAATTGCAAAAGAATTAGGTGTTGGCCGGTCTACAATCGGTAAATGGTTAAGAGAATACAAACAAAACGGAAGCATAAAATTGAAATCAAAAGAAAAACGCCCCAAAGACTGGACAGCCGAAGAACGTATTTCAGCAATAATTAAAACAGGTTCCATGACTGCTGACGAACGCACTGCCTGGTGCCGCAAAAATGGTATTTTTATCCATAATTTGGACCAGTGGAAAAAAGATGCCATATCAGCAATAATCCCGAAGGCGAATAAAGAACAAATTGAAGAGTACAAAAATCTTAAAAAAGAAATCGCTGCTCTAAAAAAAGACCTGTCCCGTAAAGACAAAGCTCTGGCAGAAACAGCAGCCTTGCTGGTTCTTAAAAAAAAAGCCCAGGAAATCTGGGGGGAGTCAGAGGACGATTGATCAGTCAAGAAGACAAAAAAACTGTGTTGAAATTGATTTCAGAGGCCTGTAAATCAGGGGCACGAAAAAGCAAGGCAGCCCAATTATTGGGACTGACCATTCGAACCCTTCAGCGGTGGAGCAAAAATGGCCTATTGGACAGCCGAAAAGGCTCCCGAGCCGACCCTGGTAACAAATTGTCTGATGATGAAAAGACCCGGATAGTCAATGTATTAGAGTCGCCTGAATTTGCTGAGTCCAATCCAAATCAGATCGTACCAAGACTTGCTGACCAGGGAATTTATCTGGGTTCTGAATCAACCATGTACAGAATTCTTAGGGACTTAAAAATGAATAAACACCGTCAATCCAGTCTTCCCGCAAAAAGGCACAGTCCTGATCCATTGATTGCAAATGCCCCGAACCAGTTGTGGAGCTGGGACATAACGTATTTGCCGTCAACAGTAAGGGGCAGGTTCTTTTACCTATATATGGTGATGGATTTATACAGCCGAAAAGCCGTGGCATGTCAAGTTTATGAATATGAATCCGGTGATTTGGCAGCTGAACTGATAACGGATGCCTGCAATCAAGAAAAAATTTCAGAAGAACAAGTCACCTTGCATTCTGATAATGGATCTCCCATGAAATCTGCCACCATGCTGGCAAAGCTTCAGGATTTGGGAGTTATTCCCTCATTCAGCAGGCCCAGTATCAGCAATGATAATCCATACTCAGAGTCATTGTTCAGGACATTAAAATATCGACCGGAATATCCGGACAAACCATTTGAAAATCTATTTGATGCCAGAGAATGGGCAAATCGTTTTATTCATTGGTATAATAAGGAGCATCTGCATAGCGGCATTAATTATGTCACTCCGGAAGATCGACACAACGGCAGGGATATACAAATCCTTAAAAATCGTCATCATGTGTATCAGAAGGCTAAAACGAAACATCCTGAAAGATGGTCAAAAAAAACAAGGAACTGGAAACCCGTTACAGAGGTTGTTTTAAAAAGATTTAAGAAGGTAAAACAATCCACTGATACGGCAAAGAGGGCTGCATAGATGTCAGAAATGGGTATAGCATTAGCAAAAATCCCTCATGGGCGAGAATGGATCCTCAAATTATCCGTCGGAGGTCATGAGGGGATTTTGCGGGAATATTAACAAAGTGTTTTAGAAAAAGGCGACATCTTGCTTGACATCCACCGTTAGTAAAAACAACCTTTTCAATTAATCAATTAAATGACTTTCTAAAATCATAAAAAATAGGTGAAGAATGTGGAAGCTTTAATCAGTGATATATTAGAAGTAATAAAAGACTACAGAGAAGATGATCCCTTTTTCCCAACAATCGATGAAAATCATATTAATAGGTGGATTTGCCAATTTGATGAAGACGATCAAAAATTTCTTTTAACTGAATTGTTGCATATTTTACCCAAAAGCTACTTGTCAAAAAGCAAAACACTCCGAATTTTAGCTAATAATTTTGAAGTGCTGCGCAAAGATTTCGGTTATCAGTCAGTCCAAGATTTTTTGAATGAAACTGAATTTTTAGATTGTCAAGAAGAGGAAAAAAGTCAAAAAATATTGTTAGATTTTGTTGATGACATATTACAAGAAAAGTATGATTATGCGATTGAGGATTGTGGTTCAAAAAAAATAAAAAATTGGCTTTATATTGATGACGTTTTAGCTTCTGGCGGAACTTTTAGAATTGATATTGAAAATGAAATTGAGAACTATGGCGTTGAAAAATTTTTGGATTCAAATATTAGAATTATCGGTTTGTTTTTCATTTTACATAGTTGGGGGTTAAGTAACAGTAAATTTGTTCTGAGTAAAAAATTTGGAAATGAAATAAAAAAACAATTAAAGTATTATAGAGTGGCGGAGATTGATAATAATCCACACGTAAACTATTACCATCCAAATCCAAAATTTAACCATATTTATCCAATCGAAAGTGATCAGGGAAAAGAATTCCTAAAATTTATTGAGGAAGCTTTCGAAAGAAGTTATGAAATGAGGAATGAAAAATTGGCTTTTCGAAATCCTGATTTTCCAAAAATTGAAAAGTTTTATTCCAGCAAGGAAGATAGAATTCGATATGAAAATATTATTTTAGACAAAGGTATTCAGATTATAAATTCAATTGATAATTTATGTGCTCAGAGTTTAAGACCTCTGGGAATGGCACCGCCGTCATTTAAAACACTGGGCACCGGTAGCCATTTTTTTACTTGGAGAAACATTTCAAATACTTGCCCTTTAGTTTATTGGTGGGGGGCTAATAATTGGCATCCTTTATTTCCTGTCCAAAACAGAGGGCTAAAATAGAATTATGTCATTGAGTATTCGAAAATATAAAAAAAATGAGTGCATAACATTTAAAAGCACAAAAAGAAAACATGGTGGTTTGTCCAACATGGCTCCCGGATTCCCTTTGTTCATAAAAGGGGTTAAAATTAAGACTTCAGAAGCACTCTACCAAGCACTCCGGTTTCCGGATTATCCTCATATTCAGAAAAAGATCATTAGCTATTCGAGCCCCATTTCTGCAAAAAAATATGGAAGAACACAAATAGAGAGAACAAGAAGTGATTGGGATTTTCATAGGTTTAAAATTATGAAATTTTGTATTGAACTAAAACTATATCAGAATATGAATACGTTTTCAGAAGCTTTATACGATACGAATGGTTTACCAATTGTAGAGTACACTGATAAAGATAAAGTTTGGGGTGCTATACAAGAAGGTCCTTTTTATATAGGAACAAATGCCTTAGGCCGTTTACTAATGGAATTAAGAGAAAAACTCAAAGCTAATACATTTAAGCTAACAATTCCAAAGATTCCAAATTTTAAATTTCTGGGAGAACAAATTCATTTTGATCAATTTAACGTTATTCATGAGGATCGTTTATTGTAATTTAAAACATCTATTTTCCGGTTAGAATTATTCTTCCATATTCTTATCGGACCAAGTCAATATACTGAAAATATTAGATAAAGAACTAAAAAAACTTTAAGAATTGGCTTGGGATAACGTTTTTGACCCAAAAAACAGCACCTTAAGAATTTAAATACGGGGTCCCAACAATGCTCTTGCTACGGGTCGCAAACAGCCGCGACCGCAGAAGAGCAACGTTCCAGGCGGCTGCGCCGCCTGGAACGCGGTGCTGACTTCGTCCAGCCCCTGGCCCCGGCGCCTTGCGCCGGAACCAGGGGCTGGACCGGTCACCGCACACCGCACAATCAAACTTCGTTTGCTTGTACGGCGCACGGCGCCGGTCAGCACCGCGTTATGTGTAATAGAATAAATTCATTGCTCAAAATGCATAATTGGCATCGGTATTCGAGAAGTGAAACGGAAATAAAAAATACAGAAATTAAAGGCATTAAAAAACATTTAAAACCACAAAAACAATATAAAAACAAAATAACTCACATATCGGGATAGGACCCCCCATCACTGAGGAGCCCTCCCACACCACCGGACATACGGATCGCGTATCCGGCGGTTCGGCTGATCAGGCAGATTAGTTCCCGGGCAGAAATAATCCAAGAGAAAGGAAATATTTGTTTGGCAGAGCCATGACAACCCATTTAACCCTGCTCATGCGCCAGTGTTTCTTGCGGGAATTTCCGCAAGTGACGGCATATTGAAACGGTATGCCTCGTTTAAGCAGGTTCCGGATTTTCGTTCCGGGATTTTTCCACTGTTTCCATACAACACATCTCAAGCGGCGGATAATCCAGCCGTTCAAGGACTTGAATATGTGTCTTGCTTCGGTGAGACAGTAATAATTCCACCATCCCCTGATGTACATATTCAATTTATCAATGATCTGGGGAAGACTTAGACCACAGTTCCGGTTTGTTAATTCTCGAACCCTTTCTTTGAAGCGCTCGATTGTTTTCCGGTGTATGCGGATCTTGGTCTTGCCGCACATACTGATAAATGTGTAGCCGAGAAATTTGTCCAGCCATGGTCGGCTGACCTTGCTTTTCTCTTCATTGACCTTGAGCCTGAGCTTTACGGTTATAAACCGTGTAACACTTTTCATAACACGTTCGGCCGCTTTCTTGCTCTTGAGATATATGACAAAGTCATCAGCGTATCTGACAAATTTATGCCCTCTTTTCTCCAACTCTTTATCCAGTTCATCCAAAACGATATTTGAAATCACTGGTGAAAGAGGGCCGCCTTGAGGAGTTCCTTCAGCGGCAGATACAACCACCCCGTCGATCATGACACCGGCTGTTAAGTAACTTCGGATAAGCTTGAGAACCCGCTTATCCTTTATTCTTTCAGCCAGACGGCTCATGAGGCGGTCATGGTTCACTCTGTCGAAAAATTTGGAAAGATCCATATTAACAGAGTGTGTATATCCTGAGAGCAGATAAACTTTGCCTTGGAGTATGGCATCATGCTGGGATCTTCCAGGTCTGAATCCATGACTGGACTCAGAAAAATGCGGGTCCCATATTTGCTGCAATATCTCGCTGACGGCTTGCTGGATCAAACGATCCAAAACTGTTGGAATGCCGAGCAGTCTTACTCCGCCATCGGGTTTAGGAATTTCTTTCCTTTTCACCGGTAATGGCTTGTAGTTTCCCTGCAGCAACTTTCCCTTAACTTTGGGCCAGTGGCGTCTGAGGTAACCCGGTAGTTGATCAACGGTCATGTTGTCGATTCCAGGTGCCCCTTTGTTGCTACGGACCCTTTTTAATGCTCTGAACATGTTTCCCCTTTCAAGGATAAACTCCATGAGTCGGGAACTTTCTGTCGGACTTTCGGTGATCTGTAACGCTGTGAACATTTCCATCTGCTGTGGCAATATGTCCATAAGTATACACCTCCTATTTGTCTCTATCATTTACCCGTACCATTCGGTCCGGGCACCGTTCGGGCCTTCACCGGGGTGAGTCCTCCGTGGAATTCACGGCTCGTTTTCCTGCGGCTACTATGCCCTCTGCTGACTTCTTCCATGCGGTCGGAGCAGGTTACCCTGCCCTCAGCCAATTTCTGCCGCACGCGGCATCCCAGGGCAGCATGGAAGATCTCCCGGGGTAAAACACACGTCTTTCAATACGTGGGTGCCGAGTATACGGACATTGCCTATAATGGATAGAGGACTTTACCTTGTGTTGCAGGCTCGTCCCGCAAATGCACGCCTAACTCGATTTCTGTACGTCACCCCGTACTTTTGTGCCACTCCGCCTCGGCGAAGCCACTGCCTTCCGGAGTACCGTCACCGGGACCCCGTTGTGATAACACTATGCCCTTCGCCTCCATCTGGCTGGGCTTGGGACTTGCCTTGACTTCCATAAAGGAAGATGCAGGCTCACCCTTAAGACGTGTGCCGTGCCCGGCACACAACAGGCGGGTGAACCGGACAGCAAGGGTCTCCTTCTTTTTAAAGGTTGAAAAAACTTTTGAATGATGTGCTTTCAATCAATTTTTTTGGAAACCCTTGCTGCCCGTTACCCAAGCGTTGTACCCCAATTACACATGGCAGCCAGTGTGGAGATATGTCAAGATTTTTTGCTTGAAACGGTTACAAAAAAGACCTATAATAAGACCTAAATATCAACCATTATTAATGGAGGTCTTTATGGAGGCCGTATTAGCTAACTGTTCAGCAAGTATTTCTGAGTTAAAGAAAAACCCCTCAGCATTGATTGACGCATCAGGCGGAGAACCCATTGCTATCTTAAACCACAACAAACCAACCGCTTACTTGATCCCAGCCGACACCTATCAGCAAATCCTTGATAGGTTGGAGGATTATGAACTCGGACTGATCGTTAAAGAGCGTGAACATGAGAAAGCCCAGGCCATTGAGGTAGATATCAATGAGCTATAAACTAAAGTTTCTCCCAACGGCTCTGAAGGAATGGAAGAAGCTGGATAATTCTATTTTGGCGCAATTCAGGAAGAAACTGAAAGAGCGTTTGGAGGTACCTCATGTACCCTCCGGTAAGCTTTCCGGCTTTGAGAATCATTACAAAATCAAACTTAGGGCCAGTGGGTATCGACTTGTGTATGAAGTGATCGATCAAGAATTGTTCGTCCTTGTTGTTGCTGTTGGAAAAAGAGAAAAAGGTGCTGTGTATGAAAAAGCACGAGACAGATCATGAACTCAAATAAAGCCTCCCGAGAGAAGCTAATAAAAAACCTTGGTGGATACGATGGTAGCACCGGACCCTCTTAGGCTGCAAAAGCCGAAATTTTTGCAAGTTGCGTTGAAGATCTTATAAACTCTATTGACAAAAATTCCGAAAAAAGTAGTCTGCTAAGCAGTATCCTTATTTGGCTGAATGTCATTTTGGCTATTGCGACACTGGCATTGGCAATTATTGCCGGAACAGATCTGTATTTGTGCATTCAGGGGGTTGGCAGCTTTCACCAAAGCACTCAGATTTCTACAGATGTGAGCAAATAGTGGTCTATTTGCCTGATACCGTTCTGCTTCAACTTTTTGGTATTCCTCTGCAAGTCTTGGTCGATTAATGAAAAATTGAACTTAAATCAATGAGTTGTTGAATTATTTAATTTCTCCTTATGCGAGGGTACAACAAATAAAGGATTAGTAACCGTGCCGAGGCACGAGGCTCGGTACTAATCCTATGGTTCAAGAAGCCGCGGATCAATAGGGGGAAAGGTTAACGATTTGCTGGATGTGTTTATGACAAGATGTGATTAAAATATCAAAAGATGGCCTTTATCCTGATGTAAAAATCAAAATTCAGGTCGTTTTCAGCCCTTAAAACCCAGGTCAAAAATTAAAATACCGTCAATTTGGCGTACGGATACTGAAGCATGTCGATAGTCATTTATCAGGCTGTTTTTAAAGTCGAGCAACACCGGGTAGTCAGTTTTGTGAAGTTATCCGGGCCTGCCTCTTGGTTCCGGCTTTGCAAAGAAAATAAATTTCAAATCATGCCCGCAATGGCTGCATTTAATACCCGGTATTTCAAGTTCCGGGATTTTAATAAAAAGAGCAATAATGTCATGGATGAATGAGATGAGTTCACGGATTTTTTCTATGGACAATGCGCTGTTGGGATTGAGAAATCCATAATGTCTAATTTTCATAAACCCTTTGGGAAGGACATGCTGCAAGAATCGTCGGATAAACTCCATGGCATCCAATGCCATAGTTTTCCACTTCTTTTTTTCACGGTCTTTATACAAAAATTTGATGACGCCATTTTCAATGCTTTTAATACGATTATTGGAGATGGCAACCCGGAACACATATCTTGAAAGATAGCGCAGGGAATTTTTTCCCTGCCCCACGGCCTGGCTGTCAATCACCCATTGCTGTTTCCATACTGCGGAATCAATTTTATCGAGCAGCCCGGCTTTTTTTATGGCATCTTTGAATTTGGCTTTAAAAATGACCGCCAGAGGTTTTGTGTGAACAAACAGATCCTGTCTGGAAGAAAGCCATTGGTCATTATCAGATAAAGCACCTCCGGGAATTATTATATGCAAATGTGGATGATACTGAAGCATGCCGCCCCATGTGTGGAGGGCTGCCAGATATCCGATTCGATCAGATCCGATAAACCGTGTATCTTGTGCCAGTTTTTTCAGGGCTTCATTGGTGCATGAAAACAGGGTACCATAAGATAATTTTTGATGAGACCTTACAACATCCCGCAGGCCCTGGGGAAGTGTAATGGTTAACAGGAAATAATAGGTCGGCAGCAGCTTTTTCATCTGCTGATCCAGCCATTGGTCCGCTTTACTCTGCTGACAGTTGGGACAATGACGATTGCCGCAGCAGCAGTGAATAAAATGCAGATTACGGCAGTCATCACATTCATACACCATTGTTCCAAAGGAACCCTTTCTGCAGGCACTGATATCCCGTATGGTTTTTTTATGAGACTTCAGCATTCGATCTCCATAAAGTGTCAGATATTTCGGCCCATACATTTGGAAGATTTTTTGAACAGCACTCATGACAACACCCCCTGCATGACTTTGGAAACTTTGTCATTGGAATCAACTTGGGCCTGTGTGGTCACATGCAGATAAATCATGGTGCTTTTAAGGGTTTTATGGCCTAATATTTTTTGCACATGGCGTATGGGGATATTAGCTTCCAGCAAATGCGTCGCATAGGCATGGCGGAAGACATGAGGGTGAACATGTTTTTTAAACTTCAGGCGTTTCAAAGTAGATCGCAAAACGCCTTGAACCCCACTGTCACTGACATGATTTTTGGCATATTGAGCGTCCTTACCGCCATTGCGGCCCAAAGCAGGGAATATCCATTTTGAATTGCGATGGGTTTTATAGTATTTGCGCAACGTCAACAGGGTTATTTTGGGTAAAGGCACCGTCCTGTCCATGGCACCCTTTCCACCGTGAATATGCACAAGTCCCCTGTCGGAAAGAATATCTTTGACCTGAAGTGTTGTTGCCTCCCTTAAACGCAGTCCCATGGAATATAATGTCAAATAAAATGCATGACTTTGCACAGTGGGAAGGGCATAAATAATCTTTCTGACTTCCTCCAGACTCAGAATAGTCGGTAAGGTCTGCTCACGCTTCCATTTGATGTCGTTGAAAATGTTCCAGGACCGGACCAGCGTTTTGGTAAAAAAATGCTGAATACCAGAGTAACTGATCCGCAGAGTAGCAGCGCTCCAGCCGAATTCATTCTGGCAGCAAAGCCAGTATTGACGGAGCTGTTCTTCAGTGATATCTTCTAATGGTTTATTGTAAAAGCGCTGTAGTCTTAAAACCGAACTGGTATAGGATTGAATGCTCCTTTTTGCATAACCGGCAAGTTGGAGATCTTCTTTAAAACGTTTGATTAAATTGCTCATGGTATCTTCCTTTTTTCTTTAACCTTGTCGGGTGAAGATACCGACCTGCAAGCCGGTAACAAGATACCATGAGCAATGGAATTGAACAATGATGATACGGCTTAATCTGCCGCGCAGCGGCTTACTTGAACAATTAAATTCAGGGGACGCAAAAAGCCGCGCCCCTGATTTCAGCGTTCCAGGCGGCTGCGCCGCCTGGAACGCGGTGCTGACTTCGTCCAGCCCCTGGCCCCGGCGCCTTGCGCCGGAACCAGGGGCTGGACCGGTCACCGCACACCGCACAATCAAACTGCGTTTGCTTGATCGGCGCACGGTGCCGGTCAGCACCGCGTTGGGCAACAGAAGAATGATTGGGTTGATACGAAATACTGTGCGGGTTGTTGACCATAACTCAGGCTGGGCTGATCTTGCCGCTCAGGCTTGTCGACGGGTGCTGGAGGTCGGTGCCGACCTCATTGCCGATGTGCAGCACGTTGGCAGTACGGCCGTGCCTGGCCTGCCTGCAAAGCCCATTCTGGATATCGCCGCCGCGGTGGCTGCCCTTGATGTGATGCCTGAGCTGATCGAGAGACTTACGGCACTCGGCTACATCTACCGTGGTGACGGACAAAACGCAGGTGGCCACCTCTTCGTTTGGGAGAGTGAGCCGGATGTCCGGACCATCCATCTGCACGTGGTCACGCTCGCCGACGTTCAGTGGAGCCATTACCTGTGTTTCCGAGACCTCCTGCGGCAGGATGCCGGGGTACGGAAACGGTATGCGGCATTAAAGCAGGAACTTCGGCATCGATTTTCGGACGACCGGAAATTGTACACAGAGTCCAAGCATGATTTCGTTCGAGGAGTCCTGAACGCGCAGGCCCAACATATCTTCAAAAACAGCCCTTAGCGGCCCTATTGGGGCCCCAAAATGGAGCTTCTAAGTGAACTCTTGGGTTTCAACCATCAAAATGCACCAGATTCCACCGATGATTTTGGATGTAAGATAGAGTGACTATAAAAGGGAACCATAAACTGAGTCTTTTCCAATTATGAGAGTATGTGATTTTTTCCCATTATTTAGTTTATATCTATTGCTGCCGCTTATACCAATATTCTTATTTTTACAGGCATTAGATCACAATCTGACACCATTCATTCTTATCTCAAGAATTGCCGGCATATATGCATTTGTCTGGTATGCGCTGCAATTTGTTGTAACCGCTCGGAATCGGCTGATGGAATGGTTTGTTCCCCAAGACAGGCGAATGATTCTACATATGTTGTCAGCTGTGGGGCTTTTAATGATCGTCGTTGTCCACACGAGCTTTGGAAATGATAAATATGCCAGTGAAATACAGGCTGCAGCAGGCGGTACTGCCGAAACTGTATTTTTGTGGGCAACCATATTCAGCGGTCTGTTTTTCAGTAATTATTTTATCCGTTTTATACCGGTCCTCATACCGTACAGAGATAAAATTTCAGCAGTTATTAAACTCACCCACGAGCGTTGCCTGTTATTTCATTACGCCATGCCGGCTGGTATGGTCATATTGGTCTTTCATATCCTCTTGATTCCCGGGCAGGGGTTGACCCGATTTAAAACTTGCATGGTGACAATTGCCTGCAGTGCATTGTCATTTTTCCTGTACCATAAAATGATTTTACCCAGAATAATGCAAAAACATCCCTGGACTGTGGCCAAAGTAATACAGGAATCAAATTCTGTTGTGTCATTGCATTTTGACCCACCTAACGGTAGAAAATTTAATCACCATGCCGGACAGTTTTGTTATCTCCGCCTTTTGAATAGCGAGCTGTCTGACCAATCCCATCCATTTACCATTTCATCCAGGCCTGAGGACGAACGGATCTGCGTAACCGTCAAGCAGTTAGGAGATTTTACAACCAGGTTAAATAAAGTCACTGCCAAAGATCTTGTCTGCATTGATGGTGCATATGGAAAATTTACATATACCCGGGTGCCTTCCCATCACTGCCTTGTCTTTATTGCGGGTGGCATCGGCATCACCCCCATGCTCTCTATGCTGAAGAATCTTTCGATTAAAGATCCCAAACGCAAAGTAATACTGATATGGGGTGCCAGACGTGAAACAGATCTGATTCGTCTTAACGAAATCCGAAAATTATCTCATCAGATGGATAATTTTATTTTTGAACCGGTTCTCTCACGTGCACCGCAGTGGAAGGGAGCAAAAGGTCATATCGACAAAACAATTCTGTTAAACGTACTGAATGACCATAGGTGTAATATGGAACTTCCCAATCCTTTTTCTGAATATGATTTTTTTATTTGCGGCCCTCCACAAATGGCAAATGCTGTATTACAAATATTAAAAGAGAATAAAATCTCTAATCATCGGCTTCATATTGAACGGTTTGCATTCTGATAATGGAATTCAAACCATAATAATTCAGGTTGTTAAACCTGGCGGACATGGTTTCAATAAAAAAGTTTTAATATATATCAGTGCGGATTATTGCGTAATAAACGAACCGTAAAGGTAGTTATCCAATGATAAAAATTGTTGAGGTTGGCCCCAGGGATGGCCTGCAGAATGAAAATGCAACGATACCCACAGAGACCAAGATCGCCTTTGTGGATGCTTTGTCTGAATCAGGTGTGAGCGAAATTGAAGTCAGTGCATTTGTCTCCCCGAACATGGTGCCCCAGCTTAAGGATGCAGCAACCGTATTCCAAAACATAAGACGAAAAAAAGGTGTTGTTTATTCAGCCCTTGTGCCCAATGAAAAAGGAATGGAGAACTCTGTAGCAGCAGGCGTGGATAAAATATCAGTTTTCACAGCGGCCAGTGAAACGTTCAACATGAAAAATATTAATGCAACTGTGGCCGATTCCCTTAGGCGTTTTAAGCCTGTGCTTAAGCAGGCAAAGACGCTCCGTATGCCTGTACGGGGCTATATATCAACTGCTTTTTGGTGTGCGTTTGAGGGTAAAATTGCCCCCGCTACTGTTGTCGAGCTGGCAAAACAGATGATCGAAATGGGAATAGACGAATTGTCTATTTCAGATACCATCGGCAAAGCAACCCCGGACGAAGTGGGATCACTTATGGATGCGATTTTGCCCTGTGTACCGGTGGAACGCCTTGCTGTTCATTTCCACGACACCTATGGAAGAGGGATTGCCAATGTTCTTAAATCGGTCTCCTACGGCATACAGGTAGTCGATGCAAGTGTGGGGGGACTTGGCGGGTGCCCCTTTGCACCCGGTGCTACTGGCAATGTGGCAACTGAAGCTGTTGTGAAAGCCTTGACCGGTGCAGGTGAAGAAGTAACCGTAAACATTGAAAAACTTATTCACGCCTATGGAATCATAGCGTCTTATCTGCCAACAAAACAGCATCGTCGACCGGCGCCTGATTCTCTGGCATGCGCCACCTGTCCATTTTTTGATGGTAACAAGTGTTGTGGTAAATACGGTTGACGCCGGAAACTGAAAGAAATCAAGGATCAACCCTTGATTATTCCCCTTAATAATTTTAAACAAAGAAAATGCTGGCGGATGAACCGCAGATTTTCATGTTCGGTATGAGGTGATTTATGTCATATTTAAAAAAGTGCATAGGTTTTATTATTGTTTCAGTACCTCTTATTGCCTCCTTTATTGCTATATATGCATTTGTTATGGTTCCTCGAGTTCCTTACTTAGTGTATTTAGAGGATCTCACATGTAAAGATGCAAACGATCCTAAAGGCGATGATGAGTTAACCATTTCTACTTTGGGTTTTCATGCCGATGGCTCTACAGGTGAAAGGAGATTAAATCTTCCATCAAAACCCTGTGGCGCTATTACAAGCCCACCGAATTGGCACATTTGGTCAGACAAACTAAATCTATTCAGCTCAAGCTCATTCATTTTTCTTGTTTTTGAAAATGATGGTGAATCTGATGGTGAAGAAATTGCAAAAATAAGGGTTGCAGCAAAAATAAATTTATTTGGGAAATTGTCCGTCACGGCGAAAGGGCTTCCTATTCATCATGATAAGACTCATCACAAGCGTGCGAAAATTGGCGAAACTGAAATCAATATTACGGAAGATGGTTTAAAATTCACCTCCAAAGGCAAATGGAGTGATGGATCACATTATTACCACGGCAGCATAAAATGGCAATCTGAATTATAAATACCGAACAAATAAAGGATTAGTAACCGTGCCGAGGCACGAGGCTCGGTACTAATCCTATGGTTCAAGAAGCCGCGGATCAATAGGGGGAAAGGTTAACGATTTGCTGGATGTGTTTATGACAAGATGTGATTAAAATATCAAAAGATGGCCTTTATCCTGATGTAAAAATCAAAATTCAGGTCGTTTTCAGCCCTTAAAACCCAGGTCAAAAATTAAAATACCGTCAATTTGGCGTACGGATACTGAAGCATGTCGATAGTCATTTATCAGGCTGTTTTTAAAGTCGAGCAACACCGGGTAGTCAGTTTTGTGAAGTTATCCGGGCCTGCCTCTTGGTTCCGGCTTTGCAAAGAAAATAAATTTCAAATCATGCCCGCAATGGCTGCATTTAATACCCGGTATTTCAAGTTCCGGGATTTTAATAAAAAGAGCAATAATGTCATGGATGAATGAGATGAGTTCACGGATTTTTTCTATGGACAATGCGCTGTTGGGATTGAGAAATCCATAATGTCTAATTTTCATAAACCCTTTGGGAAGAACATGCTGCAAGAATCGTCGGATAAACTCCATGGCATCCCCCCTGTGTCAGGATAGATGTCGCCTCAATTAAAAATTAAATTTGGGGCATTGAAAAGACTGGACAGCCGAAGAACGTATTTCAGCAATAATTAAAACAGGTTCCATGACTGCTGACGAACGCACTGCCTGGTGCCGCAAAAATGGTATTTTTATCCATAATCTGGACCAGTGGAAAAAAGATGCCATATCAGCAATAATTCCGAAGGCGAATAAAGAACAAATTGAAGAACACAAAAATCTTAAAAAAGAAATCGCTGCTCTAAAAAAAGACCTGTCCCGTAAAGATAAAGCGCTGGCAGAAACAGCAGCCTTGCTGGTTCTTAAAAAAAAAGCCCAGGAAATCTGGGGGGGAGTCAGAGGACGATTGATCAGTCAAGAAGACAAAAAAACTGTGCTGAAATTGATTTCAGAGGCCTGTAAATCCGGGGCACGAAAAAGCAAGGCAGCCCAATTATTGGGACTGACCATTCGAACCCTTCAGCGGTGGAACAAAAATGGCCTATTGGACAGCCGAAAAGGCTCCCGAGCCGCCCCTGGCAATAAATTGCCTGATGATGAAAAGACCCGGATAGCCAATGTATTAGAGTCGCCTGAATTTGCTGAGTCCAATCCAAATCAGATCGTACCAAGACTTGCTGACCAGGGAATTTATCTGGGTTCTGAATCAACCATGTACAGAATTCTTAGGGACTTAAAAATGAATAAACACCGTCAATCCAGTCTTCCCGCAAAAAGGCACAGTCCTGATCCATTGATTTCAAATGCCCCGAACCAGTCGTGGAGCTGGGACATAACGTATTTGCCGTCAACAGTAAGGGGCAGGTTCTTTTACCTATATATGGTGATGGATTTATACAGCCGAAAAGCCGTGGCATGTCAAGTTTATGAATATGAATCCGGTGATTTGGCAGCTGAACTTATAACGGATGCCTGCAATCAAGAAAAAATTTCAGAAGAACAAGTCACCTTGCATTCTGATAATGGATCTCCCATGAAATCTGCCACCATGCTGGTAAAGCTTCAGGATTTGGGAGTTATTCCCTCATTCAGCAGACCCAGTATCAGCAATGATAATCCATACTCAGAGTCATTGTTCAGGACATTAAAATATCGACCGGAATATCCGGACAAACCATTTGAAAATCTATTTGATGCCAGAGAATGGGCAAATCGTTTTATTCATTGGTATAATAAGGAGCATCTGCATAGCGGCATTAATTATGTCACTCCGGAAGATCGACACAACGGCAGGGATATACAAATCCTTAAAAATCGTCATCATGTGTATCAGAAGGCTAAAACGAAACATCCTGAAAGATGGTCAAAAAAAACAAGGAACTGGAAACCCGTTACAGAGGTTGTTTTAAAAAGATTTAAGAAGGTAAAACAATCCACTGATACGGCAAAGAGGGCTGCATAGATGTCAGAAATGGGTATAGCATTAGCAAAAATCCCTCATGGGCGAGAATGGATCCTCAAATTATCCGTCGGAGGTCATGAGGGGATTTTGCGGGAATATTAACAAAGTGTTTTAGAAAAAGGCGACATCTTGCTTGACATCCACCGCAGTGAAAGACAAATGAAAACTTCATCAGAAAAAAGGGGCAGATTTATTTTTGAAATTTTGCAACAATCAAAATGAAGCGGTAGGTGTGTTAGCCCCATAGTAATATTAATTTTTTAAACGGTGAATAATTTGACGAAAAAGAAAAAAAATTTATTTCAGATGGATTTAATAAAAAATAAGTACCATATTTTTAATCCAGAAAATGCTAAGAAAAAAGAATATTATCCAAGAGAATTATTACAAATGATTGAGGAGTTACCCAATTTTGAGAAGGAGTTTAATATAGAGGTTGGGGAAATATATACCGTCCGAGCATTTTTTGCTATCTCGAAGCCAATCAACAATGAAGTTGGGTATCAAAGCGGATTTTTAGATGTAAAATTAATTATGAATGAAAGTGAAAATTTTATTGGCGAGGTTATTACAGAACTTCCTCCAATGTTTGTACTAAAAAAAGGATCAAAAATTAAACTTAAAAAGAGAGACCTTTTATACAAACCGAATTATAAATAAACAAAGCTGGCCTATCCGAGCCGCCCGGGTGACAGGTGATCCCCCCCCCACAAAACTGGAAACAAGGCTTAGTTTTTTTTAAAGGTCTTAAAATCGGGATAGGACTCCCCATCACTGAGGAGCCCTCCCACACCACCCGGCATACGGATCACGTACCAAGGCGGTTCGGCTGATCAGGCAGGTCAGTTCCCAGGAAGGAATAAACCCCCGATCAAGGAAATATTTATTCGGCATAGCAATGATCACCCACTTTATCCTGCTCATACGCCACATCTTCTTTCGGGCATTTCCGCATAAGAAAGCATTTTTACGGGATATCCCGAGTTTAAGCAGGTTGCGGACTCTCGTTCTGGGATTCTTCCACTGTGTCCAGAGAAGGCATCTCAATCGTCTGAGTATCCACCCGTTCAAGGATCTGAATTTAGCCCGGCCTTGAGTAAGACCGTAATAGTTCCACCATCCTTTCAGGTACAAGTTCAGATTGTAGATTACCTGTGACAGGCTTTTGCCGCTGCTACGGTGTGTCAACTCCCGGACTCTTTCTTTGAAACGGCTAATCGCTTTCTTGTGAATCCGGATTTTGGGCTGACCATCCATTTTGAAAAAGGAGAACCCTAAAAATTTGCTCCGCCAAGCATTTCCAACTGAGCTTTTCTCCTCGTTCACCTTGAGCTTTAATTTTAAAGTTATGAACCGTTTAATACTTTCCATAACCCGCTGTGCGGCTTTCTTGCTTTTAAGGTATATGACAAAATCATCTGCATACCTGACAAACCGCAGCCCTCTTCTCTCCAGCTCCTTATCCAGTTCATCAAGAACGATGTTGGAAAGCAGCGGAGAAAGTGGGCCACCCTGGGGAGTGCCCTCGGTGGAAAACACCACCAGGCCGTTGATCATTGTTCCGGCTGTCAGGTATTTACGGATTAACTTTAGAACCCGTTTATCCTTGATCCTGGTAGCCAGTCTGCTCATCAAACGGTCGTGGTTCACCCTGTCAAAGAACTTTGACAGATCCATGTCAACGGTATATCCATACCCTGAAGCCAGATGATGCCTGGCCCTGAAGATTGCTTTATGCTGGGACTTTCCAGGCCTGAATCCAAAACTTGAATTAGAAAAGGAAGGGTCCTGATCAACGACAAATATTTTTTTCCTTCAACGACAATTAAAATTCCCGTTTCTCATTCCTTTATAACCTGCTGATTTTATATTTTTTTTCATTATTGACTTGATATTTTTTGTAACATTGATAATATCCCTCACGCCGGTCTGGAGGATAGGGCAACTGCTGGGAAGCAACCCGAGCGCCGTGACTGGTGACGAAGACATGGGGGGCAGTATGCTGTCCAATGTATTCTGCCCTTCCCCCCATGTTTTTGTCCTTCATGCGTTAAATCCCCGCGCCTTAGCGCGGAACAAATACCCCGTAGGGCCGCCGGAGGCATATTGTTTTTCTTCATTTTTCTGCTTGATACTTGAAACCCGCTTTAATCAATATATCCTCCACGCATACCATCTCCTTTTTAAATAAAAAAACCCGAAAGCCTTGCCATTCAAAGATTATAGATAACCGTACAACGCTTTACAAAAAAAATATGTGATTTTCGCATAAAAAAATGGCCGTTTATTATTCATCTGTTTTTAAACAGGATTATTATAAAAACCGGTTCTGCCATGTGTTAGGCCATGTCGTGATAATATACGCCCAATAGTTCTCACAGAAGGTATTGGCTGGATATTCTCATTCTCCATTTCCTCCCTTATAACCCTGGCGCCACAGTGCAGGCCTCTATTGTATAAAGGCAGCCGTATCATTTTGACAATTTCTACGAGTTCTTCCCTGGTATATGCTGTTTCCATATCGTGTTCGAACATTATCTTGCCTCCTTTTTGGCCTGCTCCATGCGATAGCTCTCAACATTCAATTCAAAGATAATGCTGTGATGAACAAGCCTGTCGATAGCCGCAGCCGTCGTCATCGGATCTTTAAAAATCTGTTCCCACTTGGAAAAGGGAAGATTGCTGGTGATCATCAGACTGCCTTGCTCATACCGGTCTGCCAGGAAGGTGAACAGCACCTCCATCTCTTCCCGGCTCTGCTGGACATATCCGATATCATCGATAATCACGGCATCAAACCTGGAGAGGCTTTTGAGCTTTTTTGTCAACTCAAGCTCCCTTTTGGCGATCAGCAGCTCCTGAACAAGCTGGCTGCATGAGATGAAAAGGACCTGCTTTCCTTTTGCAATCAATTCATGGCCAATGGCACACAACAGATGGGTTTTCCCGCTTCCCGGATTCCCAAAGGCCAAAATATTTTCAGATCGGCTTAAAAAAGAGCCGTCGATCAGTACATTCAAATGATTAGCGACCTTTATGGGAAGGCGTTTTTTATCAAAATTTTCAAAGGTCTTTGACGGTGGCAGCTTGGATGCCCTCAGGTTCCGTGCTATCCGGTTTTGCCACCGCACTTCACATTCAAGATTCAGCAGCTGTAAAAGATACTGTTCATACCCCCATGACTCCGCCCGGGCCTGATCTGCCATTTCTTCATAGCTGCGGCGCATGGTCGGCATGTGGAGACTCTTGAGATGGTTCATGATCTGGTCATGATCACTCATCATGCTGCCACCTCCTTGAGAAGTTTGTCATAAAGGGTTAAATCAACTGCCGGAATATGGATATCATCTGGTCCGGCAACAGGGGCATTGGATTCCATAAGGCGCTGAACAGCATCTTTGCTGATTTCATGGCTTTCGTTTATTAAAACCGTCAAAGCACTGTCTACAGCCACTTCACTGTCTTTTGCGGCAAGGTATAGAATCTTCAAATATCTTGAGGCAGCGCTTTGAACAGTATAGCGTTCTTTTAAATAGTCATAGGCAATCCGGAAACGGCTGGTGGGAAACATGGCATCACGATAGCGGTAGTTTTCAAACGCCCTCGGCTTTTTGACCAGGCTGTCAATGATATGCCGGTAATTGATTTTGTGCTTCCCCTCACCCCGTAACCGTGGCAAGGTGTCGATCTTTTTCTGTCCGTACCAGATTTCCAGACATTCCATGTAAAGACGAACCTGTATTTTTTCTCCTATGAGCCTGCTGTTCACTGAGTAGACATTGTGATTGACTCGTATGGTACTGCTGGGACCGACTTTTAAATCCAGTTTTTTACATGAGTCGATCCGGCGTTTGGGGAGCCGATGCAGGAGTTCCACTTCTTCTGCAAGGCGGCCTTTTCGGCCGGCATTCAGTTGCCCAAACAACCTGGACAGAAAACTCTCATACTCTTCCCGGTCTTTAAAATCCCGGTGACCTCTCAATAACAGGGCTTGTTCAACGGCTTTTTTGAACCGGTAATTGCGCTGCTCCACATCACCATTTTCATTGGGGCTGGACGGGTTCGTTTTAGAAGGAGTCAGACCGTAATGGTCGACAAGATCCTGATATCTGCGGGTGAACTCTTCCGGGTGGGTCTCCTTGTTGACAGCGGCAGCCAAGCGATCTGTGCGGTGATGATACGGTACACCGCCCAATTCCCATAAAGCATTTTGCAGGCCCTGGCTCAGGCTTTCAAAACTCTCGGAGAAACATATGGTACCGGTTTCCCAGTTGGAATAGGTTAAAACAAAATGATAAATCATGTGATCAAAAGGAACGCCGGATATGGTGATGCCCAGCTCATCCATATGGGTGAAGTCAGACTGGCATAATTCGCCCGGCTTATGAATTTGAGCGAAGAAAATTTCTTTACCCGGTCCTTCTGTTGCCCTCCAATGTTTTATCCTCCGTTGCAAGGTCCTCAACTGCCCATCGGCAAATCGGCTTGGCTGGTTTCTTTGAAGATCCTCAAAAATGGTTTTGGCTTCCAACCCCGGATTTATTGATAACATTCCTTTGATACCATCCCATACGTCTTCAAACGGGTCCTTACGTGTTCTCCAGTTATGCTCCTGTTTAAGTTCGCTTGGCAATTTGCCCATTTTACGGTACTTTCGAGCCGTTTTTTCATCCATACCTGCTTTCATTGCTGCTATCCCGAAATTTTTTTCAGTTTGAATCAACTTGAATAACCTCCTCACTTGCTGGTCCGTTACCATCCAAATCTCTCCTTTCATAAGATTTGGCGGCTTTTACCATTTTTTTGATTTATATTTCAGGAATTTTAATTGTCGTTCGGCGGGTATTATATATGACGTTGATCAGGGTCCCATATCTCTTGCAGAACCTGACCTATTGCCTGTTGGATCAGACGATCCAGAACAGTGGGAATACCAAGCAGTCTTACGCCTCCCCCTGGTTTTGGAATTTCTTTCCTCCTGACCGGGGATGGCTTGTACCTGCCGTTTAACAGATCTTCCCTGATTTTAGGCCAGTGGCGTTTAAGGTATCCCGGCAGTTGCTCAAGAGTCATCTTGTCGATACCGGGTGCCCCTTTGTTACCACGGACCCGTGCTAATGCTTTAAACATATTTCCCCTCTCAAGGATCATTTCCATGAGCCTGGGACTTTTTGCCAGATGTTCGGTAAACAGATACGCTACAGTTATTTCAGGCGGCTGCTGCATTATAACCATAAGTAATATGCTCCTAATAATCGTTTTCATTTACCCAAACCATCTGATCCGGGCACCGTTCGGGCCTTTACCGGGGTGAGTCCTCCGTGTTGTTCACGGCTCGTTTCCACCGGCTAATATGCCCTCTGCTGACTTCTCCCATGCGGTCAGGACAGGTTACCCTGCCCTCAGCCATAAGGCACATGAGAGATCTCCCGGGGTAAGCACATGTCTTTCGGTACGTGAGTGCCGGGTTTACGGACACACCCTATAATGGATAGAGGACTTCGTCTTGTTGTGCAGACTCGTCCCGGTGTGGACGCCTTGTGCCCGATTTCTGTGCGTCACTCCGTACCTTTGCGGTACCCTGCCTCGGCAGGGCGGCTTCCTTCCGAAACACCGTCGCCGGTACCCCGTTGCCATACCGCTATACCCTTCGCCTCCACCTGGCTGGATTTGGGACTTGCCTTGACTTCCAAATACGGAAATCATAGGCTCACCCTTAAGAACATGTGCCGTGCCCAGCACACACAAAAAAAAATACTACGGACTACGCCGCATATTTTCATGTTCGTCTCCAAACACAATGCATAAAGCAATTTTTTATTGCATAATGCTACAATGTATGATATTATTGTCGCATTTAAAGTGACATTAAAGGAGGCAACTATAATGGCAACCGCAGTAAGAATAACCGACGATTTAGTCCGAGACGCTAAGATATATAGTCAAATTGATAAACGCTCTTTAACTGGCCAAATTGAACATTGGGCACGAATTGGTAAATGTTCTGAAGAAAATCCTGATTTAACATATAGCCTGGTAAAGGATATCCTTGTTGGTCTTGCAGAACTGGAACAAGGTGAATTATCAGAGTATAAATTTGGATAATTGCCAATGAAAATCTTACAGTCCCGTTCATTTGAGCGAAAAGTAAAAAAATTCAGCAAAAAAGATAAAGTAATCCTTGACGAACAAATTCAAATAATTGTCGAAAAACCTTCTATTGGTGAAGAAAACAAAGGCGATCTTCGCGGAGTACACGTTCATAAATTTAAAATAAAAACTATCCTATATTTGCTTTCATATCGTTTTATGGGCGATAATTTAGAATTAATAATGATTGGCCCACATCAAAATTACTATAGAGATTTAAAAAACTACCTAAACAAAAGCTAAAAGGCGAACCAGCGAGTGAACCGGACAGCAAGGGTCTCATCCTTTTTAAAAGTTGGAAAACTTTTAAATGATGTGCTTTCAATCAACTGTATTGGAAACCCTTGCTGCCCGTTACCCAAGCGTTAGTTGCCCTACACACGAGGAATCACTGTGATTTTTAGAGAAATTGATTTTCACATTGAAAGATATGAAAAAATTGAAAACGGACTCAATAAAAAAAACTTAACTGCTATGCATGCACAAAAAAGACAAAAAAAGTTTTCGTATCACATGATGGTTACTGCATGGCCTATGTATATTTTTTTTGCGGGGATGTGTTTTTTCTCTTGACCCGTCCTTTAATGGACGGCCCAAAGCACCGGCGAATCTCGATTTTGCCTTAAGTTAATGACATTTAAAAAGAAGCTCCTATCCTAATAGTTTAGTGGACGTCCTCGGGATATCACTATCTTATTACAGAGTCTGGTTTCTCAAAGTACCACTGCCACATGAGGCCAAAACCCATCCCGAAGGCATCATCAAAAGGTTTCTGAAAATCCTCATATTTAACCTCGCAGAAGGCATATAGTTGTTTCCAAATATTGACTCCGAGCATGCTTTGTCCTGAAACGCTGTCATGGCGGTATTCATTCAATGGGTTATCAAAGTCTATATCACACCATGTACTGGAAAAGCAGTTTACCCGCCCGATACTAAATGGAATTTTCAGGTGAGGAGAAATCATCCACCAGTTATGTCCTTGCCGACCATCCGTGCGAGCCAGAAAGATGGTCATATCAAAAGTAGCATGGATTCTATTAAGAAACTTGCTTATACCCCCAAAAGTTCTGGTACCTCGCCAACGGAAACCAAAATAACAACGATCATCCGTAAAGGTATTTATATTATATTCCATGGCCACATCAAACATATGCAGGAAAATGTTATCTTCGGCAATACCGAATGTGTTCAAAGGCTTGAATAGGTCGAAACTTCCGCAATGGTTTTTCAGATTGGTTTCATCGTGACCATGGTCACCCGTAAAATCAACAAACCCATAAAGCTCCAAGTCAAATGGCAAATCGTTGGTTTCAAATTCAGGCGTCAATGTGATGTATTCTCTTTTTGTGTCATATTGATACGAAATGTTAGACCACCAAAACTGTTTCGCTTGATCCTCAGCGCACCCAATCCCTATACTAACAAAATGCTCAAAAACGATAATGGCCAGAAACCATACAAGATACTTACTCATTTAGATTACCTCCGTGATCCCTCTATTGTGCTTAACGATTCGATGTGGATGCCACGCCCAGCGTGGCGTACTTTGTGATGGAAACCTCCACCTCACATACTGGGTGCGGGTGCCAAAAATCTTGAGGTGTGATATTTTCCACTATGTCTCTATTTGTTGGCCATCCATCATTTACTTTCATCTTTCTCTTCTTTGCGTCCCATAATTGACGGTTAATTCTAAAACAAGCCCGAAAGGAGCGCTGTTAACAGTCGATTCAAATACGGCACAGCAAGATGCATGCCATAAAATTTTTGCTGTTAATTCAAGTGGGTCAAAAAATAATTGATAATTTTTATCATATGTGATAAAAATTTTTGTCATATATGATAATTTTTCCATTTTATATCACATGCGACAGATGCCAGGGAGAGAGTTGTGACCATTAATGACAAGGAGTTCTTCCACAAAGCGTCCAAACTAATCTGCGGTAACTTGGACGCAAAAAACATGCTGACAGACATCCGCAAGTATCTTGAAAATTTCATGCCCGCTCAAACCCTGGATTTAAATACATACGAGCCGGAAAACCGGATACTTAGCAATATCGCTTCTGCAAGTTTCTATTCTGAAACGCCATCGTATTATCCAGTCAAGTTGTCCAAAGAAGCCGCACTATTCGTTGAAAAAGGTCATTATGGCCCGGTGGTTAGCATGATTAACCGATCAGAAATGCAGCCAGTGGCAAAACAGTTTGAATTGAAAGCAAAACAATCCCCCCTTTGCTTTTTGCTACTACACCTGAAAGTAGCCGGTAAAAGGCTTGGTGAACTTGTGATTTCAGCGCGGGGACAAGACTTGTTTAGCAAAGAACACGCTCATTTGCTGGAACTCCTACACGATCCTTTTGCCATTGCCATTGCAAACATCTTAAAGCACCAGGAAGTCCTGCGCCTGCAAAAGAAGCTATCCGATGACTACCGCTATCTGGCCAGCGAGTTGCGCCAGATTTCAGGGACAGAAATTATTGGTGAAGAGTATGGACTAAAACCCATCATGGAAATGGTTCGACAAGTGGCCCCATTGAATAGCCATGTGTTGCTCTTGGGGGAAACCGGCGTGGGAAAAGAGGTTATTGCCAACGCAATTCACTATTCTTCGCTACGGCACAGCGGTCCATTTATAAAGGTCAATTGTGGAGCATTACCCGAGAACCTGGTTGACAGTGAACTCTTCGGTCATGAAAAGGGGGCTTACACTGGTGCCGGAACAGCCCGTCGAGGCCGATTTGAGAGGGCTCATGGTGGCACGATTTTTCTCGATGAAATTGGTGATCTTCCCCTTTCTGCACAAACACGGCTTTTACGCGTAATGCAGGACAAAACCATCGAACGGGTGGGAGGCAGGGACCCAATCAAGGTGGATATTCGCATCATCTCCGCCACACACAGGGACCTGCAACAGATGGTCCTTGAAAAATCCTTTAGAGAAGATTTGTGGTTCCGGCTCAACGTGTTTCCAATAACGATCCCGCCGTTGCGACATCGAAAAGCTGATATCCCTGATCTGGTTAAGCACTTCGTCCAAAAGAAATGCCAAGAGATTAGAATTCCAGTCCATCCGACGATCTCGTCGATTCAAATAAAAAAGCTAATAGAACATGATTGGCCCGGGAATGTTAGGGAGTTGGAAAATTCAGTTGAGAGGGCTCTTATACACGCCTTAGCCGGCACTCCTAATGGAGGACTAATTTTTGATGGTATAGGCAGGCCGCATCGGCAATCCCATCCTCTATGCCCCAGTCTCGAACAAGACGTGTTAACCCTGGATGAGGTGATGTGGAATCATATCGAAAATGTTCTCTTGTTGTGTAACAACAGAATCAATGGCCCAAATGGAGCTGCCTGCCGTTTGGGTGTAAACCCCAGTACACTCAGGCACCGCATGCGTAAACTTGGCATCACGTTTGGAAAAAGAAAAGAAGTAACTGGAAATTAGATTGGTGCTGTTCAGGAACAAAGTGATCATTGTCAAAATTTCTGATGTGTATTCAAGACCTCAATAATAGATCACGAAAGCACAAATTAGAGTGGGTCATCAAGATTCAACCTAAGATATATTCTTCAAAAATTATGGTAATTAAGAAGGCCGGAGCAGTGGAATGTTTTCATATTCAAGGTCTTGAGCCATTTTTATACAAACCTGATCTTGGTTTTAATAAATTATTATCGGAAGGTGATAAAATAATGGCTTATAAAGATAACAACCGTGAATTTGACTTTGTACCAAAAATGATTTGCAACTAACATCTTATTTTATAGGAATAAATTGATCATGTTAAAACACAAGATCCTTTGTTGGTATGGTAAAGATCCCTTTGAAGCAGGGAAAATCCTGATGGAGTCTTCCGGGATATGGAAAAACTGGTCCTTTTTAGATCATATTGGGCTGAAGCCGAATCTGGTCGTCTCCAAAAAGGCATCCTTCGGAGCAACGACTCACCCTGAATTGTGTGCGGGAATAATCACTTTCCTTCAAAAAAAAAGGATTTCAGAATATCAGCATTCTGGAAGGTTCCTGGGTGGGGGACCGAACAGAAAAGGCTTTTAACGTTTGTGGCTATTCAGATATCTCTAAAAAGTACTCCGTTCCCCTGGTGGATCTTCAGCAGGATGCTTCTGTTTTATGTGAAGGATCCAACGGAGAATATCGCATCTGCCGATCGATTCTGGAACTGGACCGCCTCATCAACATCCCTGTACTCAAAGGCCATTGCCAGACGGCCATGACCTGTGCGCTGAAAAATCTGAAAGGCTGCATTCCCAATAGTGAAATACTGCGGACAAGCCGCAGATTTAGGTCGTTGTATTTGCCTTAAAAGTCTCAAGCTGACTCAAAAGGAGATCTCAGAGTTTAGTGATGTTGGTAGAAAGTTTATTATAGAGCTTGAAAAAGGTAAAGCAACTGCTCAACTTGGAAAAGTATTTGAATTATTAAACAGTCTTGGCCTTGAATGCCATCTCATTAAACGTGGAGATCGCTGATATTGGATGCCTTGAATGTTTTTTTTGAACAAACCAGAGTCGGTTCCCTAAGCATTAATGACAGGAGGCAGTTTCCATTTCAATATTCTAAGAAATGGTTGACATCACCTGATGCGTTTCAAATATCAATTTCTTTGCCGATGCAGGAAGAAATTTTTCCACATAACAAAGTAAAATCATTTTTTTCCAATCTGTTACCTGAAGCTGCCGTTAGAATATTAATCGCGAAACAACTTGGAATTTTCGATAAAAATGATTTTATGCTTCTCAAACGTATTGGGGGAGAGTGTGCCGGGGCACAGGAAAAACTGGCACTTTTCTACAGGGAGTCAGTTTGTATCAAAAGTTTAATTAATAAGGTATTTTCTTCCGATCAAAAGAAGATGTTTCAAAAAGGCCAGAAAAAAGGAATCAAAATAGAAGAAAGGACAATCACAATTATATTCAGCGGCAGCCCTATTTTTATGTAATCTGAAAACCGGTAACGCCCGGGGCCGTATACCAGTAAATTGGTCTGATACCCGATGGGAGTTGCAAAACAGGCACTGGCACCAAAGCAGATACCTATTATAAAAGGTCGGGGATCGACACCAAATGACGCTGCAGTCGTCACGGCAATGGGCAGCAAAAGAACGGCCGTGGCATTATTGCTCAATATATGTGTACAGAAGCTGGAAAGAAAAATCACCCCGAGAAGAACAGCATGGGGACTTTTGCCGTCAAAAAGGCTTAAAAATGCATCGGCATAAAGCTGTGTTGCACCGGTTTTCTGCATGGCAACCCCCAGGGCAATCGTGCCGACAATCAGCAGCAAAACTTCGGATTCCAGGGAACGATAGGCATCTTTCAAGCGAAGACAATTGGTGAGTGTCATTAAGAATACTCCCGCAAGAGAACAGACAAGTATATCTGCAAGGCCGGTTGATGCACAGAATACCACACCTACAAATATAAGGGCTGCCATTCGGGCTTTTTCTGTATCAATCATGGAATAGTGAATATCTTCAATGACAATAAATTCATTGGAATTTCGTATTTTGGAAAGCTTTTCCCTGGGACAGCGCACCAGTATGGTATCGCCGACTTTAAGCTTTACCGTTGTTATCTTTCGGTATGAATAATGGTGACGACGGGTCCGGATAGCGATAATCTTAATTTCCGGATCATTTTGAAGTTCAGTAGACAATAGTTTTTCCCGCAGCAATCCAGACATGGGCGGTACAATCAATTCAACAATCAGGTCGTCCTTAAGACCGTGTCCGAAGGCCATGTTTTCCTCTCCATGTGCCAGTTCCATGATCTGCTTTTTCAGGCATGAAACAATATCTTCTGCAGAGCCTTTAACAAGAAGAATATCCTCTTGTTTGACGGTAAGCGGGCTTCGGACGGGATCAAAAATATTTCCATTCCGAAACACTTCAATGACACTCAGGCCCAGTTGCTCCCGGGCATATTCAATGATGTGTTCTTCACCGATCAAGGGACTGTTTTGGGAAACAATCAGCTCGGCAATATATCGGTTTGATTTTGTTTCATCCAGTTCACAGACCGGTGCTGTTCGCCCGGGTAATATTCTCGGAGAGATAAAAATCAAAAAAACAATCCCAATAATTGCGATGGGAATGCCTACCTGGCTGAGTTCAAACATGGAAAGCGGCTCAAAGCCAAATTGTGTTGAAAGGTCACTGACAATAATGTTGGTGGAGGTGCCGATCAGGGTGCAAGTGCCGGCAAGAATCGACACATAAGATAGTGGAATCAGCAGCTTGGAAGGTGAGAAATCGCACTCACAGCTCAACCCCATAACAATGGGGATAAACAAGACAACTACCGGGGTGTTGTTGATAAAGGCAGAGGCCAGAGCGACTGTTGAGAGAATAAGAAAGACGGCGCGGGTTTTGTTCCCTTTTGAAAAATGCAAAATACGCTCGCTGATAAACCCAACCGCACCTGTCCGAATCAGGCCATGACTTAAAAGAAACATTGCCCCCACAGTTATCACAGCAGGATTTGCAAAGCCGGAAATAGTTTCACCAGGGCTTAGGATGCCAGTAATTGCAAGGGCAACCATAATGCCAATGGCAGTCTTATCAACTGCTATTTTCTCAGTTATCAGAAGGCTTAATGACGCTATCAGGATAGCCGTAACAACAATAATATCTAAATTCAGTTCAGGCATAATATATCCCGTCCTTGTCCATTTTCGATCAGACATCCTGTCAATTTCTAAGTATTTCTGAATATAAACATTCTTTTTTAATATACAAATCAACAGCAAAATTCATCGCATATTCATTGCCTCTGCCCCCATTTTTAGACACCTGTGCCTCCCTGCTCATTCCAAGCAGTACCGTAAAAAACATTGCCTTGCTATAATAAGGCCGATGCTGCGTCAGCACCGGCTTCGCCGTCAAGAGCAGAGGATACAATACCGCCTGCATACCCCGCACCTTCACCGACCGGGAATAATCCCACAACCTGGGGGTGCATTCGTGTATTCTGAATCCTTGGAATCCTGACAGGAGAACTGGTACGACTTTCCACAGCCAGTACCACAGCTTCCCGGGTGACATACCCTTTTTTTTGCCGGTTAAAAATACCAAAGCCGGATTTAAGGGCTTCTGTGATAACCGGTCCCAGGACTTTGCTTAAAGGATAACTGACTGCTCCTGGAATATAGGAGGTTTTGGGTAATTCTGCAGAAAGCTTGTCTTCCAGAAAATCCGTCAAACGCTGGGCAGGCGCTGCAAGAGTTTTGCCACCTGCTTCAAAAGCCTTCTTTTCCAACTCCTTTTGAAGCTCAATGCCTGAAAAATATTTGTGTCGGCTGTATTTTTCATGCAGGGATGCATCAATGGTTACAACCATTCCGGCATTGGCACGAGACAGATTCCTATAAGAATTCGACATCCCGTTCAACACCAGTTCTCCGGGACTTGTGGCTGCAGGGACAAGCATTCCGCCAGGACACATGCAGAAAGAATAAACCCCTGTTTTGCCAACCTGACAAGAAAACGAATAGCTGGCGGCGGGAAGATCATGGCTTTTGGCATTTTTCCCATACTGCATAAAATTGATAATCTCCTGGGGATGTTCCACTCTGACACCCATTGCAAAGGGTTTTGATTCAAGGGCAATGCCGCATCGGTCCAGCATCATATAAACATCTCTTGCAGAATGGCCTGTGGCAAGAATCACACCATCGGCAAGAAATTCGTCGTTATCGGTTCTGACACCCTTGATCCTGTCATGCTCCATGATAAGATCTTTCACTCGAGTGTTGAAATGAATCTCACCATTACAGGACAAGATCGTGTTCCTTATGGATTTTATAATCCCTGGCAGCTTGTTGGACCCGATATGCGGGTGAGCATTGACCAGAATATCATGATTTGCACCATGCTGAACAAGAATGGAAAGCATCCTTCCAACATTCCCCCGTTTTGTTGACCGGGTATAGAGCTTGCCATCGCTGTAAGTGCCTGCTCCACCTTCACCAAAACAATAATTGGAATCCTGATTGCAGATCCCGTCGGCATTGATGGTTTTCAGGTCAAATCGCCTTTGTTTAACATCCTTTCCCCTTTCCAGGACAACGGGAATAATGCCATGTTCAATCAATCTAAGTGCTGCAAAAAGACCGGCCGGCCCGCTTCCTACAACAATGATTTTTTTTGAACTGCTAACCGGTTTAAAGCTGACCGGTATCAAAAGATCCTTAACAGGCTCGCCTGAGTAGACCAATACCTGAAGCTCGAACACAGGCATTTTGCTCCTTGCATCCAGAGAACACCTCCGGGTCTGAACCGCATCAATGGCATCAATAGGAATCTTTAAAGCTTTTGCAGCAGCTTTTTTCAGTGCCTTGGAGTCATGAACAGACTCCGAAGAAACTCTCAGGGTTATCTGTTTGATCATTTTGCATCCTTAAATTAATAAAAACAGGGCTGCCATTTCTTAAATGACCCCATTTTTTTTTAGGTTTTATATTATGACAAATCACATCAAAGCCAATTGACAGTTGAGTTTGTTCTCCGTTAAGAACTCATTAAAATATTCAAAGAACTCAAACAAATTTTAAAATATTTATAATTTCAACTGATTAGAGCCGCTCGAGTTTAATCCCCATTAATGGCTGAGTCAACGACAATAAAGCTTTTATCCGAAATAAAAATTGCCGGCAGATGTATGTCATCCAGAAACCCGGGCAGTATGCATGCATATCTTTCCACAAAAATATGCTGAAGTACAAGCCGCAGATGTTCAAAATTAAAATCACAGATGATACCCAAAAAAGTGGCATCGCAATTGATTTGGTCAGGAAAAGAAAGCCAGACATAAAATCAACTCCAGATCTGATGAACCTGCAGACAGTTACTTTTATTGTATATCTATGATTTGCCTGCTATATTTACAATTCAATCACCGCTGGGTGTGATAAAAGAACACAAAAGGCCTTGCAGGCCTGTATTCAATAAAAAAAGGGGTTTATGAAAGCTTTTACCGCATTACCATTAACCAAGCCAATGATCGAAAATCTGGAGACCCTGGGATACCAGGAGATGACTCCGGTTCAGGCGGGGAGTTTGCCCCATGTGCTTAAAGGAGAAGACCTGCTGGCCCAGGCCAAGACAGGTAGTGGGAAAACCGCAGCCTTTGGCATAGGATTGCTGCACAACCTGAATGTAAAGCGCTTCAGGGTGCAAGCCCTGGTGATGTGTCCCACCCGCGAACTGGCAGAACAGGTGGCAGGCGAGCTGCGGCGCATAGCCCGGTTTAAACACAATATCAAGATTGTAACCATCTGCGGCGGAGTGCCCTTTTTACCCCAGCAGATTTCTCTGGAGCATCAGGGACATATTGTGGTGGGAACTCCAGGACGTATTGAACAGCATTTAAAACGCAAAACAATGAATCTTGATCATGTCACAACACTTGTTCTGGACGAGGCGGACAGAATGCTGGATGTTGGTTTTGCCGACAGCATTGAAATGATTATGGGTTATGTTCCAAAACATCGTCAGACCCTTCTTTTTTCCGCCACATTTCCAAAGCCGATCCTTGACTTAAGTACTCGGTTTCAGAAAAACGCGCATCAGGTGGTGGTGGATGTTGAACACGAAGAAAACGTTATTAGGCAATATTTCTTCGAAGCCGGGTGGGAATGGAAGCCCGTTGTTACGGCTCAGATTTTAGATGCATATAAACCGGCATCAGCACTGATTTTCTGCAACACCAAATTGCAGTGCAAGTCTCTTTCAAAGTTCCTTGAGGCAAAAGGATTTTCATCTCTGGCCATTCACGGAGACCTTGAACAGAAGGATCGAACCCAAATATTGGTGCGCTTTTCCAACGGCAGCACCCCCATTCTGGTAGCCACGGACGTGGCAGCCAGGGGACTTGATATCTCAGGTTTGAGTGCGGTAATCAATTTTGACCTCCCGTTTGAGCCGGAGGTGTATATCCACCGCATAGGCCGGACAGGCCGGGCCGGAAAAGAGGGAATGGCTTTTTCCCTTATGACGCCCAAAGAACAATTCAGACTCGAAGAAATAAACACCCTTATGGGCACGGCTTTTGAGGTATCCGATATCGAAGATCTTGAGCCCGCAACCAAAGAGCACGCCACCCCTGCCATGGTGACCTTCTCCATCAATGGTGGGCGAAAAGCCAAACTTCGGCCTGGAGATATCCTGGGTGCTTTGACCAAGGATGCCGGAATCGACGGAAGCTGCGTGGGCAAAATCGACTGCTTTGAGTTTTATTCCTACGTTGCCATTGAGCGCACCATGGCTGATAAAGCTCAAAAAGCGCTCTTTAGAAACAAGATCAAGGGGCGTAACTTTATTGTCCACAGACATGAGTAATGGAGATTAACATTTGAAAATCAAGCAAAATAACTCCCCGAGTCCTTCTCCTGGCCAAAAGGGTGTGATCGTTGCCCACCATGGCATTGCCGTGGATATATTGTTTGCATCGGGAGAACGGCGGAAAGTAAAGGTGAAAAGGCGCGCCGGTCATGTTGTCGGCGACAACGTGGCAGTGCAGGAGCAACGCCTTACCCGGCTGCCGCGTAAAACTCAACTTTGCAGAAGGGATTCCCGGGGCAGTGTCCGAATTATCGGAGCCAACCTGGATGTTCTCGGCGTGGTGATTTCACACCTGCCTTTGCCGACACCCGGATATATTGACCAGGCCATTGTTGCCGCAAGAGAGGCCGACCTGACGCCGATACTGGTGATCAACAAGAAAGATCTTGAAGGTTCAGAACCCTTTATTGCTAAAATTAGAAACACCTACACAGGAATCGTGGATATTTTTGCTGTAAGCTCGTCTACAGGAGAAGGGCTTGACGAGTTAACCTTGTTTTTGGGACAGGGGTTCAGAAGCTTTTTTGTGGGCATCACAGGGGTGGGCAAAAGCAGCCTGCTCAATGCCATCTGCCCGACACTGGATCTCCAGATCGGCCAGCTCTATGAAGCAGGCAAAAGAGGATGCAATACCACCACGGTTTCCACACTTCATTCACTGCCGGGCGGGGGAGAACTTGTGGACACACCTGGCTTCAACGAGTTCGGGCTGGTGGATATCTCGACAGAGGATCTTGCAGGGTATTTTCCAGGGTTTGAAGACGCTATGGAGAGCCGCTGCCGTTTCCGGGATTGCCGCCACCGCACCGAACCGGGCTGCGCCGTGTTGCAATTGGTTGAAAGCAAAAAAATTACCCGGGAACGGTATGCCACCTATCTTGCGATCTTTGATCAGCTTGAAGCCGGAGAGGCCCGGTTTAAAACCCGGAGGTAGGCATTTTCAGGTGATGCCGGCTATCATTGCAATAAAGGCCATGACAGATCACTCTGCCACAACAAACAATGAAAGAGTTTTAATTTCAGCAGGTTAAAAGTTCTTTCAGATAAACACCCAGGGAACTTCGCAGTCACCATTTTCAGCAGAGACATAAACCATGCCGTCTAAAAATGGTAACAGAAAAATCCATGGTACGTTTCACTATACCTGCCAATGCCTGAATGCTTTTCCATTGAAACTGAAAAACAGATACCTTCAAATCATTTAATTTCTCTTGTTCTTTAACCCGCCAACTATCTGATTTTAAGTTAAACGAACACACCTTAACACTTGGTGAAAGCCGGGCTGTTTTTTTTTATTCTGTCAAAGGCCGGCTCCCCTATGTCAATCCATAACGAATAAACTAATCGTGCCAAAGATGTCAAGCAAATATCCCGGACCTTGGGGCCAGGATATTTACTGACCCTGATCACATTTTATTGATGAAGTATATGTATGGTAATAATTTTCTTTCGCTTACTCAATTTACGAAACCCACAATTGGAGAATTTTTGCAATGACACTGAAAACAATAATTATTGATGATGAACCTTTTGTCCGAAAGGATATTTCCAATATGTTATTATCATATAAAAAGGTTGTTGTTACAAGCCAGGCAGGAAGTCTTGCCGAGGCCAGAAAAAAATTATCCCAAAACAGGTTTGACCTGGTTTTTCTTGATATCTGCCTGAGCGGAGGAACTGGATTTGACCTGATTCCCTTTATTAATCCATCTGCAAAAATTGTGTTTATCACCGGTCATGATGAATATGCCATACGCGCATTTGAAGTAAATGCCCTTGATTATCTGCTCAAACCGGTTTGCCCGGATCGCCTTGACAAAACCCTTATGCGGCTCGAACCCGAGATAAAAAGCCCTGTTTCAAGAAACTTTGATCATCGAGTTCTTGTCAATCTAAATTCCGGTTATCAGTTTGTTTCCCCGGATGAAATCATTGTTATTTCATCCATAGGGGGCAATTACATCTGTGTTCATTTAAAAAACAATGAACAATTGGTTTGCAGAAAAACACTTTCCGAATGGGAATCCCTTCTTCCTGAATCCTGTTTTTTCCGCATCCACAGGTCCACCATTATTAATATGAAATATATAAAAAGCATGCTCCATGAAAAAGACGGTTCCTTTCATATCTTTCTCTTTAATCGGGACAAAAGTTTTACTGTGAGCAGACGTATGGTATCCAGCCTGAAAACAAAAATAAAAAAAATGACTTCAGAACAATGAACAATAATAGATCTTTCCTGTCAGGCCAGGCTGTTCAAGCAAAGCCTCCCGTCTGTAAAACTACAATGCCGGACTTTTTATTCAACCCTGGTGGCCTTGAGTCCCGCGAAGATTACCATGTGCTGGTTGTAGATGATGATCCAGACAACCGTTACTTTGTTAAAACCGTTCTTTTACGGGAAAATATCATATGTCAAACCGTATCAAACGGTCTGAATGCCATAGAAAGGATTAAATCAGGACAAATCCCCCGGCTTATTCTCCTGGATATTGTTATGCCAGGCTTATCAGGTTATGAAGTATGCCGTATATTGAGAAATTTTTTTTCTTCCTCTGAACTGCCGATTATCATTTTGACCAAAGAAAGAAGAACGGATGAACTGTTGGAGACCCACCAATTGGGAGCCAATGATTATCTTTTAAAACCTTTTTCCAAACATGAACTTATTGCAAGAGTCCGATGTCAGCTGGAGTTACTTCAGGCCAATAAAATTGTTAAAACCAACAGAGACCTGGAAAAGGAAATACAAAGGCAAAAACAAAAAAAAGAAACCGCCCGGCTCATGGCGGAAAAAGAAAGACTGGAAAAACTTCGTTACCAGATCAACCCTCATTTTCTCTTTAATGCGCTGTCATCCATTCGAGGTGCTGTTTTCAGCGATAAAAAAGCCGCCAGCCAGATGATTTCCCATCTGGCTGAATTTTGCAGGCTTTCCCTTTCCCATGGGACACAAAATCGCCTTACAGTAGACCAAGAGATTTCTTTCATACAACACTATCTGTTTATGGAAAAAATGCGATTTGGAGATTACATAAATATTTGTGTTGAAATCGAACCGGAAGTTAAAAACGTCATCATACCTGCCTTTGTTCTTCAGCCCCTTGTTGAAAATGCGATCAAATACGGCACCCTGACCAGCCCGGATTTTCTTGAAGTAAAAATAACAATAAAAACCCATAATACCGATGAAATTTTTATCCGAATATCCAACACGGGTTTCTGGATAAGCCCTTTTAATAAAGGGGGACACACAGGCATTGGTCTCAAAAACATCAAAGAAAGATTGAATAAATTTTATTCAGGCCGGCAATGCATAAAAAAACAAACAAATGACGGACAGGTAAGCATTATCATTATCCTGCCGGATACCCTTTAATTGTTTATTTCACCTCATTATTCATTTACATGGATTGATAGACCCTTTTTTAAAACTCTTTTTAACCGTTCATCACAAGATTCCTGCCGTTTATCACATAAAGCTTGAAAGATTACCTTCATGTGAGCATATCAAGAAAACAATTTTGCGAAAAATATTGTAACCAAAAGAGCGGAGCTGTGCGCATAAGGTTTTAAGCACCCCGGCTGACCGGACTATGCCGGAAGGCCAGCCAACACCTTTATAATGGGACACCATGAAATGATCCATTCTGCAGTCAGTCACATCACCCTTGAGCTGAACCAGTATCTTGGAAGGACATTCAGTCTTAACGAGGATATTGCCCTTATGTCCAATATCACGGAACAGGACGGAAGTGTTGCTGTAAATGCAAACAACAAAATAGCGGTGTTCATTGTTAACATTGAAAAAGATGTTACCCCTTCTCATCTAAGGAGCAACGGGTTTACGGATGCAAGGGAACAAATCATTGTATACCCGCCTCTGCATTTAAATCTGTTTCTCATGTTTGCGGCAAATTTCGGGGGACCGAATTATCCGGAAGCTTTAAAATTTTTGTCCCACACCATCCGCTTTTTTCAGAACAATCCTGTCTTTACCCGCCAGAATTCTCCCGACCTTGATCCGAGAATAGATAAAATGATTCTGAATATTGAGAATCTGGATATGAAGGATCTGAGCAGTCTCTGGAACATCATAAGCGGTAAATACCTGCCTTCTGTCCTTTACCGGGTAAAGATGCTCACTTTTGAATCCGAGGATGTAAAAGCAAAAGTTTGGTCGGCATCTGATCCAACAACCTCTGTAAATACCTTATAGTGCAGGTTTATGTCAGCATATAAATTATTATTCAGAATTCTGGTAAAGCACGAATATTATTCAGGATCGCCTGCTGGTGATCTTGAATTTTTGCCCACCTCTGCTTGTGAAAAAATAATGAACAATTCTGGGACGTCTAAATCTTCCTGTTTAGTTTGCTCATAATTTGGCCCTCCATTGAACCTGCTTGAGTTGCAGGTAATCTATCCACCTGTAACTCATGCATTTCAACACGCTGATCGCACATACGTTTTCGATCAATAATGACCAGGCAAGCCATTCTCAAGCGATTACAGATCTGATTTGAGACGTGACGTCTGAATTATTTGTATTGTCTGGGATAGATTTCATGTGACCAATAAATTTTCCACAACTCGCTGTAATATCAATTATATTTTCTGTTTTTTCACCGTTTTTAGGTACCGGCAAAAGAGATAAATAGCATCTCTTTTCAGAAGAAAAAACCGCTGTCATACTTCCGGGGTTCGGTAAAATTTCCCGGCGTTGCCGGGTTAAAGACAACAGTTTTTTTTCAATTTCCTGTTGTTCCTTTACAGTCACTCTCATGACCATCTTTGCTGCGTCTTCAGGTAAGGTTCCACAAAAAGCTGGCAAGCGCAGTGCGATTCTGTTGGCGTCTTTTACTTCGCCGACGCCATGGGTTTTACCAAGGCCAAACAGGGATTCAATATTATCGGAACAAATGGGCATCCCGATATTGTTCAATCCCAATGATGATGCGACGATCAGTTGATTTTCCATCCAGGTCATAAAGCCGATAGATACCTGAGATCTCTGGGGAATAGATTGTAACATCGCTTTGCACTCTTTGTATGTCTCGAAATTCAGCCCTCGATGTTTAAGGATTTTCTGGCTTTCTAAAAGCGGACGGGCATCACGGAGGAATCGCTTGATAAACGGCCTGTGTTCAGAAAGCTTACCGATGGAATTTCTAAGCTTTGCAATGACAGATCCCTCTGATGTTCGCCCTCGTGGGGAGTGTTGAAGAATCATTTCAGCCCATTTCACCAGTCGATGAATATTCATGAATCGGGCTTTTGTCGATACTTTTGGAGGAACCAGACAGCCAAGATCCGTCTGTTTCATTTTTTTTGAGGCTTGACCGCATGCAGAGATAAAGCCATCATAAGAAGGATGCCTATTGTATTCTTTTTTCAGCAGATTGGCAACGACATGAGAGACATCATCGATGGAATGACTATACAGCCCTCTTTCCTTCAGAAGTCTGACACCTTTTTTCAAATCCAATCCACCGTCTTTTAAATATGCCGCAGGCTTTCCCGTAATATGGATCACCTGTTGTAAAAAATCCGCAATGGATTTTCCAGTCCATGAGGAAGCCACAGAAATGGCAACACAATTTATGTTTTTAAGGGCAGGCGCGCTCTCATTGGTGGCATGATGATTGATGTTAAGTTCGAGAACAGCAAGAATTTTACCGACACCCAAGGCGATAGAAGTATCTATGATCCAGATGGCACCGTTTACAAATTTGTTTTTCTCAAAAGAAACTGAAGGCAGACCACTGTAAGTCCAAATTTTTGACAATGAATAGCGAGTGAGCCAGTTGATGATCGTTTGAGGGCAAGGAACTTTGCCGTCAATTCCAAAATATGGGGCTAATACGCCAAGCACCCTGGATATGGCTCTGAATCCAATACGACCGATCAGGAATAGGCTCAATGAAATATAAATCAGCAATTCTTTCTTTTCCTTGGCAGGCAAGGTGGCTTTTTTGCGCTCTTCAACCAGCTGCTGCCTGGTCTTTCGAAATTGAAACTTGTATTTGTCTCGATCGTTTCTAATGCGTTTCAGTTCAGCTTTTTGATACTTAATCGTTTGATTTCGATCAACTGCTTTCCCTTTCCAGGCCGATCTACTTTTTTTAATTTTGAAATTTTACTCATAAAAAAACCGATTTCAGTTGAAAAAACAGAAAACATAAGGCGCAAAAGGAATTTTACAACAATCTTGAGTCATTCAGTGGGGTTTGCTATTGTGCGGTTAGATATTGGGTTAATGAAAATAGAGAAGGATCTCTAATGACACATGATAGATTGAAAGCTAAAACGATCCCAGGTGAATATTGCAGATTTTGCGGTAATGATTCGGTTCCTCTTGTGAAAACTAAATGTTGTGATCAATGGATTTGCTGCGACACTTCTTATGTTTCCATCGAAGGTGGAGGGTATTGTCAATATCACCATGAGCAATACAGCGTTTGCTATTTCCATTACAATGACGGGCATTCCGGAAAATGGCAAGAATGCGAAGAATGCAGGGATCTGCTCGGTGAAGATGATTTTAAAGCGGCTTTCCATGATCCTAACAATGTACCACGATATTAACCCGAATAAGAGGCCCAAAAACCGAGCAAAAAAAATGGGCTAATACGCGGTTTTTTAGACACCCCAGATCTAATCCTTTTGACACAATGAAGCAGATTAAAAAGATCATGAGATCATGCAATGAATTTTTTAACACTTCTTGGAGGTTATTTTTAAAAAGTGAAGGGAATTCTATTTTTTTTCTTGACTAAACTTATCATAGATGTCCCCAGATCTCATTGTTTTTTATAAAAATAAGTATTTATTATCAAAAAATATGCAAAATTCAGGGTTTACCCCAGTATATTTTACTGATTTGACATGGTATATCAGGTTACTTTTATTAAATTCCGTCAATTATTTTTTGATTCGGAAGATTATGGATAATGTGAAATTGACATCGGTTATTCACAGAAAAGGAATTGTATTATGATGGGATATGGGGTCACCTTGATTATTGTCCTTAAAAAATGTTTACCATATGAATTAGCCGATCCATAATGTCATAATCGGTGGATGTCAAGCAAGATGTCGCCTTTTTCTAAAACACTTTGTTAATATTCCCGCAAAATCCCCTCATGACCTCCGACGGATAATTTGAGGATCCATTCTCGCCCATGAGGGATTTTTGCTAATGCTATACCCATTTCTGACATCTATGCAGCCCTCTTTGCCGTATCAGTGGATTGTTTTACCTTCTTAAATCTTTTTAAAACAACCTCTGTAACGGGTTTCCAGTTCCTTGTTTTTTTTGACCATCTTTCAGGATGTTTCGTTTTAGCCTTCTGATACACATGATGACGATTTTTAAGGATTTGTATATCCCTGCCGTTGTGTCGATCTTCCGGAGTGACATAATTAATGCCGCTATGCAGATGCTCCTTATTATACCAATGAATAAAACGATTTGCCCATTCTCTGGCATCAAATAGATTTTCAAATGGTTTGTCCGGATATTCCGGTCGATATTTTAATGTCCTGAACAATGACTCTGAGTATGGATTATCATTGCTGATACTGGGTCTGCTGAATGAGGGAATAACTCCCAAATCCTGAAGCTTTGCCAGCATGGTGGCAGATTTCATGGGAGATCCATTATCAGAATGCAAGGTGACTTGTTCTTCTGAAATTTTTTCTTGATTGCAGGCATCCGTTATAAGTTCAGCTGCCAAATCACCGGATTCATATTCATAAACTTGACATGCCACGGCTTTTCGGCTGTATAAATCCATCACCATATATAGGTAAAAGAACCTGCCCCTTACTGTTGACGGCAAATACGTTATGTCCCAGCTCCACAACTGGTTCGGGGCATTTGCAATCAATGGATCAGGACTGTGCCTTTTTGCGGGAAGACTGGATTGACGGTGTTTATTCATTTTTAAGTCCCTAAGAATTCTGTACATGGTTGATTCAGAACCCAGATAAATTCCCTGGTCAGCAAGTCTTGGTACGATCTGATTTGGATTGGACTCAGCAAATTCAGGCGACTCTAATACATTGGCTATCCGGGTCTTTTCATCATCAGACAATTTGTTACCAGGGTCGGCTCGGGAGCCTTTTCGGCTGTCCAATAGGCCATTTTTGCTCCACCGCTGAAGGGTTCGAATGGTCAGTCCCAATAATTGGGCTGCCTTACTTTTTCGTGCCCCTGATTCACAGGCCTCTGAAATCAATTTCAACACAGTTTTTTTGTCTTCTTGACTGATCAATCGTCCTCTGACTCCCCCCAGATTTCCTGGGCTTTTTTTTTAAGAACCAGCAAGGCTGCTGTTTCTGCCAGAGCTTTGTCTTTACGGGACAGGTCTTTTTTTAGAGCAGCGATTTCTTTTTTAAGATTTTTGTACTCTTCAATTTGTTCTTTATTCGCCTTCGGGATTATTGCTGATATGGCATCTTTTTTCCACTGGTCCAAATTATGGATAAAAATACCATTTTTGCGGCACCAGGCAGTGCGTTCGTCAGCAGTCATAGAACCTGTTTTAATTATTGCTGAAATACGTTCTTCGGCTGTCCAGTCTTTGGGGCGTTTTTCTTTTGATTTCAATTTTATGCTTCCGTTTTGTTTGTATTCTCTTAACCATTTACCGATTGTAGACCGGCCAACACCTAATTCTTTTGCAATTTCATGATGGGGTTTGTTTCCCTGTAACACCTTTTTTAACACAGCTTCTTTTAATTGAATAGAATATCCCATATTTATCACCTCAATGCCCCAAATTTAATTTTTAATTGAGGCGACATCTATCCTGACACAGGGGGTAATTAAGGTGACCCCACTTCACATTTTAGAGGCAAAATGGGCCTTTTAAGAAAATTAAAGAAGGAAAAAATCTAAGTTGGGTCTCATTTTGGTTAGTGACTAAATTAATTTTACTCTGACCCCAATTATTTAATGTCATAATCAAGGTGACCCCACTTCTTTTTGTGGGAAACAGAAGAAACCGGATACCGTTGTCAATATTGGATATTGCTTTTTGATGGCAGTATAACTTTTTATAAGCAGGAGAAAAGATGAACAAAAAAAATGTAATATGGGGTCTTTCGATACTTCTAATCGGTGTCGGACTTAGTTTGACTCACGATATTATTATTACCAATTTTTTGGCCTGGCGGATCTGTAAAACTGAACCCAATCCAAAAACGTTTATCAAAAAAACGGTTGAATTTCCAGGCAGTGTTTATTGGGAAGACAACATCTATCCCGGGTTTGATGAAAGCGACCGAGTGTTGATGATCCGCAATTATCTGGATGGCGTGCATCTTACAACCATGGCTCTCAACAGCCCGGGCGGGAAGATATATCTGTATACTGCGACTGAGACAGACTGGCAGACCAGCAAGGACATTCATAATAAATTCAAAAAGGGCAATTATTATGACACAATGGATGAGGAAGCGAGACTGATCGTCTCCCGGGGTAAGGTTATTTCTAAACAGGAGCTTCCCCTGATCAACTACAAAGTTGTGTTCAATCCAGTAGAACTTACGCCTTTTCAACGCCGGTATCTTTACAGCGATGAGGTGATCATTATGGAAAACAGGACAAACGAAGTCATAGCTTATAACCGCAGGTTAATGCGTAAATTTTATATTTTGGTCCCTGATTTTGTGGGAGGGAGACGATACTTTCCATCAGCTATGTGTGGTGAAAGTGGAAGTGTGGATGGCTTTGATGGGATCGTCTTAACAAAATATTGTAAATTTATTTCCGCTAAACATGCTGGTAAATATATAAAATAAGGAAGGGTAAGAAATGGCAATAGATTCAAATATAATTACAGATATGGGGCAATTATCAGCATTAACTTATAAAAACTATCCATCTGAATCTTCAAACTCTTTGCTAAATAAAGGAAAGATCCTTCAAGGGACCTTTAATATTGGACAGGATAGCTTTTCATTAAACAATTCCTATACCGTCAAAGACTATGCAGATACCCCATCAGACATGCAAGCCCTGTTACTTGAAAAAAACGATAGCACAGGCAATCCAACTGGCGAATATATAATCGCATTCCGTGGAACTCAGGAAAAAATGGATATAGGTGTCGATGCGATCATCGGTCTCGCTAATTACAACCCACAGTTCAATGATGCCAAAGCGTTTGTCCAGCAGATGATGACTGACCATAATATATCTTCCTCAAACCTGACCCTGACCGGGCATTCCCTCGGTGCAATACTGACACAGAGTGTTGGAGCTGTTCTGGGAATAAAGGGATATGCCTACAATCCATATGGAACCGAAAGACTGCTGACAATGTGGGAAAGTTACACCGATTCACTTGGAGAAGCACTGATACAGGTCGGAATTTATCAAGTTCTTAATGCTTTCGGGCTTGATTCATCTTATGCGCAATTTGCCGCAGATAATATTTTGAATGTTTCTTTTAATGACTGTGGGACATTGAATGGCGGCATCCTGTCTAATTTTGCTTCCGAATTAACGTCTGATCATTTGGGTACATATCTGCCGGTATTCGGTGATAATGAAGGTTTGAGCGGGCATTCAATGGTAGTATTGAATAATGCCATCAGCTATTACAATGAAATCATTGCTCATTTTACCGATGAAACAGACTATGATGATCTGTCAACTGCCTATGCTCTTTCAGGCGAGAACGGTTTTAACCGTCTTAATAACACATTCGGCAAACTGGATATTGCTCATGCAGCGGGAAATAGTCTTCAATTCAAGTTTTTAGACAAAAGCAGCATCACCGATTTTCAAAGCCAGGCATCTGATCAGGCACACCTCTTTTCGCTGCGTGCACTGAACCCGTTTGCAATTATTGGGGCAAATTACAGTATAGTTAACGAAAACGGTGAATTGGATATTGATAATTATTCCGATAAGTACATCGAAGACCGTTCCACATTTCTGTATTACCTGGCCCACCCGGATGAGAAGCTGCCTTCTGGTGAAGATACCATTCAGTTTACAGACAAGCGCTTAGGCATTAATACAACTGCCTGGAAGTCCGGAATTGGTGTGGATTTGACGATTCGTGATTATTTTTGGGGCACGGAAGTCCGTGATGAATTTGGATCTAACGGCAACACCGGCGATGACCACCTCTACGGCATGGGCGGCAACGACACCCTCAAAGGATACGGCGGTGAAGATTACATCGAAGGTGGGGAAGGCCAAGACACCATGTACGGTGGCGGAGATAAAGACACCTTCTACATCCAGGGTGAAGATGATGATTACGACATTTTTAATGGCGGAGACCATAATGAGGACACCATCCTGGGCAGTGAAGGAAATGACACCATCCGGGTTCATGATTTCTCAGGCGAGAATACCGTAGAAATCATTGACGGCAGAGGTGGTGAGAACGTTATTGCCGGAACTGGTATGGTAGACACAATAGATATGTCCGGAACAGCCCTGATCGATATCGACCGGATTGAGGGCGGCGACGGGGCGGATACGATTAAGGGGTGTTTGGCGGATGATACGATTTACGGGGGATCCAAAGACCAGATCGAAGATAATGCTGTTGACCAGCTTGAAGGCGGTGCCGGAAACGATATCTATTATGCCGGAACCGGCGATGTCATCAATGATTTAGACGGCCGGGGCACTGTCTGGTTTGAGGGCCGGGAATTGTCAGGACTGACCTGGACAGGCCTGAGTCCGGATTCCAATATTTATAGCGACTCTGATGAAAATTATTATGCCCTTTTTGACAATACCAGCAATACCCTGATAGTGTCGCATTCATCGACAAATCATTATATCAAGATCGAAAATTTCAGTGATGGTACTTTAGGTCTGACCCTGGAAGACTATACGCCGCCAAGTGACTATGATTATACCTTAATCGGAAGTGCCGATGATGATGAATCGGATTACCATCCGGATTACGATCTGGGTACCTATAGTTATGGGTTTGGTGATAATGCAGATATTACTGCTGATATGTCCACAAGCATATCCTTGGAAATTTATGGCGGTGCCGGCAGTGATTATATCCTGGGATTGCCATGGGATGATTACCTGAACGGTGGTGGTGGCGATGACCATATTGTCAGTAACTCAAACAGCACTATGGCGCCGGATATTGTCGGTGATGTCATGGATGGCGGGGATGGCAATGATCTTATTCAAGATACGGGCAATGTTGGTTCGGTGATGCTCGGAGGGGCAGGTTTCGATATTTTGAACGGATACAGAGGCAATGACACCATGTCCGGAGGTTCACAAACCGATGTTCTGACCGGTCATGCCGGGGATGACTATCTCTCTGGAGGTGACGGTAACGACGTTTTGCTGGGGGATAACGATCTGTTCTGGACAAACTCCATAATGGGGATGTTGGGGCCGAATATGGTTGATTTTACATTTGACCAGGCAGGTTGGATCACTGATGTAAATTTTAACGGAGCTATGTCGGTGAAGGATGGCGATACCATCACTGTAACGGGCATAGGAGGGGGGGATATTTATTTTGATATTCCCGCAGGAAATGATTTTCTCGATGGGGGGAATGGAAATGATCATCTTTATGATTAGGTATAAGAACAAATAATTTAAAAAAAGATAGTAAATTTAAACGACAATTCAATAGGATTAAGTCACTAATCAAGATGTGACCCCAAGTCCCATTGTGATTTTAAGAGGACAATGCAATGTATACGACCCCAATTTTTCCTTTTTTAATGAGTTTAACATTCTTGCTGATAGCGACAGTGTTAATATATCTCTATTTTATCGCCACATACATCGTCTTGCTAATTGTTCGGCACTTGATGAGGCGGCGTGCGAGTAAAAAGAATAAAGAAATAGTCCTGTTGCCGTTGATTGGTGCCAAACAAAAAAAGACTTTTAAAACTCTGGCGGTCGTCGTGGCTCTTATGTCGGCAACGATCTACATAAACCACCGGCTTGTGTGGATCGGAAAAGAAAACGCTAATTTGGCAGCCAAAGAGTATTTTGTTGCCGGGCAGACATTGAATTCCTATAAAGCTATTCTGACGACTTTCTTGCATCCGGAGTTGCCAATAATCGTTCCATTAACGAAATTACAGTGGAAAATTTATGAAAAAGGAGTCGCCCTGCTCCCGAAAAACGAGGGTGAAGCAGGTGTTTGGCAAAATATGTGGTTTCATCACCATTTTGGTAAGAAGGATCGGCCTTACTTTGGCGTAAAAAGAAACAGACCATCTCCCAAAATGGTTAAAATTTTAGATCAATACTGGTTCTGCCTGGAGGCCATGACCACTAAACCTTTTGCAGATAAAAAGATGGAAGAAAAGTACCTTGAAGGGTTTGCCGGATTGGCGTTTAGTTACACGCTTAAAGATGGATATTATAGTGGAAAATATTTAGGTTCAGCTAAAAAAATGGCTAAATTGCCTGAGATGGTACATCGCTACAGACTTCTGGTGCAATGGTTAAACGAGTTGCGAGCAAAATGGAAAGATTCGGCAAGCATAGCTCAAACCGTTCAAAATAACCCTAAGATGGAAGTTTTGTCCCAGTTGACGCTTTTGATAAATCTTAGCGATATAATTCTTGGAGAGATACACTCCCACAATTTTGACTGTGATCTGTCTTCAATTCATCAGTACATCAAGATGAGGAAAGAATTTTATTCGCCTGATAACGGGAGCCCTGTTTATAAAAAAATTCGAAATCACAAAGAAAGAGAAGCTATCTATCATATTGCTGTGAATGCTGTCGGCGCACGAAATACCAAGTATCTTATAGAACATTATTGCGGGTATGAGGTGGCTGGGAAGATGGATATGTCTTTTGCTATTGCATTTGCAAAGGATAAAAACATTACTCTGGAACAACAGGAAGAACTTTGGCGTAGAGCAAGCCTGCGAGAAGAAATTAAAATCATAGAAGGAGAGTCCGATGTCAGAAAATAGTGTTGATCTTGTTAAAAAAAGGGCAGAAGAAGAGACAGGTGCAATAGCCTGGGCAAAAGAGGAAGCCGCGAAAACAGAGTTAAAAGACAATCCCGGTGTCTACCTGACAATAACCGATAAAGGCTATAACACATTAGTTGCTTTTGCTCTGGAATTGGCAGAAAAAGAAATGCCAAGCAGTGGTACGATGAAATTTTTCACTGTCAACGCTCCCGCAGGAATACCATTAAGTTTTGCTGTGAACATGGCCGATGGAGACAAACCTTATGAAGCACTCCTGAAAGCTATTTTTGAAAGTCTTGCAACTACTGCCGGTGCTTCAGCGTTGGCTGCAGCCGGTGCAGGGACAGTTGCCGTCAGTTTTGGGTCTGTTTTTGTCGGCTACACAGCAGTTACAGCAGCCAGCGAGCTGATTGATCGTTATATTGGAGTTGATGCTACCTCTGACATCGGCACTGACAGGTTAACATACGAATTTGAAATAGGTAGTGGCAAGTTCAGCGATTTTTTATATCCAAGGGGAGGGATCGCTCAATTCTTTGACGGCCTTTTTCTGGACACAGAAGCCAATGTTTGGGAAGAGTATGATTTGGTTAATGCTGAATCCTGGATTTTAAAACATGCCAATGCTAGTGAGGAGCCTCTAAAAATAGAATATTCCAAAGCAGCAGGTTTTACATTCACAGGAACCGTAACATCAGCACTCAGCAGTCTGTATCATAGCTCAGATGAACACAACAAGGCGATCGGCACCATCGTAACTCAATATAACCAAAATTTTGATGCAACAGTTAATGGCACCACCAGGTCAATTACCAACTATTCCGATAGAGAAATTGCGATCCTCGCCAATGCGGCCATCAATGGAAGTGTTGAAGAAATGACCGCTATAGGGAATTTAACACCTTTTTATGAAGCAGGAGTAGCATCCAAGATACCGATTTCAAACCAATCGGATCAGTTCTGGATGGATCGTGCGGAATTCACTTACTATCTGCTTCATGGCAGTACAAAAGACATATGGTTCCATGACAAAGCGCTTGACGTCACACTTGAGAAAGGCGTGGACACAGCAGAACATATTAGACATTATCAGTTCGGACACTCCGGTATCGACAATATCGGTACGGGTCATTTGCACGATTTGCTTTACAAAGGGGTCGACCATCTGTACGGCATGGGCGGTAATGACACCCTCAAAGGACACGGCGGTGAAGATCACATCGAAGGTGGAGAAGGCCAAGATACCATGTACGGCGGTGATGGCAAAGATATCTTCTACATCCAGGGTGAGGATGATGATTACGATGTCTTCAATGGCGGGGCAGAGGAAGATACCATCCGGGGCAGTGACGGAGACGATACCATCCGGGTTCATGACTTTTCAGGTGAGAATGGTGAGAATACCGTAGAAATCATTGACGGCAGAGGTGGTGAGAACATCATTGCCGGTACGGACATGGCTGATACCATTGATCTGTCCGGGACTGCTCTGATCGATATCGATCGGATTGAGGGCGGCGACGGGGCGGATACGATTAAGGGGTGTTTGGCGGATGATACGATTTACGGGGGATCAAAAGAAAAGATTGAAGATAATGCCGGTGATCGGCTTGAAGGTGGTGCCGGAAACGATACCTACTATGCCGGAACCGGTGATATCATCAATGATTTAGACGGCCGGGGTACTATCTGGTTTGAGGGACAGGACTTGTCAGAACTGACCTGGACAGGCCTGAGTCCGGATTCCAATATTTATAGCGACTCTGATGAAAATTATTATGCCCTTTTTGACGAGAACAGCAATACCCTGATAGTGTCTCATACCTCGACAAATCATTCTATCAAGATTGAAGATTTCAGTGATGGTACTTTAGGTCTGACCCTGGAAGACTATACGCCGCCAGGTGACTATGATCATACCTTAGTCGGAAGTGCCGATGATGATGAATCGGATTACCATCCGGATTACGATCTGGGTACCTATAGTTATGGGTTTGGTGATAATGCAGATATTACTGCTGATATGTCCACAAGCATATCCTTGGAAATTTATGGCGGTGCCGGCAGTGATTATATCCTGGGATTGCCATGGGATGATTACCTGAACGGTGGTGGTGGCGATGACCATATTGTCAGTAACTCAAACAGTACTATGGCGCCGGATATTGTCGGTGATGTCATGGATGGCGGGGATGGCAATGATCTTATTCAAGATACGGGTAATGTTGGTTCGGTGATGCTCGGAGGAGCAGGCTTCGATATTTTGACCGGATACAGAGGCAATGACACCATGTCCGGAGGTTCACAAACCGATGTTCTGACCGGTCATGCCGGGGATGATTATCTCTCTGGAGGTGACGGTAACGACGTTTTGCTGGGGGATAACGATCTGTTCTGGACAAACTCCATAATGGGGATGTTGGGGCCGGATATGGTCGATTTTACATTTGACCAGGCAAATGGTTGGATCACTGATGTAAATTTTAACGGCGTTGTGTCGGTGAAGGATGGCGATACCATCACTGTAACGGGCATAGGAGGGGGGGATATTTATTTTGATATTCCCGCAGGAAATGATTTTCTCGATGGGGGGGATGGCAGCGATTACCTGTATAGTGGGGGCGGCAATGATATCCTCAACGGTGGAACCGGTGCGGATACATTAGGCGGCGGTATCGGTGACGACATGCTTTATGGCGGTGCAGGCAATGATCAACTCCAGGGTGGGGATGGAAATGATCATCTTTATGGTGAGCAAGGCAATGATCTCTTGTTTGGCCAAAAAGGCAATGATGTTATGGATGGCGGTGCCGGAAAAGATCAACTCCAAGGTGGGGAAGGTGATGATATCCTGAACGGACAAGACGGAGATGACTACCTTTTAGGCGGGGATGGGAACGACACCCTTACAGGGGACAGCGGCAATGATATTATGGAGGGTGGAGAAGGCGCAGACACTTATAAATTACAGGGTGGCGGAGATGATGTCATTATTGATTCGCAAGGTGCAAGCACTGTTGAATTTATTTCGGAGTACAGTGAAATACGCTATGTTTCATACGAGGGGGGACAAATTATTAACAACCCTGACGGGAACGATCTTCTCGTTGTTTTTGATGCAAACAATTCATTGGTCGTTAAAGGCGGGCGTGATGCCGGCCTCCCGTTTACATATCTGATCGGATCACAAGAAATCAGTCATACCGAATTATTATATGACATGAGCGAAGACATAACCGGTACAAACGGCGATGATATCATCGATGGTCAGGGGGGCGATGACAACATTGATGGCGGCGCCGGATCAGATACCATTTATGGCGGGCCAGGTCACGATAATCTGCATGGCGGCAGCGGTGATGATAACCTGTACGGTGGAGACGATTGGGACGTGATCTTTGGTGGTACAGGGGATGACACAATCTTTGGCGGAACCGATGACGATTATCTCTATGGCCAAGAAGGTAATGATACATTGGATGGCGGCGACGGCAGCGATTTTTTGTATGCCGATATTGGCAACGACACCCTGATTGGCGGATCCGGGGATGACCATCTCTACGGCGATGAAGGTAGTGATACGCTTAGTGGGGGAGCAGGAAATGATTTTATTAAGGGCGGAATCGGAGATGATGTTTATCTCTTCGGAATCGGGGATGGACAAGATACCCTCTGGAATAAGGATAGTTGGCGACAGGATTCAGATATTCTCCGTTTCGGTGCAGGGATTTCCGATGATGATATCATTGCTACCAGGAGTTATAATGATTTCAATTATAATGATCTCTTTTTGACTATTCAAGGCACCGGGGACAGTATCCGTGTTGATTCCTGGTTTACCGATCCGCACGCCAGGGCGCTTGAGGTGGAACTCAGTGACGGCACACCATTGGACAGGTATCTATTGGAACAGACATCCCTTGTCGGTACGGACCAGGATGACAAATGGATAAGCATTTGGGATGATCATTCTTTGAGAGGCGGAAAACTCAATGATGTTTTTGATGGCAGAGCCGGCAACGATGAACTATATGGCGGCACAGGTGACGATGTCTATCTGTTTGGCCGTGGTGACGGTCAGGACACTATTTATGAAGTGACTGGCACAGACACCATCCGTTTTAAGAATGGTATTGATCCGGCAGATGTGGAAGTCTGGCAGGACGCCGGCAACCTTTGTCTCGGCATAAAAGGCACGGATGATAACATAACCGTAAAAGGAACATGGCCTCGTATGATTTTAGGCAACCGCATTGGCTGCCAGATTGAAAGGGTGGAGTTCAATGACGGGACAGTCTGGGGTGAAACAGCACTTTATGGTGATCCTTTCCATTTGTCGGGTACCGAAGGAAGTGATTATATGGAAGGCAGCGTTAATAGCGATCACTTTTTGGGTCTGGCCGGAAATGACTACCTATACGGCAAAGAAGGAGACGATACGCTTTATGGCGGCAGCGGTAATGACAGGTTGGGAGGCGATGATGGTAATGATGTACTTAGTGGGGGGGCAGGCAGTGATAGAATGATTGGTGATACCGGCGATGATGTGTATATCTATAATCGCGGTGATGGTCAGGATATCATCAATGATAATGATAGGGCAGATGGTTTAGATACCCTGCTGTTTGGCGCCGATATCACCGAACTCGATGTTTTAGCACTTCAGGATGGTGATAACTTGGTACTCGAAATTAAGAATAGTAATGATCAGGTTACTATCGCCGACTATTATGCAGCTGAATACTCTGTGAATAATACACGCTTCGACAACAAGATCAACCGTGTGGAATTTTCCAACGGTGCTGTCTGGGACCAGGCGATGATTCAAACCATGGTGGGGGGAGACAACCAGGCTCCGGTACTGTCGTCCCCTCTCCCTGATCAAACCACAGCCCTTGACGATATATTCACCTTCCAGATACCGGACACCACCTTCACAGACCCGGACAAAGGCGATGTGCTGAGTTACAGCGCTACCCTGTCTGATGGAAGTAAGTTGCCTTTCTGGCTCAACTTTGATTCTGAAAAAAGAATCTTCAGCGGCACACCATCTGCGGAAGAAACCATCAGTGTTACGGTAACAGCCACGGATCAAAAGGGGCTGAATGTGTCGGATACGTTTGATCTCAATGTCGAATTCCAGGATCTTGTGATTGAAGGCACATCCGGTGATGACGTCCTGGAAGGGACCGCAGGCAACGACATCTTTCAAGGTGGAAAAGGAAACGACCTGTTATCAGGTGGTGACGGGGACGATACCTATCTTTTCAATTTAGGGGACGGTACTGACCGGATCTCAGATTCCCAAGGGACAGACACCATTCGGTTCGGCGAAGGGATTACTTCAGACGACATCTCTTTAGATCTTGGCTCGCTGCTGCTGAGGGTCGGGGATCAGGGTGATGAGATCCATATCGAGGATTTCAATCCGGATGATCCGCTCACGTCCTCCGCAATAGAATCATTCCAGTTTGCTTATGGTTCTAAGCTTGATATCTCTGATTTGCTTCAGCGGGGTTTTGATATTGATGGAACGCAGAATGACGACCTTTTGGCCGGTACGGCCGTTAGTGACCGGATATCAGGTGAGGAAGGGGCTGATACGCTGGCCGGCGGGAAGGGCAATGATATCCTGACCGGGGGCAGCGGTAGTGACACCTATGTGTTCAACTTGGGTGACGGGGATGACACTATTGAAGATGTATCCAATGATACAGAAGGAAATTTAATCGAATTCGGGACAGGCATCACGGTTGAGGATCTCACTTTTGAGCAGGACGGCAATGACCTGATCATTCACGTGGGTTCACAGGGTGATGCTCTGCGGCTCAAGGATTTTGACCGGTTCGGCCATACAGGTTCGCTGGTAACCGATACATTGCAATTTACAGACGGCAGTCAGGCCGGCCTTGCCGATCTTGTCAATACTGCCCCGGCAGTGAGTGTGGCACTTCAGGATCAGACAGCAACCGAGGATTTCGCCTTTAATTACATACTTCCGCCAGACACATTTACCGATGCGGATATCGGGGACTCGTTAACCTATACGGCATCACTTGGGAATGACCAGGCTCTGCCCCTATGGCTTTTCTTTGATCCGAATACGGTTGCATTCAGTGGTACCCCGGAAGACGGTGATGCCGGTATTCTGGATGTGACAGTAACTGCCACCGACACGGCAGGTGACTACGCTGTTACCCGTTTTTCTTTGGATGTTGCCAATTATCTTGCCGGCTCCTCATGGGGTGACGTCATAACCGGTACGGACTTGCGTGATGTAATAGAGGGATTTGAAGGCAACGATACTTTGAACGGCGGAGCTGGTGACGATACCTTTATCGTTGAAGGCAGCGACCAGGGTTATAACAAGATCGGCGGCGGTGAAGGGTATGACAAGATAGTCGGTGGAACTGGAGATGATACCATCCGTCTGAACAGCTTTAAGGATGACCGGACCGTGGAAGAAATCGACGGTGGTGAAGGCACCAATATCATTGCCGGCGGTACGGCCAACTATGATTACCTGGACTTTTCTGCAACCACTCTGACCAATATAGACCGGATAGATGCCGGCAGTTATAGCGACACGGTTATCGGATCGAACGAGGCAGATGTTATTATCGGCGGAACCGGCAATGATACCCTGAACGGCGGCGGTGGTGATGACACCTTTATTGTTGAAGGCAGTGATCAGGGCTATGACAGGATCACAGGTAGTGACGGGTATGACAGGATTATCGGTGGCACGGATGATGACACGATCCGGTTGAATAATTTCCGGAATGATCAGACAGTTGAAGAAATCGACGGCGGAGAGGGAAACAACATCGTTGCCGGCGGTACAGCCAACTATGATTACCTGGACTTCAGTGCAACCAAGCTGACCAATATAGCCTGGATCAATGCGGGCAGCCATAGTGATACCGTAATCGGATCAAGTGAAGCGGATGTTATTATCGGCGGAACCGGCAATGATACCCTGAACGGCGGCGGTGGTGATGACACCTTTATTGTTGAAGGCAGTGATCATGGCTATGACAGGATCACAGGTGGTGACGGGTATGACAGGATTATCGGTGGCACGGATGATGACACGATCCGGTTGAATAATTTCCGGAATGATCAGACAGTTGAAGAGATCGACGGCGGAGAGGGAAACAACATCGTTGCCGGTGGTACAGCCAATTATGATTACCTGGACTTCAGTGCAACCAAGCTGACCAATATACACAGGATCGATGCGGGCAGCCATAGTGATACCGTAATCGGATCAAGTGAAACGGATGTTATTATCGGCGGAACCGGCAATGATACCCTGAACGGCGGCGGTGGTGATGACACCTTTATTGTTGAAGGCAGTGATCAGGGCTATGACAGGATCACAGGTGGTGACGGGTATGACAGGATTATCGGTGGCACGGATGATGACACGATCCGGTTGAATAATTTCCGGAATGATCAGACAGTTGAAGAAATCGACGGCGGAGAGGGAAACAACATCGTTGCCGGCGGTACAGCCAACTATGATTACCTGGACTTCAGTGCAACCAAGCTGACCAATATAGCCTGGATCAATGCGGGCAGCCATAGTGATACCGTAATCGGATCAAGTGAAGCGGATGTTATTATCGGCGGAACCGGCAATGATACCCTGAACGGCGGCGGTGGTGATGACACCTTTATTGTTGAAGGCAGTGATCAGGGCTATGACAGGATCACAGGTGGTGACGGGTATGACAGGATTATCGGTGGCACGGATGATGACACGATCCGGTTGAATAATTTCCGGAATGATCAGACAGTTGAAGAAATCGACGGCGGAGAGGGAAACAACATCGTTGCCGGTGGTACAGCCAACTATGATTACCTGGACTTCAGTGCAACCAAGCTGACCAATATAGCCTGGATCAATGCGGGCAGCCATAGTGATACCGTAATCGGATCAAGTGAAGCGGATGTTATTATCGGCGGAACCGGCAATGATACCCTGAACGGCGGCGGTGGTGATGACACCTTTATTGTTGAAGGCAGTGATCAGGGCTATGACAGGATCACAGGTGGTGACGGGTATGACAGGATTATCGGTGGCACGGATGATGACACGATCCGGTTGAATAATTTCCGGAATGATCAGACAGTTGAAGAAATCGACGGCGGAGAGGGAAACAACATCGTTGCCGGTGGTACAGCCAACTATGATTACCTGGACTTCAGTGCAACCAAGCTGACCAATATAGCCTGGATCAATGCGGGCAGCCATAGTGATACCGTAATCGGATCAAGTGAAGCGGATGTTATTATCGGCGGAACCGGCAATGATACCCTGGATGGCGGAGCAGGTGATGATGTTTTTCGTTTTAGTCTTGGTGATGGAAGCGACACCCTCAGTATTTCATCCGGGTTGGATTCTATTGAATTTGGTGCGGACGTGGAAAAAGACAGTATTGTTATATTTCAAAACTCGAATGGATTACAGATTGGTTACGGTGTTAGTGATCTTATCACTATTACAGACGATACCGGTCCAAACAACGAGATTCAAGTTGGAAACATATCCCTTGCCGACGGCAGCTATTTGACTGGTACTGATGTCAACCAATTGATGCAGGAAATGTCTGCTTATGCAGATTCGGAAGGACTAAACTTGAATAGTTTGGATGATGTTCAACAGGATATACAGCTTATGGGAATAATTACGGAAAGCTGGCAAGAAGTGGGAGCATTTTAGAGAAGCTTAGGGGAGGCTCAAAAATAACTTCACATAATCTGTTTCCAAAGCATTCTCTCGTCAGAAAAAGATCCTACTAAAAAAGCTTTATTTAAATCATTTCAACATCGATTAAAAATATATATAAAGCGTGAAAAACTTGTATCTATAACTATAGATGAGCCTCTTATTAACCGACATTGAGCAGTTGCTTTTTTTTAAAAAAAGAATATTCTTTGCCTTGGGTTTATAATAACAACGAGAGGCTTAGAATGCTTGATATAAAACGTTTAGATCATTTTGGTTTGTTAGCCGGGACAATAAAAGATCTCAATTTGATTGAATTGATTGATAGCCATTTTAAATATGATGATCAGGAGAGTATCTCCACGGGAGAAGCCATTACCGGAATGATAATTAACGGATTGGGATTTACTCAATTGCCGATGACATTAACTCCAAAGTTTTTTGAAACAAAACCCTTGGATATCCTTTTTCGGGATGGTGTGCAAGCTTCTCACTTTAACCGGTTCAAATTGGGAAGATCGCTTGATGAGGTGCATGGATATGGCATAGAAGCTCTGTTTTCAGAAATTGCTGTCAATGTATGTGGAAAAGAAGGGGTCAAGATGAATTACAGCCATTTAGACACATCCTCTTTTTCGCTTACCGGTGAGCATCTTCCTGATTCAGATGAGCATGAAATCCGTATTACTCGATGATCCAGTTTTTTTATCTTACGTTTTTAAAAGCACCATTTATCAATGCTTTTGGCCTCTGTAAAACTTGATCTACTGGATCATGAAGCCTGCCAAGATACCCGTGATGCTGGCATGTTTAAAAGTCAAGTGCTAAAAACTGGATCATCGAGTTTCATATACCTGATCCAAAAATCAGCCAATGGGTCAAAGAGGATAAAAGGTTAAGGAAGGCTGGGGTTCCAAAATCAGAACGTCCGTCAAAGCCGATAAGATCAGAAGAATATCCAACTATTTCGATGATTGCCAGAGGCCTTCTGAAAATTTTTGTGCGGAAACATCCAGAGATAAAGGTAGAAGCGGTTGTTGCAGATGCCCTGTATGGTAATGCTGAGTTCATGGATGAGGCTTCAAAAATCACAGGGAACTCCCAAGTCATCAGTCAAATAAGGCATAACCAAAATATTTTATTCAAGGATAAAAAAAATCAGTGAAAAAATATTTTGAAAGCCGTCAACCGATTCAAAAGACAATTCATGTACGCGGCGGAAAGAAGGTCGCCGTATACATTAAAAGTGCCAGAATACATGTATGTGCCCACAAGAAAAAAAGATTTGTCATTGCTTTAAAATACGAAGGGGAAAAGGATTATCGGTACCTTGTTGCTTCGGATTTAACCTGGCGATATACTGACATAATAGATGCCGCAATGCTCAGATGGCTCGTGGAGGTTTTTATTCAAGACCATAAGGCGAATGAAGGATGGGGAAATTTGACCAAACAACCTGATGAAGATGGGTCTTACAGAAGTTTGACCCTGAGTCTGTTGGTTGATCATTGTCTCCTGCTTCATTCAGACCAAATGGCCTCAATAAACAACAAACTGCCGGCAAAGACTGTTGGTAGCCTATGTGAAACCATCAAAATTGACAGCATCCTATCCTTTGTTGAACAAATCATTTATAGTGATGACCCAGAATCTCATTTCAAGCAGATCTCGGTATTTTTAAAAGAGCATTTTGTAAAGTCAAACGATTCACTCAAACATATGAATCTAAAGCCTTGGGGGAAATATAAATCCTCACAGTCATTAAAATACAAAGCATTTTGTTAGCTTGAAGATAATAACTGACCGTGAAGCGCTATGTCAATTTTTAAAAACTGGATCATCGAGTATTAGAATCAACGAAGACTTCCTATTTGTAAAAGACGACCCGTATGATATGTTTATGCTTTTAGATGCTGCCAGTGCATATATACTTGGTTTTGTCTTTTCAAAGGTGGTTGAGGAAGCACCTAATGAGAAAAATGTTGAAAATCTTTTTTAAAAGGCATGGGCAGCTAAGCGCCAATGGACAAAAAAACTTAGCGCTTTTATACATTTTTGTATCACAAAACATAGAGGTGAATCATGCAAGATCAACTTGACAAGTGTACTGAATGTGGAGCCTGTGATGAAGTTTGTCCTGTTTACAAAATAACAGGGGAACCAGTATTCTCTGCCATGAGCAGGCTTAAAACAGCTGAAATGATTTTTTACAACAAAGAGATAGATGATGCCAGAAAAGAAAGTATTTACAATTGCCCTAAATGCATGCAGTGCGAATCAGTTTGCCCTGAAGAAATAAAAATTACCAGACTTGTTCATGAAGCAAGAGCAAATCTTGCAAACAAGGGTATCGGTCCTCTGGAAAAACATGGAATAATAATTAAAGGAATCCAGAAAAAAGACAATTCTGTTGGAGGTGATCCTGGCAAGAGACTTGATTGGCTTGATGAAGAATTTATCCAAAAAAAATCCGATACCCTTTTATATCTTGGATGCATTCCGGCATACCTTGTAAAGGATGCTGCACATGCAACCTATCATGTATTAAAAAAACTTGATTTTAATTTTATGATGCTGGAAGAAGAGGGCTGCTGTTATACCTATCTTTATGAATCAGGAAGAACTGATCTTGCAAAACAATATTTTGAAAAAAATGTGGAAAAATTTTCCAAACTTGGAATAAAACATATTGTTGTGCCATGCAACGGCTGTCTAAAATGCTTTAAATATTTTTATCCTGATCTGCTGGGTAAAATGGACTTTAAAGTTTCCCATGCAGTTGAAATTATTTATGAGCTTTTGAAACAACGGCCTGAACTTTTAAATAAAGTTGAACAAACAATCACTTACCAGGACCCATGCCGTCTTGCAAGGGGTGAAAAAATAACAGAAGAACCCAGAGAACTTTTAAAAATGTGCGGTTCAACATTAGAAGAGGCAGAGAAAAACAGAGAAGATGCAATCTGCTGTGGAGCAGGAGCAGGTATACGGTCGGTATTTCCAAAACTCTCAATTGACATTGCGGAATCTCTTTTAAAATCAATCAGCACAAAAGCCATTGCAACCTCATGCCCGTTTTGTACTTTTAATTTGAGTTATACTTCAGAAAAAAGAAATCTTGAAAAAGAAATCATATATTTTACTCGTATAATTCTTGATTCTCTGGAGTAACAGCCATGGGCTGACCTGGCATTTCATCCGGGTTTGCCCACGACAAAGGTTGAAAGTCGCTGTTTGGATTTTTGAAGACTTTCATAAAAAAAATAAAAAGTGTTGTTCCCGTTTCACGGTTCATAACCGCCGCCTCTTCACCGGCAGGCTGATGATGAATTTCGTACCCTCGCCTGGTATGGATTCAACGCTCATTTTGCCGTTATGGTTCTCAGTTATGATGAAATAAGAAATACTCAAACCGATACCCGTGCCACTGCCGGTGGGCTTTGTAGTAAAAAAGGGCTCAAACACACGTTTTCGGGTCTTTTGATCCATACCGGGGCCGTTGTCCTCTATCTCTATTCTCACCATTCCAGCCTCAAGTTCATGAACCAGCCGCAGCACAAAGCAAGGTGTTTTTTGCTGACTGCCATTTGAATATTCCTGCATGGCCTCTGCGCCGTTGCGCAGGATATTGAACAAAACCTGCTGGATTTTGCCTGATTCGCAAGAAACAAGTGGCAGATCATTTTCATATTCGCGCACAATCTTGATCCGTCGAAAATCATACTTCTTTTTCAGATCATAGTCGGTCCCGGCCAACTCCACTATCTGGTCCAGCAGGTCTGCCAAATTGTAAGAAGGCCATGATGAATCGCTCTTTCGAGCAAAAAAAAGCATGTTTGAAACGATCTCCGCAGCACGGCTGCCCGATTCACGAATATTGCCCAACATATCGATGATCTTGCGTTTTTCCATGAATGTCTGAATCTCTTCCATGGTTATACCTGTTTCCTCAGCTGCCTTGACATTTGCAGGAAGGTCGCTCCTGGTCAAACGGTTGCTTAAGACTTCAGCTGTCTGCATCATGCCGGAAAGTGGATTGTTGATCTCGTGAGCCATGCCAGCAGCCAGCCCGCCCACAGAAAGCATCTTTTCCGACTGCACAATCATCTCTTCAATGCGCACTTGCTCGGTTACGTCGTCCACGCGGATCACAGTTCCCTCCACACCATTTGCAACAAGCGGATAAACCGACACATCCTCATAGCGCGTTTCGCCGTTCTCCTTCCTGACCTGTCTGGAATCAATTTGTACTTCCCGTGTCCTAATTGCCTCACGAACCCGCTCCATCTCCGAAACCAGACGCGGAAAGGCTTGTTCCAAAGAAAGGCCCAGTGCCGCATCAGAAGAAATGCCGGTTATACGCTGTGCCGCATTGTTCCATTGGGTCACCTTGCCGTCAAGATCTAAACCGACTATCACAGAAGGCATGGAGTCGATTATATTAGAAAGATAATTGCGCAGGCATCTGAGTTCCTCCTCAGTCCGTTTACGCTCCCAAAGCATCTTGTTGGCATCTTCGGCCATCCGGTCAAGCTCATCGAATTGAACAAGATCTCTGTTAATTAATTCATAAGAAAAAGCTGCCCTGTGAAAAAACGAGCTGAACAAATTGAAATCACCCTTAAGCCTGCGGTTAAATCGGCTGAACCAGAATAGAAACAAAATTATTATACCAATGGAAATCAAGACAAAGCAGAGAGTATCCTCCTTAATATGGCTGCTTAATTCATCTTGCATCAAGGCAATATCCTTTTCCACATCATCAAGGTACACGCCAGCGCCGACAAACCATTGCAAATCAGGAATTCCATAAATAAAAGAGACTTTAGGCGATTCCTTATCAAGTGTATTCAATTTGACAAACGAATAGTAGATATAGTCCCCTCCAGGTTTTAAAGCAATGTTGTACTCCTTATCGAAAAGGCTTTTCATCTTTTCCGGATTTTTATTGAAAACCTCCCATAATTTTTTCGTTCCGGAAAACAGATGACCTTTTGAAACCAAGACATCCCCATTCATTCTGTTAATAAATATATATCCTTGTTCGCCAAACCTTATTCTGCTGATAGCCGAGAGCAGCGTTTCTTTTATTTGCTCCTTAACGTCATCAACATAAAGACCGGCACCGACATACCAGTCATATGGCTCGATTTTTTTGACGAAAGTGATTTTCTCAAAATCATTCCCGGCTGCATTGGGTTTTGTCCAGTGATATGCATAAAATCCTTCACCTGATTTATTTATAATTTCGGTCATGTCTTTGCAGCCATATTGACCGCGCGTATCCGTCATATCCCAAAGATTCAATCCCTCAAACCCTGGTTTATCACCAGACAGTATAACCATACCATCCAGATGATGAACAAAATAATAACCGATTCCGTGTTCAAACCGGATGGGTCTTAAAGCGTCTATAATCATCTGCTGAATTTCAGGTGCGGTTTTGGTGGATTTATTCTGTTGATAAATATTTTCAGCGATGGAACATGCCTCATAAACCCTTGTCTTGATCTTTGTTCTTGTCAGCGCTGTGCTTTGTTCTTTTTCATAATTAATCATATCCACAACACGCAGAACCTCCTGCTTGATGATCTGTTTCTGACGGGCAATGTAATTTGTGCGCATTTGATCAGCGCGAAAACAGCCAACACGATACGAGCCGATAACATCAATGGCAATAATACCTGCACCAGTGCCTATCAGAAAAACAATTCCCCACAACTGAATGAATCTGGTAAAAATAGTTTTTTGTTTCATTGTCATGCTCCTGTCAAGGCCATAATACATACAAACAAATGCCTTATCGACTGGAATAAAGCACAATCCCATCAAATTTTCCAGAAAATTTAATATTGATACCAAAAACCGGGAGCTGTTTTTTTTGATGTGACCGGTAATTTTTAATGCTCTGCTTCCTTTTTTTGCTAAAATCAATTATGATATCGAGCTTTGGTATTTTTTGCACACCTGATTCAAACGGTTCGACTGCAATGGCATAATACTTGAGACAGATGATACAATAACGGTTAACAAGAATTTAGACGTAAAAGGAATTTCAGCAAGCTTCATGAGAGAACAACAAGCCAACAACCCATTACACGGCGTGGTTCTTAAGCAGATCGTAAACAGTCTGGTTGAACATTATGGGTGGGACGAGTTGGGCAAACGCATAAATATCCGATGTTTTATCAGCAACCCCTCATTAAAATCCAGTCTCAAGTTCCTGCGAAAAACGCCTTGGGCAAGAAAGAAAGTAGAAGACTTATATATCAACACACAACAGAGTGTTTGGAAATGCTCACACGTTTTTTCACAAAAGTACCATGCACCGACAACAGACAAACAAAAATCATAATCATGGCAAAAAACAAACTTCACAGATACGAACGAGTCAAACATCTGCCCAACGTTACTTTTTCCGTATTCGGCGATTCAAGATTGCCTTGCACATACCCTTGGTATGATGAGCGTTACAAAGGTATGGAAAGGATTCTCGAACTGGGTTGCGGCAAAGGAGAGCATAGTCTTGCATTCGCCGCTGCCAATCCTTTCAAACTTTGTGTGGGAATCGACAGTAAGAGTCATCGCATATGTGTCGGCGCAGAAAAAGCAGTTGCAGAGTGCCTTGAAAATGTCCTCTTCCTTCGTGTTCGTATTGAGCGTATCAAGGAATTCTTTGCTGAAAACTCGATACACGAAATATGGCTCACCTTTCCTGACCCGCACCTGAAGAATCGGGCAATCAAATCCAGGTTGTCCGCCCCTCTGTTTTTAGACCTGTATGCACATTTGCTCGTGCCCGGAGGTATCGTGCATTTAAAGACTGACAGTGACGTGTTCTACGACTACACCGGAAAATCTGTTGAACAATTTGGCGGGCGGGTGGTTGCAGCGTCAGATAATATTCATGCAACAGATTGCAACCTGCCTGGTGCCCGTGACATCGTTTCCGCTTTCGAAAATACTGCCCTGTCAAAGGGATTGAACATCAAATACATGGCATTCACACTAAACTGACAAAGTGCCAATAAAAACTTATACCGAGTATAAAAATTACCCATTAATTGTCAAACCAGAAGACAGTGCGTTTGCAAAAACCCACCAGCATCAACATGACCGGAACTTCGATCAAAACCCCCACGACTGTTGCAAGTGCCGCACCGGATGAAAGACCGAACAGCATAACAGAAGTGGCAATGGCCACTTCAAAATGGTTGGATGCTCCGATCATAGCAGCAGGAGCAGCATCTTCATATTTTAACTTTAATAGTTTGGCAGCACCATAACCAAGGGCAAAAATGAAAATGGTCTGGATAAAAAGAGGAATGGCGATCCAAATGATTGTTAAAGGATTGGATGTAATAACCTCCCCTTTAAAGCTGAACAATAATAACAGAGTTAAAAGCAAGGCGATTATGGTGACGGGAGTTAATACCTGTAAAAATCTTTCTTTAAACCATGTTTCACCTTTGGCACCAATAATCCATTTCCTGGAAAAAAAACCTGCAACAAGGGGAAGAGCAACATAAATGCCCACAGATAAAAGCAATGCCTGCCATGGAATCGGAAGCTTCCCTACGCCAAGCAGAAAACCGCCTAAAACACCGTATAAGACCAGCATGGCAAGAGAGTTGATGGCAACCATGACCAGAGTCAGGCCGTCATTCCCGCGAGAAAGGTATCCCCAGACCAGAACCATGGCAGTACACGGTGCGATTCCCAAGAGAATACATCCGGCAAAGTAACTTCGCCATAATGGAATCTGCAGCATTTTTATGCCTTCCTGCAAAACAACTACCCCGGCACCATGATGGGCGCCAACAGGAAGATCAAGGCCGAAAGGCAATCTGACCAGATCAACCGCATCCGATCCTATAAATGATTTGAATAAAAATCCGAGAAAAAATATTGAAATGGCATACATTGTAAACGGTTTGATGCACCAGTTGATAAAAAGTGTTAAAAAGACAGGTTTCCCGCTTTTACCCGCCTTGATGACCGAGGCAAAATCAATTTTTACCATTATTGGATACATCATAAAAAAAAGGCACACCGCTATGGGTATGGAAACAACCGGAGCGCCCTTAACATTAATCGACATTCCATCCAGTGTTTTGGCCAAACCAGGAGCAAACTTGCCCAACAATATGCCGCCAACTATACACAAGGCGACCCAGACTGTCAGATACCGTTCAAACATACTGGTCATTTTGCGATCATTCTCTGCAATATTTTCTTTGCCCATTTTTTATTTCTCCTTTTGTTTTCAAAAACTATCCGGAAAATCTTCAATAACGGCCTTAGGCAGACATGCTACTTCACCGTGGTTTTCCCACAACAAAACATGAAAATCTTTGTTGTGATTTTTTGAAGACTTTCATATAAAAAATATTTTGGATAAAATATTACATGCCCATTGCGAATCTAATGTGAATTATGCGGATCAAGCGCGTACCCACCTCCTGCCCACAACCATATAGACAACAACAGAACCCAGGATCAGATATCCGAACATCTGGGTATTTTTTGTTTTTAAAATAAAAGAAAGCGTAACAATAACTGTTGCACTGATCATAAAAAACAAGGGTTTAGGAATCTTCTTAAGGATAACCCGGCCAAAATGGGCAAAACGAATATGACTCACCATCAAGCCGATAGAGACACAGGTAATGCCCCACAATATGCCCGGAGTTGACACAAGAGAAGCGCCAAGAACAATCAATGCTCCCGCAGGACTGGGAAGTCCGTTGAATATACCCTCGGGCAGATCGCTCCGGTTTTTATCCGTCCGAACAAACCGTATGAGACGAAATGCAACCCCGACAACAAAAAAACCACCGACAAACCATGCTAATGAACCGCCTGTTTTTACGACCACAAAGGCCGGGGCCAGCCCAAAACTTACAAAATCGGCAATGTCATCCATTAAAGGGCCATATTTGGTTCCACCATGTTTTAGAGCCATACGCCCATCGAACAAGTCAAACAATTGTCCGACAATGATGATACAAATTGCCCAGGCAAAATAATGATGGTGGGTCAGGATAAGGCTGGTGACACCACAACAGAAATTAAGTGAAGAAAGAAGATCTGCATAGAGCCAGTTGGGAATAAATTTAAAGACCACGGAAGCGGATGAAAGGATAAGACAGGCCATGAGAACCCCATCGCCAATGTTTATGATATCAGGATTTTTATCCATCAATGCACATAAAATAACAAGACCAAAACAGATGATGGCTTTTATTTTACCAAAATTATTGGCTGCCCCTGAGAATTTGATCCAAGTCAAAATCCGCCTGGCAAGAAACTGGCCCACAAATTCAATGGCCACAAGTATCCATACCAATTCTATTGATATGATTCCTGCATAGGCAAATCCAATCAATGGCGGCAAATAAGTCAATTTGTCACACATGGGATCCAGCCATTCCCCCCAGCTGGATCCAAGATTGCATCCCCTTGCCACTACACCGTCAGCACCATCAAGGATTGCCGCAAAGGTAAATATAAAGATGGCAACAGATTGATAAGAGGTGAAAAAGTAGAGGGCAAATCCAATGACAGCCATGGCAGTCCGCCAGTAGCAAATTGAGTTTGGATGCAACAGCCACTGGTGTGCCAGTATATATTCCTGCATGGATTGTTTTTTAACAGCCTGAGAAAACCATAAGAAAAACGCTGTCCCAAAAGCTGCAGAAAAAACAATAACTAAAAATCTTTCCATTTTATCGTCTCAATCATTAAATTACTTTTTTGATGCTGAAACTATTTTTCAGCAACAGCATCTGTTTCTTAAATTTCAGTCTACTTATCATTTTAGCCGTCAATAATCCATCCAAAAAAGCCCCGAAGGCATGATCTTCACCAATCTTATGACACTCTTTGTGCTTTATAAGCACAATAACATCAAGAAAATCTGAACGATCCTTGAAATATAAATTTAACACATTGGCGGTTATTTAATTTCATGAACCCAATCGTTACTCGGCATTTGTCAAAAGCTTGACCGGCTTTGAGTTCATGACCTTGCGGGAGGCTGCAAAGCCCGCACCCATGCAGATGCAGGTGGTCAACACCAAAATCAAAAAGGAAAGGATCAGGTTGACCTTCCAGAGACTGTCAAAAAAATACCAGGAAACAGCCCATGAAAAAACATAACTCAACAGGATGGCAAATAAGGCTGCGGTAAATCCAATAAAACCGAATTCCAGCAGGGTGATGGCCTGGATGGCCTTAAAATCAGATCCCAGCACTTTTAACAGATTGATTTGATTTTCATTTTTCCGGGCCTGGTGGCGGGCAATGGAAAAAATAGAAACCAGGCCCGCAGCAATGGCCAGCCAGGCCATAAACCGGATGGACAAAGAGAGCTTGTCCGTTATATCCAGCAGGGTCGTGGCCATTTGTGTCACATCAATGACGGAAACATTGGGGAAGACATCGACAATTTTATTTTTCAGGTCTTGTCTTTTTGCCGGCGGCACTTGAGAGACAGCTGCCAGAAAAGTTTTGGGGGCAGCGTTCAAAACTCCGTCCTGGAAGAGCAGGAAAAAATTGGGCAAAAAACTGTTCCATCGAACCTTTCTTAAGTTTTTAACGCGTCCTTGAAGGGGAATTCCCTGGATTTCAAAACCCAGCAGATCCCCTATTTCAATATCATATCGCCGGGCAAAAGAGTTTTCAACAGAGACTTCAAACGGGGTTTGCGATTCAAACTCCCAGGGGATTTTTGACAAAGGAAGTCCCTGGACAATGGTTTCCGACACATCCAGATCCGGACGATAGGAGAAATTAAACTCCAGTCTCCGGCCACGCCCCCGGTATCCGGAACCCGACGGCCTGGTTTCACCATAAAAGGACTCCTGGTTTTTTGTCAGAATTCGTCCACGGACCATGGGGGATAAATTGACAAGTTTGGCATCCTGGTTCCTGATAAATTCCATAAAAGGCATTTTTTGTTCATCCTGAATATCCACCAGGAAAAAAACCGGAATTTTCAAGCCTTCCGGCCTGACAATTTCGTTTTGCAGTCCTTTTTGAACCTGGGGGATAAGGGATATTAAAAAAGCGCCCATGGCAATGGTGACAAAACAGGACAAAGAGGCCCACTTGTTTCGAAAAAGGTTCCGAAAGGCGATTTTTACCATAGGATAACGGGTGTTGGAAAGATGTTTGCAGCCTGAAAACAAAAGCCTTCCCAAGGCGGATAAAAATGCCAGGGCCAGGACAAACCCAACCACAAAAATGCTACCGTTTTTAACGGAACCGGCTGCAAAAACAGAGATCAGTAAAAACGCTGCCAGTCCGGGTAAAACACTTGCTATCCTTAGCAGCAGATTAACGGAATTTTTTGTGGCTGTCATATGGGTTCCACCAAGCAGCATCAGTGGTTTTACACCAAAGATGCGAACAAAAACCGGCAGACAGAAAATCAGGCTGCCCGTCATCCCCAGACCCAGGGCCAGAAGAATGGTGTTAAAATCCGTTGCAAGCCTCACCTTATCCGGGATCAACCCCTGGAAAATAACGGGAAATGCAGGAACCAGGAACAGGGAGACAAATATGGCCAGAACAGAGGCCAGGGTGCCCAGAACAAAGAGTTGAAAACTGATATACAGATAGATTTCCCGGTGTCTCGCACCGATGCTCATCAAAATGGCGATCTCCCGCTGCTTCAGGTTCAAATACCCCCGGAACAGATAAGCTGTGGCAATGCCTGCCAGAAAAAGAGTCACCACACTGACCAGCCCCATATACCCGGTAAAATATCCGGTTAACCGGCCAAGCCTTTGATTGATATCACGGCTGTCATGGACATTCACCATTGGTTGACCAGGATGGGCTCGGGCAAATTCCTGCCGAAGGGTTTGGGCCAATAAAGGGACATCCGCATCCCTGCCAAACCTGTAAAACCGGGAATACCTGATCCTGCTGCCGAATCGGATCAACCCGGTACCTTCCAATTGTTCAATCCCCATATAAATTTTGGGTGCCAGTTCAACAGCGGTCAAGGATTTGTCCGGGTCGGTGACAAAATAATCGTGAACCATAAACATTTTATCGCCCAGTTTAAAAGGGGTATTTTCATCAGTTTTATCCCGGATGCCAAGCGCATAGGCCGTGTCCCTGGTCATGAACACTCCGGGGGAGTTCTGGATACTTGCTTTCAGGGTTTGTTTTTCCAAAGAAAAGTCACCATACAGGGGATAGGCCGTATCAATCGCCATGACCTTTACCAGACGGGCGTTGGGTCCGGCCTTGACCATGGTATAAAAGCTGACCAGCCTGGCCAGGGTCTTGTTATTTTCAAACACCTTGTCCACCAGCGCCAGATCCTCCGGGATCAAGGCCCGGTTGGAGGAGATCACCAGATCTGCCGTTAAGATCTCCTTTAAATTTTCATCCATATGTCGGTCCAGGGATCTGCCAAAAGAATGAATGGCAATGAATCCTGCAAGCCCCAGAGACAAATTTAATATAAAAAAAAGAGCAAAACCCCTGTTTTTTATCAGCTCCCTTACCCCCATGCGTATCCAGAGCATCAGGCCAGCCTCCCCTGCTCAAGCTTCCTGATTTTTTGGCATTGGCCGGCCAGATCTGAATTGTGGGTCACCATGATCATGGTTTTATTTTCTTTTTCCACCAGGTCAAACAGGAGACCGGCAATTTTATCCCCGGTCTTGATATCCAGGTTGCCGGTGGGTTCGTCTGCCAGCAGCAGGGCGGGTTTGATAATCAAAGCCCTTGCAATGGCAACCCTCTGGCACTCTCCGCCGCTGAGCTGTCCGGGCAGATGATGTTGACGATCCTGCAAGCCTACCTTTTCCAGCATAACATCTACCCGCTCCGTAATCTGCTGCTGTTTGAGAATCTCCAACGGCAGGCTGATATTTTCACGGGCAGACAGATGGGGCATTAAATGAAACTGCTGAAAAATGATCCCTATCTTCATGGCCCGGTAACGGGAAAGCCTATCCTCCTTCATTACGCACAGATCCTCGCCTTCCAAAAGAATCCGGCCGTGATCCGGGCTGTCCAGTCCTGCGATCAGTGAGAGCAGCGTGGTTTTCCCGCTGCCGGACTCTCCGGTTACAGCGTTGGTTTCCCCGGTGCCGAGGGTGAAACTGACCTTTTTTAACACCTCAATCGCACCGGATCTGGGCTGGTGAAAGGATTTACAGATATTTTCAAGTTCCAGAATCATAATTGCTCCAAATTCATAATTGCTCAGGTATCATAATTATTTCAAACTCATAATTGCTTCAGGATGCAGTCAAATACAGTGGCTGCAATAATCTTGTGACCTTTTGCATTGGGGTGGATACCATCTGCCTGGTTCAGGGAAGCGATGCCTGCCACATCTTTTAATAAAAAAGGAATAAAGGGCAAATCGTGTTTTTGTGCAAGGGATGCAAAGACCGCTTCAAAGGCTTTGGCATATTCCGGTCCATAGTTGGGTGGAAGCTTCATGCCTGCCAGGATCACACGAAGTCTCTTTTCTTTTGCCAGGACAATGGTTTTATCCAGATTCTGGGTCATCTGCACGGTAGACAGACCCCGGAGTCCGTCATTGGCCCCCAGCGCCAGGACAAGAATATCCGGCTTTATCCTGAGAAACCATTTGAGCCGGGACACTGCCCCTGCTGTTGTGGAGCCGCTGATGCTGCCGTTTATAAGACTGACATTGTCAAATCCTTTGAGTTTTAGCCTGTCGCGGATCAAGGCGGGAAAAGCCTGTTGTGGTTCCACTCCAAGCCCTGCGCTAAGAGAATCTCCAAGGATCAGAATCTTCACACTGCCCTCCCCTGCAAACAATTGAGGCACAAATCCAGGCCATGGTAAAGACATGCCTACCGGCAAAAGCAATAATAAAAACAGAAAAACGCATTTTTTCATAAAATTTAAGGTCCTTGGCTTTCTATAATTTTAACTGTCTGTTGAATAATATGGTTCTTTAAAGCAAATGTGTAAACCCTTTGCAATAATTTTAAATGAGTTGATTGCACTTGGTTTAATTCCGGTCTATATTCCCAAGCATGTCTGATAAAAATAAAAACATATTAACCTTAAGGCTTCACACATGATCTCCTGGTACTTTTTTGCCCTGCTTGCACTGCTGCTGATGGGCATTCAGCGTTTTTTTTATAAGGTAGCGGCAGAAAAAAAATATCCCACCGAATGGGTAACCTTTTCTTTCATGGCCACGGTAACTTTGTTGAGTACGGGAGTATACTTTTTCCAGCAGCACCATGAACTCAATATCATCTGGTTGATGACCATGTCTCTGATCAACAGCGCATCTTTTCTTGTGGCAACCGTGTCCCACATTGAAGCGCTCAAATATATCCCGGCAAACATAGCTTACAGCATCATCCGGTTAAACGTGGTGGTGGTGGCCGGTTTTTCCATTTTCTATTTCAAAGAACAAATTTCCCTGTTCCAGGGTATAGGACTGCTGGTTGCCGTTGCCGCCATGATCGTGCTGACGATACAGATGAGAGAAAACACGAAAAAAACAAAACAGGGACGGCGGGGAGCCGTATTTATCTTGCTGGCACTGCTGTGCGGTGCCACGGCAAGCATTTCATCCAAATTTGCAGCCATGCATGTGGACAAACTTGCCTTTATAGCCTTGTCATATCTTATGGGAATGATCGGGTCTTTGGGAATTACCAGGGCCTTGTCCTATGACAAGGCCAAGAAAAAACGCTCGGCCGCAATGGGCCTTGGCGTTGTCATGGGCGGGTTTAATTTTGCAGGGTTTTATGCATTTTTATACGCCCTGGAATGCGGCCCCCTGTCGCTTGTTGCCGCCATTGTGGGTATGCATTTTGTTATCGCCATTGTACTGTCCGCCATCATTTATCGTGAAAATATAAAACCGGCCGGGCTTGTTGGAATTTTTTTAACTGTCATATCGATTATTTTGATTCGCATTTGATTTCATGGTATTTTAACAAATTACAACAACCGTATAAAGCAGGTATTGCCATAACATGGACCACGACATCCCGGATAATTTTAAAAAAACACATACAGCACCAAAACAAGGCAAAGAAAATATTGACACAAACGCCCTGTACAAGCAGATTCAGGAAGAGAAGGATCAGATCCTCATAAAAAAAATCAGGAAAATTATTAAAGATAAAGAGAAGAAACCGGAGGAAAAAAAGCCGGTCCGACAGTCATACAAGTTATGGTTGCCTCTTCTTTGCGCAGGGTTGATTATGGCCGGCCTGATGATTTTCAGAGAACCGCCGGCAACAATTGTGTTAAATAATCCAGAGCCAACATATAGGTCAGAACCAACATTCAGGTCAAAAAAAGTCTCAGAAAATACTTTTGTAACCAAAACCACCCCTGTTTTGAAAAAATTTACCTACCAAAATGAAATAACTGATACTGAAGTAAGTGACACTGAACAAAGCCATATAACTTCCGGCATTCAAATTCATGAAATAGTATCCTGCAGCAGCGTCAGCCAAAAGCAATATGTCTGTGCCAAAACAGTTTTTTCTCTCAAAGAAGAGTCAATACCGGTAGTTTGGATGACCGTACTGGCAGACAACCCTCCTTTCACCCTGACCCATGTCTATTATATCAACGGACGCCGGTATTGCGAAGTTCCCCTCAGCATACGCTATCACCGCATGCGCACATGGAGCAATGTCACCTTGAACCGTCCTGAGCATGTTGGGAAATGGAGGGTTGAAGTGATTACCGAAAACGGTGAAAAACTCAAACACATAGATTTTACAGTTGTAGAATAGAACCGCTGATAACCCTGTAGCAGTGCATGCCTCAATGTGGTATGATGTCAGAATAAAATACTGTTGAAATCAAAATTATCATCAAAGGAGAGATAACACCAATGTCAGACATTAAAACCGAATACGGATGGGATGCATCTATGGGGATCTCCCTGTACGATAAAATCCGCCAGGATATGAAAAAGGCCATGGTTAAAAAAGATACCGCTGTTAGGGACACCATGCGGCTCATCATGGGATCTTTTCCCAGCCTCACCGTCTCCATTACCCTGGAGAGCGGTAAAAAAACCACCCGGGTCAAGAAGCCTGAAGAGATCACCGATGACGACCTCCTTAATATTATACGCAAATTTGTCAAATCCGAAAAAACCGTACTTGAGCTTAAAAAAGAAACCACCTCAGACTACCTGGAACTGCTGAACTTATATCTTCCTCAAATGGCCACGTCCGAGGAGATCAAGCAGTGGATACTGGATAATGTCGACCTCTCCGGGTACAAGAGTCCCATGCAGGCCATGGGAAACGTTATGAAGCATTTTGGAAAACTTGCTGACGGCAACCAGGTAAAAGAGGTTCTCAAAAACATGAAGTCTTCCTGACAAACAATGTTCTATCCAAGCAAAACCCGGTTGAAAAAACGATCGGGTTTTGCTATCTGAAAACCTATAGAAAATCTGCTTAAACGTTGAGATTATAATGGAATATTACAATGCACACGGAAAAAATTGATACCATAATTATTGGAGGAGGTCTCAGCGGTATCTATGCCGCCTGTCTGCTGGCCAAAAAAAACAAATCTTTTATACTTCTTGAGGCCCGTGAGCGAGTTGGCGGCAGGATTTTAAGCACAGAACATCAAGGATTTTTTTCCGATCTCGGCCCTTCCTGGTACTGGCCCTCAATAAACCCGAAAATCGTTCACCTTATTCAAGTTCTGGGTCTCAAGAGCTATCGCCAGTTTGAAGAGGGTATGGGCAGGTTTCAAACTCCCGATGGAACCGTCAGGACAGTCAGAGGTTATGACATGTCTCCCCCCTGCCGGCGAATTTCCGGCGGCATGATGGCACTTATCACAAAACTCTGTGAAAATATTCCTGAAAATGCCATCCAGCTCAATCACCCGGTCTGTGAAATCAAAAAACATTCCTCAGGTGCCGTTGTCAGCGTTGGCGAACTGGAAAAAGAATCCAAGGCCAGGTTTAATGCCAAAAATATAATCCTCGCCCTGCCCCCACGCCTTGCCGCTGCCACCATCCTCTTTACCCCTGACCTGTCTCATGATTTGACCCAGGCAATGCTGAAAATGGGTACATGGATGGCGGGCCAGGCGAAATTCTGCGCCCTGTATGAAGAACCGTATTGGCGGCAAACCGGCTTGTCTGGCCAGGCATTCAGCCAGACAGGTCCGCTGGGCGAAATTCATGACGGGTCCAACGACAATCAGGGCCCTTATGGATTGACCGGATTTATAAGCATTCCGGCGGCACAACGCAATCATCCACAAAGCCTTACATCTGCAATTCTTTCCCAACTTGCAGCCATTTACGGCAAACCGGCAGATCAACCGATGGCAGTATACTACCAGGACTGGGCCCGCGAACGATTCACTGCCACCCAGTTCGACCAGCCGCCGATGCATGAACACCCTCTTTATCATCCCCCGGCAGGTAAAACCTCCATCTGGGACGGCATCATCCAGTTTGCCGGTACGGAAACCGACACCCGGTACGGCGGTTATCTTGAAGGCGCTCTGGCCGCTGCCGAACGGGCGGTAACGAAATTGCAACAATTCAGCTCTGCAACAAACTGTTTTGGGTTGACATGATATTCCAACTATACTAAGAAAACAGGCAATAAACATCCAGAAGGGTGTTACATCCGGAAGGGTGTTGTAAAAAAATAATTTAAAAAAACAAAAACAGGCCATGAAGGCCGGCAGAAGAAATCTGCCGTTCCTTTGTGGCCTTTTTTTATGGAGAAAAACATTATGAATTACAATGAAATAAACTGGAATGAGGCTTGGAAACATGAAATGGACCTCTGGCACAATTCGTCCGGAAAAAGCTGCAAGGATTTCTGGGCTGATAAAAAATCAGCTGCTGTTTATTCCAAAAAGCATATTGAGCATCACCAGGAACGGATTGATAAAACAATCAAGGGCCTGCCCCTTACTCCAAAATCACGTGTGCTGGATATTGGTTCAGGTCCCGGCAGCCTTGCCCTTCCCATGGCCGGGATTGTCAACTCGGTCACCACAATTGAACCCTCTGCCGGGATGAATGCGGTCATGAAAAATTTCATGGAAGAAAAAGGAATCGAAAATATCATCCCCATTGAAAAAACCTGGGAAGATGTGAACCCGGATATGGAGCTTGACCCGCCCTATGATCTGGTGATGGCTTCCATGTCCCTTGGCATGAATGATATCAAGGCTGCCATCGAAAAAATGAACCAGGTCTGCTCGGGTGTTGTGGTACTGTTCTGGCATGCCGGTATCCCTGGCTGGGAAGATATGCCAAAGGCATTGTGGCCAAGGTTGTTTGAGAAGCAATACCATGGCGGCCCCAAGAGTGACATTTTGTTCCAAGTTCTTTACCAGATGGGTATTTATCCGGAAGTTAAGGTCTTTTCCAACCATTTCCATGAATTTTTTCCTTCAATGGAAGATGCCATAGACTTTTATTGCAAACGGTTTGACCTAATCCGGACCGAACACCTCCCCCTTCTTGAATCCTATCTTGAGGAAAAATGTTTTAAAACAGAGGAAGGCTTTGTTCACGGATTTGAGCATGTTTCCATGAAGTTTTCATGGAAAATTGAAGGAATAAGCCATGAAAAAGCTGCATACCATAAAAAAGCGGTATAAAATGAAAAAGCTGCATAGACTCCTGGTAATGGCAGTTGTCCTGCTTTCATTGACAGGCACTGCCTTTTCCCAACAAAAGAATGCTGTTATGGTAACGGATTTCAGGGGCAAATCCATTGAGATCCCGTGCCGGATCAACCGGGTGGTCAACATTGATGACGGCATGATCGAAGCTGTCATGACCCGGCTGGGTGTGGTAAAAAAAATTGTGGGCATTGGATCTGCCTGTCTTCCGAAAATATGGTCCTATTCCTTTCCCACCATGGGCAGCAAGACCTATGAATACCGGGACGGAATGAATCCGGTGACCCATCTCAACCCCTGGCTCATGGACTTGCCCCTGGTGTCAAGATACGGAGCAGGCATTAATTATGAAAAAATTGCCGATCTGAATCCCGACCTGATCCTTATCCGTACCGGCTCATGCTCCCTTTCAGCTGCGGAGGATATCCTGGGAAAAAGCATCTCCCTGCTGGAATCCTTAAACATCCCCCTGGTGGTCCTGAAGGGACCCAACACCTTTGACCGACCGGACATTGTGACCATCAGCAATGAAATCAAATTATTGGGACAGGTGTTCCAAAAGCAGGAAGAGGCTGAAAAACTGGCCGATTACCTTGAAAGTTGTGTGGAGATGGTCAGGAAACGAACTGTAGACATCAAGCCCTTAAACCGGAAAAAACTGCTGTTGCTGGGACTTTCTCCCAAAGCCAGAAGTCAGGGCGGGGCAGGCCATGTCAAAGGAATCGATACCATTCAGACCTATTTTCTCAAAAATTTTATCCATGCTGAAAATGCCTATGACAGCAAAGGGGCCTGGAATATCCTTAATACGGAAAAGATTCTTTCCCTTGATCCGGATGTGATCGTACTGGTCACTTCCTGGGGATATCATCCGCCTTCAGAGCTTTATGAAGCCCCCTATTACCAGGATCTGAAAGACATGAGAGCAGTCCGTAACAGGACAGTCTGCGCCCTGCCCTGGACTCCCTGCAATTGTGAAAAAAGACTGGAATATCCCATTGATGTCATGGTCATGGCCAAGGCAGCCTACCCGGAAAAATTTAAAGACATCCGGCTTGAACAATGGCTTGTGGAATTTTATCAGAATGTTTATCAGGTTAATGTTAAAACCGCCAAAGAACTCAGGTCCTGCCAGTGGATGGACTGGACCTGTAAGGAGTGACAAATGGATACAGACGTGCAAGATATGACCAGAAAAGCCTTTTTCAATGAAAGAGCCGATACCTGGCTGGATAAATTTTACAAAGATCCTGAGACCGGAATCCATGGCCGGCATTCAGAAAAGATAGAGAAAATCATTTCAAGTCTCAATATTGAGCCGGACCATAAGGTATTGGATGTGGGATGCGGCAGCGGGGTTCTGGTTCCCTATATCCTGAGCCGACTTTCTTCAAAAGGCAGGCTTTTTGAAGTGGATTATGCCGAAAAAATGATAACTAAAAACCGGAAGGTCCATGGGGATGACAGGATCACCTTTGTCTGTTCGGATGTCATGGACCTGCCTCTTGAGATTGCCGGTTTTAATTCAATTATCTGTTTTGCCTGTTTTCCCCATTTCCGGAACCAGAAAGCAGCTTTGGGAAAACTTGCAGGAATTTTAAAGCCAAACGGTATTCTGACCATTGCCCATCTTCTGTCGGCAAAAGAGATTGCCGATCACCATGACGGGGAAAGCGCTGTGTCAAGGGACAGGCTCCCAGTGAAACATGAGATGGAAAATTTTTGTGAGCAGTGCGGCCTTGGCATCATGGAATTCACGGATGAACCCGGCCGATACCTTTTGTCGGCAAAAAAAGCGGCGCTAAAAATAAAGGTCAGCATATAAAATAATCAGATAAAGGGGGAAAACAGGTGTTGATCCTGCAAAGATACTGAACACCTGTTTTCCCGTGCCCTCCAGGGGAGGAGAATCAAGCATACCAGCAACCCTCCTTTCCTGTCAATCGGGCCTTTTAAAAACCATGGGGGATATCACCCCAAACGGAGGAGTGCCTCCAAAAAAAGGAAAGGATAAAATCTATGAATGTTTGTAAACCCTTGCACAACTTATGGGGTTGTATGATTCTGGCAGGTTTTCTGATGTGCCAGGCCATGACTGCAAATGCCGGAGAAACAGAAAATCAGGCGGTGAACCTGGGTGAAATAACGGTCATGGCAGCCCAGCCGGGTGTTGAAATCACATCGGGAAAAACCGTGATCACCATGGACAAATTTATCAAACCGGGCTCTTTAACGACCTTAAATGATGTACTCACAGAAATCGGAGGAGTGGATGTACAGCGAAGCAATGCCCTGATGGCCGGCCCCGGGGATGAGGTTTCCATCCGGGGACTGAATGAAGGACGGCTGGTAATCGAAATTGACGGCAGGCGGATCAACCAGACCGGTCACATGGGACGATATATTGTTGACTGGTCCACCCTGACTTTGGACGATGTGGACCGGATCGAAATTATCAGAGGCGGTCATTCAGTGCTTCACCCCTTTGCCATCGGCGGTGTCATCAATATTATCACCAAAAAAGGCGGGGGCGGAGAAAAGATAGCCAAAGGCAAGGTCAGGGCAGGATATGGCCGTTATGACACCTGGAATACGGCTGCATCCATTGACGGCAGTGCCGGTAAACATACGGATTTCCATTTTTCCGGGGCCAAACAGGAGAGTGACGGATACCTGAAAAATAATTTTCAAAAGACCAAATCCTTTAACGGACATCTGGACTTTCATCTGCCCAGTGAGATCGGTCTTGAGCTGGGTGTGAAATATTCCGAGGTTGACTACGGCATGCCGGTTATCAATGATCCCAATGATTTCAATTCAGGGGTGGCAGCACTTTATGATCCTGACTATCCTGTTTTCAGCAGGTCCAGGGACCAGCTGCGCCACCTGAACTGGCCCCAGCTGCCAGGTTCGGATACGCCTGAATGGGAAAAGCATACCACTTATCTGGATGCCATATTCAGAATTCCGGCAGGTCCGGGAAAGATAAAAGTTCACGGTTTCATGACTGATGGACGCCGATGGACCAGACTTTACGACAAAAGCGGAACATTTTCCCGGGACCAGTTCATGGATGACCGGACCCAGGGAATGATCCTTGAATATGGAGATGTCAGACTTTTTGACAACCATGTTTTCACCTTTGGCCTGGAATACCAGGAACTGGGTCAGCCTTCGGGCACCAGGGCCATTTATAAGGTTAAATCCGGGTATCTCCAGGATATCATCACCCTGGGGCCCAAATGGACCCTGACCCCCGGGGTCAGGTATTACCAGGTGGACAAGGCAACCTATTATTCCTGGATGGAAATGGGGTATGCGGCCATGCCACCGGGATGGCCTTTCAGTGTTCCCAACAGCGGGAAAACCGAAACTGACTCGGACTTTTTCCCCAGTCTGAAGGTGGATTATAAAGCCACACAGGATACCACCCTTTATGCTGCAGCCAGCCGGTCATACCGGCTGCCCTGCCCCTGAGATTATTATTGGTGGGCGCGGTGCGCCTCCGAAACCAATACCTCTCTGGAACCTGAAACCGCCATGGAATATGAAATCGGGGTGGTTCATAATTTTGACAAAATAAGCCTCAGGGCTGCAACCTGGTATTATGATATCAAAGATTTTATAAATGATAACGGCATTACGTCACCCGGATCAGGAGCAGGTTCCAATTGCCTGTACAATATTGACCATCTGGAACTCTCTGGTTTTGAACTGGAAGCAGCTATTGAATTTTCAAAAAAATTAAGAGCCACTGCAGCCTATGTATTCCAGGAATATAAAGTGGCACAGACCGGCAATGAACAGGACTGGACTTATTATCTGCCTGCCACCCTTCCCAAGCACAAGGTAAAGGTCATGGGGAAATATGAAATCATTCCTCAAGGATGGCTCCAGGTCAGTGCAAAATATGTCGGAGCAAGGGATGCCCAGAAAGGCGATGAACTTGAGGATTATATTGTCTGTGATGCCGGTTTTGAAAAAAAATTCAAATTTAACGGCCTGAATTATACTTTGAATCTTTTTGTCAATAATTTAACCGGAACCAATTACCAGGAGATCAGCGGATACAGCATGCCCAAACAGGTGTGGGGTTTTATGATGGGGCTTGAGTTTTAATACAATAGGGGCTTATGTTGGATTTCGGGATCTTGATATGGCAAACGTCAGTTTTGAATTTTCCAATCCATGACCGGAATCCAACAACTGCATGTAAATACAAAGGGTTTGATGGATGATGCCCAATGTTATGCATGTAAAGAGTGCGAAAAACGTTTCGATGATCTTGCAGGTACATTTTTTTTATACAACACTATATTTTTATTGACTATTTTAAAATAAATACCTAATCTTCTTTTGATGCTGAGCTGTTTTTGCTTGCAACTTAATCAATCAAAAAACTCTTTCTCAAATCTGCGAAATATCCGTTGTATCTCCGAAGTCCAATATTAAAGGAACAATGAGGCAGAGGTCATAGATGGGGAAAAAAATCCGATCTTTTAAAAGGATTATCACCTTTTTTCATCAGTTCGTAAACCGAACCCGGACATTAAGAGGAAATGTTTTTCGAAAACTAAAATATTTCGGCAGGTGTTCCCGGATAAGAGTGTTCGCTGGTGCTTCTTATATAAAGAAGTGGATGATAAAAGTTGTTTTCAATATCTGTAATACAGTCTTCAGCAAAGCTTTTCTACTGAAATCCGTTATCACCTTATGCATAGGGTTATCGATCATCGTAATTCGAATTGAACAACCGGTATTTGTATATACTGAAAACATATGAAGCCATTTGCGTGCATGGATTCGGCATAAAGAAGATTCCTTCATAGACTGGACGATGAAAATGTACGAAGGCGTCACACTTAAGGATGAAAAAAAAGAAAATGCCATTGTGTGGCTGAATATTGACAACGACACCTATGAAGATAAAAAATGGAACAACCTTTTTTTTACTCCTCGGGACCAGCTTAAAGAACTTATTAAATTTTCTGTGAAGGAAGGTGCAGACATAGTCATAGTCGATGTCAATTTTGGTTATACCGTTGGTCCTGAGAGCAGTAATGATTATAAGACAGGAGATGAGGATTTTAAAAAATTTCTTGAAACATATTCTCAAAAATCCGGCCGCAAAGCTAAAATCATTCTTGCAGGCACTTTTGATTACAATGAAACCTATAGATGTGTTGAAAAACGGGAATCTTTTCTTGATGAAGTGGTTTTTGGTGATATCTATTGGGGCGATCCCATGTTTCATGTGGAAGAAGATGGTACGATACGGCGATTCCAATTATGGGAACCAATATGTTCAACAAAAAGTGGCCAGGTTATTCCATCTATTCCATTACTCATCAAAATTTTGAAGAATACCGAGGAGTCAATAAAAAAAGGATCTAATTTACATGATTTTTCTCCAGATTGTCTTAAGATAAAGCTTACCGATAAAGAAATTCGCAAGCGTATCATCTATAGCATGCCATGGAAACCTGGAAAAAAAGATCCTGTTGAAACTTCAGAATTCTTAAAGGTTATCTCAGCTGGTAAGACTTGTGATTGCAAGGCAGAAGACATAAAGGGCAAAATCGTGATGATTGGCGGAAGTCATGATGATTGCCAAGATTTTTGTAAAACCCCTTTGGGTTGGATGCCGGGATCTTTGGTCATTATCAATGCCATACACTCATTATTACATTTTGATGAAAATAAAGAAGGCTTGTGTTGGTGGAAAAAAATAAGCATTTTTACTCTGTTTGTGATTATTATATCCTTTTTTTTTACTCGATTCGATTCTTTTAAAGCATGCATTCTCTCTAATATGGCAATTGTCGTTATTCTATTATTCTTAATGATTCTCTTTCCAACTCGCCTCTTTCTCCTTAGCCCCGACGTTTTGTACAGTTTCGTTATGCCCTGGATTATTGTTAATATTTTGAATAGCCTGCTTTGCTTTAAAGATTTTATTTTTAGATCTGGAGATTGATAAATCATGAAACTGAAAAATAAATATTCGATTTTATGGACGGCAACGATCATGTTCGCAATAATTGCGGTATCTGTCTACGCTAATTTAGCAGAAAATGAAAAAAGCAAAGAAACGGTTACACTATGGGATAATAAAGTTATTAAAAACATATCACCAAAATTGGAAAATATATGTAAATGGATAACATATTTTTTGACCGAACGTCATCAGTATGAAAAACAATGTGTTAGGAAGCACCTGTATGTAAGAAACGATGGAAATGGGATATTGTCCATTCCGCTGCTGGAAGGGCCAAAGATGTTAACATCGGGAACAAGGCCATTTTATTTAACTTGGCAAGGCGGTAAACCAGCGTATCAAATTCGGCTATATCACCAATATGAACGCAGGCCCTTTATTATTCAAAAGCTGGTCGAAAATAACCTAAAGATAGATAATATCATCCTTTCACAAGGCAATTACATTATAAAAATAGAAGATGCCGAAAATAGAAAACTAAAAAAAGAATTTACCGTGGTAAACCCGAATCTGCTGCCGTGCATGCCTGACGAAGACAGACTCAGACAAAGCGGCCTGAACAAAGCCGCAAAAATTACCCTGTATGCCGCCTGGCTGGCTGCTCAAAATGATGGGAAATGGATATTCGAAAGTTATCAACGAATTGCAGGAATCACCGGCGATTACTACCCCGCATCCCTGTTGTGCAATGCCTTGGCTGAAGGTCAACGACCTGCTCTATTCCAGGGGATGAACAATGAGTAGTCAATACGCATTCAATGTCATAAAGTTAAGGAAATAACATAATCCTTTGATTTCATTGGTCTTTATGATACTTTAATAGTGATTATGCCATGATAATGATATGTAGAAAAGGAGATAAAAATGTTAAAAAATTTTCAAGAAAAGTCTAATGCTGGCATGGAACCTGCATTTCCATATTTGTGCCAAGCTTATCGAATTTTTGAAAAATATTTTATATTCGGAAGATTTTGTTAATCGAAACAAAAAATCACCCAAAGACTTTACAAGAAAACGAATTCTAACCTTTCAAACACTTATTCTTTACTTCATAAACTTGCCAAAGGGCTCATATCAGGATGAATTGGATCACTTCTTCAAGGCTTTATTTAAATCAGAGGTTGCGGTCGCAATGGTATCCAAAATGGCATTATCCCTTGCGCGAAAAAAACTAAAATATTCTGCTTTTATTGAATTGAACCCAGTGATGTCCGGTTAGTTTTTTGCATGAAAAAAAGTTCGATTTTATAGCCAATATTGTCGTTTTTTTGTTGACAAATGTGCGCAAAAATTTTGGCGTGCCTTGAAAAAATTTAATTTTCAAGGAGACCCAACATGGCGCATATCTCAATCCCTAAACATAAAATTCAGTCCCTGACTTTTGACAAGTTCAAGTTCCCTTTGGTAAAGTTGCTCACACTTGCACCCGAACTACACTCACGAGGAGACCGTCCATTAAAAATGACCTTTGAAGATCAATTAAACGCTCTGGTATACTTCCACCTCCAAGAGCACAAATCCGCCCGACATCTGATTCAAGATCTGGATGAAAATGAATTTGCCAAACAAAACATCGCTCCCGATGGTGGAATTAGCAGAAGTAGCTTCTCTGAAATAATAAATGGACGGGGCCTTGAGCAATTACAGTTCATCTTCGAAAATCTCTATAACCAGGCAGTGGGCGTGCTACCAAAAGCTCACGCTGAATTAGGTGATTTAGTCTCTATTGATGGCAGTTTGATTGATGCTGTACTCTCAATGCACTGGGCTGACTACAGAAAAAATTCTAAAAAGGCCAAAGCGCATTGTGGATTTGATATCAATCACGGCATTCCAAATAAAATATTCCTGACTGAAGGTAACGGCGGAGAGCGCCCTTTTGTGAGCCGCATCCTTTCTAAAGGGCAAACTGGTGTCATGGACCGGGGTTATCAATCTCATAAAGATTTTGATCTCCTCCAGGAAGAGAGCAAACACTTTGTCTGCCGTATTAAAGCAAGAACAACCAGGACAATAGTTAAACAAAATGCTATCAAACCCGACAGCCATGTATTCTATGATGCCGCAACGCTGCTTGGCACACCAAATCAAAACCAGACAAAAAATCCAGTACGGGTGGTCGGCTATGAGATTTCCGGGGTTAAATATTATGTTGCAACAGACCGACATGATTTAACGGCGGAACAAGTGGCAAGTGTTTATAAACTCAGGTGGACCATTGAAAATTTTTTCAAATGGTGGAAAGAACACTTAAAAGTTTACCATCTCATAGCCCGCAGTGAGTATGGTCTCATGGTTCAGATACTCGGAGGCCTTATCACATATTTACTGATGGCCATATACTGCCAGGAACAGTTTAATGAAAAAGTATCAATCAAAAGGGTCCGGCAATTGAGGACCACAATTTTGAACGAACTGATGAATGGCCAGAATCTGGACCGGGGTAATTCCAATGGGAACAATATTGTCAAAGATCAAAAAAATTTAAAGCAAGCAAAAACCTAACCGGACATCACTGAATTGAACCAGCACCTTTTTAATTTTTTTTATAAATATTTTAAAAATTCTAAAAAATGGTGCGGACTCAATCTCCTTGCGGTAGATGGTTCAACTCTTAAACTCTTTAAATATAAAAATATAGAAGATCATTTCGGCACGATGAAGCCAACGAATGGCTCCAAGGTTCCTATGGCGCGTATATCACAGATGTTTGATGTTCTAAACAAGGTAACTGTCGATGCCATTATCACCCCGTACCAAATCGGTGAAAGAGAATTGTTGTGTCAGCACATGCTAAATTTGATGCCAAATGATTTGTTGCTTTTGGACCGTGGATACCCAGCTTATTGGCTTTTTAATCTAATTTTATCAAGGGGTGGTAATTTTTGTGCCCGGATTTCTAAACAGTGGAAAATAGTACAGAATTTTATCAATTCCGGGGCAAGCGAGACCATGATAACTCTCAATGCTTCGTATCAGTCAAAAAAAGAATGCTTGGATATAGGACTTGATGTACACCCCCTACGTTTGCGTCTCATCCGTGTCGAATTGGATTCCGGCGAAATTGAAGTTCTTATTACATCACTAACCGATGAGAAACGTTATCCTAAAAAAATATTCAAGGATTTGTACCATCTACGCTGGCCAGTAGAAGTTGACTATTTATTCATGAAAGAACGTATTCAAGTCGGGAATTTTTCGGGGGAATCAGCGCTATCTGTTTATCAAGATTTCCATTCTAAGATTTTCACTAAAAATTTAATTTGGGTTCTTGCTTCACCTACTGAAGAGGCTGTAAAGCAGGCAAGTGAAGGGAACAAGCACGAACAACAGTTAAATATGACTCAGGCCATTTCAAAATCGAAAGATACGCTTATATTGCTTTTTGAAAGACCTATTGAAATGATAGCTTCACTAATTCAGCAAATCCATTCTGTTTTCATGAATGCTACTGAACCAATTCGTCCTGGTCGAAAATTCAAACGGAAACACAAAGTCAACAAACGCGAGTATCATATGAATCTAAAACCTTGTCGTTAACTTTATGACATTGAATACGCATTGAATAATGACATAAAAACCCTTCCTCTTTTCCAGCCGAAGCTGATATTAACGCTGGTTATCGTATTCTGTCTGGGAAATCTTTTGCCCGGAGACCGGAATGTGGCATGGTCGGCTGCAGAGCCCATCATAGTAACCTCGTCGGCAGACCACCGAAGCTCTCAAAGCATGGAAGCGTTCCGGCGGGGCAATTATAAACTGGCTGCGAGCCATTGGATGAAAGCTGTCAGTCTCTACAATGCATCAGGGATGATTGACGAGAAGATCAATGCCTTGATTCAGCTGGCCAATGCCTATCAGGTTTTGGGGCTGCACTGTCGTTCTTTGGAAACTCTCCGCCGTGCAGAGGAACTGACACAGGAGATCAATGATCGGGCTCGTTTGGCCGCCATTCTGGGCAGTCAAGGCAACGCGTATTTTTCGATCGGAGCGGTGAAACAAGCCGGACGTCATTTAGAGGACAGCATTGCCATGGCTCGTGAGGCAGGCAGGCCTGATATCGAAGCCGCGACCTTGAACAACCTGGGCAATCTCCTGACCGTCCAAAAAGAATATGGCGAAGCCCTTGACGAATATGACAAGTGCATCAATCTATCCAAGAAGACCGGCAATCAACTGCTTGCCACGAAAGCATTAATCAATGCTGCGAGGGCTGCGGTTCGATGGTTGAATCCCAAAGAAATGGAAACTTACCTTGAACCGGCCTTAGAGCAGACGCGAGAACTGGAGGACTCCCATGATAAAGCTTATGGACTGGTCGCCTTGGGGCAAATTTTCCACACGATTGGCTCTGAGTTTACGCACTCTCCCAATCTATGGCGAAACCGCACTTACCAGGCACTTATTGAGGCAGTCGCCATTGCTGACACAATCGGGAATCCTCGCGTGAAATCCTATGCGTTGGGTTATCTCGGGCAACTCTACGAGGATGAGAAACGCATTGATGAAGCTTTATACCTGACACGCAGAGCCATCTTCGCTGCTCAACAGGTAAGCGCTCCGGAGATCCTTTATTTGTGGCAGAGGCAAACCGGACGTCTGTTAAGGGTCAAGGGAGATATTGATGGAGCCATTGCAACATATCGGCACGCTATGAAAAATCTTCAGACAATCCGTCAGGATCTTTCCACCACTTACCAAGGCAGTGATATTTCCTTTCGAGACAGGGGCGGACAGATCTTTCTGGAGATGGCAGACTTATTGCTCAAGCGAGCTGAAACTCGCACAAATCCGACAGCTATTCAGGATGACTTGAAAGAGGTTCGGGATACAATCGAGCATTTAAGAAAAGCCGAGTTATGCGACTACTTTCAAGATCCATGCATAACGACATTGCAAGAGAAAAAAATCCAGCTTGAGCGCCTTGAAGGTATTGCAGGTCACACGGCCGTAGTATACCCGATTTTTTTTCCTGACCGCCTGGAATTACTGCTGAATCTGCCGGATGAGACGATAAAACGATTTATAGTAACAACAAACAGAAACGAGCTGAAGAAAGGGACTATAATCTTTCGCAGGGCATTAGAAAAAAACTGGAAAGAATATAAACCGTATGCCCAAAGGCTTTATAACTGGCTCATCAGGCCCCTTGAAGGTGAACTGACAGCTCGAAGAATCGACACGTTGGTCTTTATTCCAGACGACTTCCTGCGCACCATTCCCATGGCTGCCCTCCACGACGGCAACCGTTTTCTGATCGGCAAATACGCCGTGGCGATCATGCCGGGACGACTGACTTTTATTAAACCCAATTTAGTCAAAGAGGAAAAAGCCCGGCCATTGTTGACTGGCCTGACAAAATCGGTGCAAAACAATCCGCCCCTGCCAAAGGTTGCTGAGGAACTTAAAACCATTCAGGAATTATACGGAGGCAAGAAGTTGCTTGATGAGAATTTTAATATCAAAAACCTGGAGCAAGAGCTCAAAAATATTCCTTATACGATCGTCCATATGGCAACCCATGGAAAATTTAAAGATAATATCAGTGAATCCTACTTGTGGACTTACGATGGTAAACTGACCATGAATGATCTTGAAACCCTTGTCGGACTCAGTAGGTTCCGGGAAAATCCGGTGGACTTGCTGACCTTGAGTGCCTGCGAAACCGCTGCAGGGGATGACCGGGCCGCCCTCGGGCTGGCGGGTGTGGCGGTCAAGGCAGGTGCTTGTAGCGCACTTGCCTCTTTGTGGTTTGTCGGGGACGAGGTAGCGGCGCTCCTTATTCCTGAGTTCTACCGGCAACTGAAAGCACCCGGGGTGTCGAAGGCCGAGGCATTGCGGCAGGCACAGCTAAAGATGCTGACCCATGGTGTCCTTTCGGTGAGCCTGCGTGAAATTTATTCACGGGTATGTTACCAATGGTTCTCAATACAGCATGAGGTTCAGCATGAATGCTGTGAACCATAAGCCTCTGATTAATTAAAACACAGGTGTATTCAGGCAGACTGTGCCGCAAGGGTTGCAGCTGTCTCATAGTTCCAGGGCATCCATTGGGAGGGATTTTTAAACACCCGGGCAGAATATTTTTGAAGGGCCACCAGATAATTAAAGGCGTTGACCTTCATTAAACTGCAGGTGTGAATTATGCTCATGAACATATCCCCGATATAGGCCCCATGTTCTGTCTTATAGAACATTGAGTTTTTTCTATGGAGGATAAAGCGTTTCAAGCATTGTTCGCAAATATTATTATCAAGTGGGGCTCCGGGAACTCTCAGAAATTGAGTCAGCTCATGCCAGTGTTTGATCATATAGGTGATCGCATTCCCAAGCCCGGAATTGGGTTCCACCAGTTTGTCTTTGATCTGGGTGTCGAGCCATGAACGTAAAGCGTTCATCTGTGAACCACTATGGACCTGGTGAAATGCCAGCCGCTGATCTGCTGTCATGTTTTGTTCTTTAGCTTGAGCATCCACATGATAAACTTCTGCCAACGTCTCAATGACATGGCGGCATTCGTCCGGGAAGCTGGAGATTACGTCGATAAAACCTCTGCGGGCGTGGGTAATGCAATGGCACAGGATAATTTTAAATTCACTGGACATGTTTCTTGAAAGAGAATCACACATTTGAATCGGAGGGTCTTTTTCTCCATCCCGCATTTCATAAAGGGAAGCGATGTTTTCTCCTGCATGATTACGACCGGTGTAGAAGATGGCAATCCTTTTCCCTTCTTCAAGCAGGGAAATGATACCCGATGTAAAGATGCCGGTACGCTCATCCTTATCCCGTGTTTTGTTTTCCTGGATCAGATCCAGAATTTTCATGGTGGTATCATCATTGTGAAGGACCTCACCCTGGGCTGCCTGGCGTTTTAATTCCTCAAATGCCGGGTAAATCAGATCTGCCTGGGATTCTATTTTTTCCCACTGGGTGGATGCCGGCAGGGGTATGCCCAGACTTTCCTGGAGTTTTTCCAGGCGATACCAGGGAAAACCGTAGCCATATTTTAAAACTGCCATCATGGCCTTGGCCGTTTCATCATAATGTTTTCCGGTAATGCCTTCCGGAGCCGCTGCCGTGAACACCTTCCCGCACAGGTTACAACGCAGTTTTTCAAGGTTATAAATCGTTGCATTGATGGGGGGTTGGCCCTTCAGGTAGATGGCAATGCCCGATTTTTTCATCGGGTAGAGCTTGCCGGTGAAGCATAGAGGACAGGAATCCTTGGGTTTAAACTTTTCATGGGATATGAACTTTTGATCGGCTTCAGTATATTTGGAAGCAGGTATCTTTCCATGTCCTTTTTTCTTTTTTTCAGGTTTGGTTTTGGGTGGTTTTTTATCCTTTTTTTTCGGCTCTGTTTCTTTTGAGTTTTCATCCGTTTTTTCGGGCTCGTTCTTTTTTAAAACATTATCCTTTTTTTCAGTTTTTGGGCCAAACAACATGGTAAGAAGGCGTTTTATGGACGCTGCTTTATTGTCCAGGGCCTGGGCCAGTGTCATGATGGCTTCCGTCATTGATTTGATGATCTCATAATCACCTTTATCAAGTGCATTGGCTTCCACCCTTTTCAAAAGGGCGTCAATCTCTTCCTGGGTCAACCGGATATGCTCCATGGTCTATGCGCCAATCATCCTGCTTCGAAAATCCCGGGTCAGGGGATACCCCCAGATCGCCTTGATGGATCGGGTTTTTACATGTTTTTTTTCATTCTTTCCCCGCCCGGTTGTATCGCCAAGATAGATCCAGTTGCCGGCCTTATAACAGGTACCCAAAAACCGTTCCGTGTCCACAAAGGTTTCAAGGAAATAGAGTGGATGATTATAAATCTTCTCCCAGTCCCTGGAAATATTTTTTGCCATAAGCCCCAGAAGATGAGAGGCCAGGTGGGGAACCCTGATCCAGGGCAGAATAAGAAATCGGCTGTTGTACGCTATATATTGAAGGCCTTTTACCCGATCCTCCTTGTTCCAGCCGATATATTTGTCCCTGGCACCGATATGACGGGGTGCCGACGACCATGAAAAACAAGCGATGGGCCTGTTTTGGGCATACACCATATATTTGAGCTGTTCACCCACGGGATGACAATATCCCAGGTAATGGTGGTGCTGGATCAGGCTGTTGAAAATTTTTTCCTGGTCTGTTTTTTTAACCTGCCGTATCTCCAGGGGCTTTATTCTGGACAGATCGGTCTTAACCAGGGTCTGATCCATCTCTATCTCTGGGGGCGGGGTTCTGTTTACAAACGGGTTCTTGATTTTGCACCTTGGGGGCGGAAGGGTGATATGCCCTTCCCTGTGGAGCTTAAGCATAAACCCCCTGGCCACCATGTCTCTGAGATTGCCATTGGCCTGAACCCAGTTCCATGCCTTGCACAACTCCTTTGACAGGGCGTAGCGGCTGGCATTGGGATGATTTGCCACCAGGTTATTTATAAAGGCAATATCTTCTTTTGTTACGCTCTTGCCACGGTATGTGAGTATGATGTTATTCTCCATGGCTGGTTTCTATAACACAACCGTTACTTGAACGCACGCAAAAAATAGAGCGGCAAGAAAAAATTATGCCGGAATTTTTCTCCACATGGGTGCTGCCTGGGTATGAAAAGGGTCACCGTTCCAGATCAACATTTGCAGTTCATGGGCATCCAGGGGTTTGTCAACGCCTTGGCCCTTTGTTGGCCACCAGTTAAATCTGCCTTTGGACAATCGTTTCTGGCAGAGCCAAAACCCCTGGCCATCGTAGCTTAATATTTTTATGGCAGTCCTGCGGCGGTTGAGAAAGACGAACAGACAGCCTGAAAAAGGATCTGATTTTAGAACCTTTCGGCACAATGCAGCCATTCCATCTATGCCTTTCCGAAAATCAACAGGCTCTACAGATAAAAGAATCTTCATGTGGGGAGTGATCTGAATCATGGCTGGTGTCTCCAGAATGACTTACAAATCCCAAGAATGCTCGGATCGGTTTTGCCCCGGAGGCACATCCTCATTTTTGCTCCGGTACTGTCCTCCATTTCTATTATACATTCTGAGACAGGAGATGGCGGATCCAGTTCAAATGCTATAAAAGCAGGGGAATCTTCAGGTGTTGCATCAGGCTCAACATCAATTAACGATGGAAGATGCGATTCCACATGTTGCTTAAATGCGGTATAGTTCAGGTGCAACGTTTTTGAAATCTTGTGTAGACTATGCCCCCCAATATAAAAGACTTCTGCGGCTGCCTGCCATAATGAAGCAGGGATACGTTCCCTGCCGGTTTTTGTTTTGCGCCAGAGTTGAAATTGCTGCCAGACCTCTTCCAATGCGGAAACTGCTTCTGGTGATGGTGGTGCTGATTTCATCGGTTCCTCCTATATGATCATGTTTGGAACCGATAATATCACTCTAAAAAAACTAAATCACGCAGGCTTGCCGAAGGGACACGTTGTTCTTTATATTTAATAACTTGATCAAATCCTTTACGATAGTCAACCAGAACGCTTTCAATCTCATTAATCAACGCGGCTCGTTTGGGATCCTGAATTTCCTTTTGAACCTCGGCCTGGAATCCTATCAATTTTTCCCAACGTTCATTAAATGCCTTAAGTGCTTCATCGCTGCCTGAAGTCAAATAATTTTTAACATTCATACGGGATATCAGCATATTTGTCTGCAGGCGTCCGGCAAGATTGGTATGTCTTGCCATCTCCCTATATCCCATAAAGCCGTCTGAAGAGTTCTTAAGCCCCCAATAGCCTTCAAAACCTACAATCAAAAGCAGAAAAAAGATAAGGCCAAATTCAGCTGTAATTTTTTTTCCTACTGTTATATTTTTAAACATAATTGACCCCCTTTTTATTCAGGTGTTTATTGAAATAACGGGCTTTCCAGCTTTGTTATGATTTTAGATGATTATATTTTCATGTAAACTGTTAAGATAATAAGTATTACATAAAGATCAAAAAAATGAGCATCGATTAACGAATAAGAAAACAGTACAAAAGTCCAAAATAGAAGTTAATTAGATTTTTTGAAGGTAGCAGAGATAATTGAAAAAAAAGACACAAGAGGCAAAGTGCTGGGGTGATGAATATGTTTTATCACCCCAACAACCATACCATAGTCGTTCCACCATCCCTTCAACTCTGGGTTGCAGTTTAAGCCGTAAACAGGTTCCCCCCAAGCTTACAAAAAAAAGTATAATTAAAAAGGAATGTATTTAAAAGGATAGTTACTTGTTTCCTTCAACCAATCTTTCCATTGTATCCATCTTATATTCTTAACCTCTTGCCGATTCGGTATGACATCGCCTGAAAAAAATACGACAAATTTCATTATCCCTTCTGATTACTGCATGCTCATAAGACTCTCCCGGTTCGGTATGTTCGCAGCAGGAGTTGGGCCATATAAGATTTCCTTCATCCACAAGTATAACATATTCTTCATAAACACCCTTTCAGACTCCTATAACAACCGGTTTTTGAGGATGGCGACTGGGAATTTTACCCCGGCTGCTGTTTTCTCCCCAGCGTTTGAAAAGATTATGTTGGATGCCCATGTAATCAAAAACCTTTCCAATGGTTTGATCAATGATATCATCAATAGTTTTGGGCATGTGATAAAATGATGGGACAGGGGGAAGAATGTGGGCACCTACATCAGCCGCTTGGCTCATCAATCTCAAATGCCCCTTATGTAGTGGAGTTTCTCGAACCACCAAAACAAGTTTCCGCTTTTCTTTAAGAGAAACATCCGCTGCTCTAACCAGAAGATTTTCAGTATAGGAATTGGCAATTCCGGAGAGCGTTTTTACCGTGCAAGGCACCACCACCATGCCTTCGGTCAAAAAAGAACCGCTCGCTGGTGCAGCAGCTACATTCTTGTGGTCATATGTAAAATCTGCCATGGCTGCTACATCTTCGGGTTTGTAATCTGTTTCAATCCGGATATTGAGTTTTCCAGCTTCAGAAATGATCAGATGAGTTTCGTAATCCATTTCTCTCAGATATTCAAGCATTTTTACACCATAAATAATACCACTTGCCCCTGCAAGACCTATAACAATTCTTTTTTTCATAGTGTTATCTCCATTTTATTATAAAATTAATATGTTAAAAATATTGGTACTGCCTGTTAGGCATTTCGGGTAATATGATAGTGCATAGCCTGAATACGTTTTCCTTATAAAGCAGTTTCTGAGGTGTAAATCTAAATTTTTTCAAAAGCTTTCCCAAATTTATCCAGCATGAGAAATAGGTATTAGTAAAATTGGTATTTTAGCATGTTTCAACACTTTCCTTGTAACTTGACCAGGTAAAACTTCTTTGATTAAATTTCGATAATGATAAGCCAGAACTATCATATCACAATTACCATTTTCCACTTGATCGATAATTAGCTTCGCTGTATCGCCATACTTCACTTCAATTTCAACTAGTTCCGAGGGCATAGCGGATTCGTTCTGCATGTTGGTACACAATTGTTTTAAGGTTTTTTCAATTAATCTTCTTTCTGTTTTTTTGTCAATTAAAACATCTCTAGCATCCTGGTAGCGCTTTTTCCTTAATTCTTTCCATTTTTTTTCACCAATAAGATCTACAAATTCTAATTCGTTCGGAATATTCTCAATAACATGCAGAACGGTGATTACGGCATTCAGATGAACGGCAATGTCCACTGCATGTTTGAAAGCGTAACGTGCTCCCATCGATAGATCCGTTGCAAAAATCATTTTTTTAACTTTTGAAGCCATAGTCATATCCTCAGCTTAAATAATTTGATAAACAAAATGTTTGGTTTCAGCTATTATTCTTTTGGCAGCGGATTCACTGCAGGTCCATAGTATCCTATCAAAACGGCAGTTGTTATTGTATTTGGCAGGACAGCATTTACAAAATCAAAATAATCTCCCGATTCTGGTATATCGATCTTTTCCTCTTTTAGCGCATAAAGCGTAAACACATATCTATGAGCGGAATCCGGTGGCCATGGCCCGCCGTATCCCTTATTATATCCTGGTATATTAAAGGTAAAAAAATCGCTATTCAATTCTTTTGACCCGTCAGGCAATTCTCCATCTGGACTAGTACCTTCAAGCAATCCGCTAATGGAAGAAGGAATATTATAAATAAGCCAATGGGCAAAAACTCTTGGAAATCCAATCTCTTGTGGTAGATCAGGATCAGTGACCGCCAAAGCAAAACTTTTAGTTCCCTGTGGGATGTTTTCCCAATATACTGGCGGGGAAATACTGTTCTTTTCAGCATATTTTTCTGGAATTTTACCACTGTCCCTAAATACTTTAGATTTTAATGTAAACATAGTTTTATCTCCTTTTCATTAGACATTTTCAGGAATATGTTTGGATATAGATTTTGTTTTATTTTTATAATAATTAATAAATAATATCGGAATCAATATGCCAATTCCTATAGTATCCGTTAACCAACCCGGAAAAATAAGCAAAATCCCAGTTAAAAAAAGAAATAGCTGCTCTACGAGCGTCAATCTTGTAAATACCCACTTTGATATTGCTGCAGAAAGCGCAAAAATACCTATGGTAGCAGAAATTACTGCAAATAATACGGCTTTAAAACTCCCTATCAAAAGTATGGACTGATTATAAACCATTACATACGGTATGATAAATCCTGCGATAGCATATTTAAATCCCGCAAATCCAGTTTTCAGAGGATTGCCTCCTGATATTGCAGATGCTGCATAGGACGCGACAGCTACTGGTGGTGTGAGTGCAGAGATGCATGCGAAATACACGAGAAACAGATGTGCTGCAATAATAGGAATACCAAGAGAGACTATTGCTGGACCGCACAAAACAGCAACTAGAATATAAACCACTGGCAAGGGCATACCCATACCAAGAATTAGAGCGGCCGTCATTGTCAAAATGAGAGCTAATATTAAATTCTGCTGAGATAATGCAATAACGATACTGGCAAATTTGCCACCCAACCCTGTTAACATTATTGCGCCGACGACGATGCCAGCAGATGCACAAGATGTCATAACAGCAATCGAAGTTTTTGAAGTTGCGACCATTGTGTCACAAAGTTTGGAAAAAGTTATTCGTGTTTTCTTTCGTAAGAAACTTGCCAGATATATAAAAAAAGATGCCACGATTGCCGCATATGCAGGTGGAAAGCCTCGCATTAATAAAATGATCAACAAAGCAATGGGTATTATATATTGTGTACTGATAGGAAGCGTTTTAAAGAAGCTTGGCAGATTTTCCTTTTTATACCCTTCAATGCCTTTTTTGCTTGCTTCAAAATAAATCATCAAAGTACAGGACAAGAAGTATAGGACTGCTGGGAAAATGGCCGCGACACAAATATCTGCATATGGAATCCCTGTTATTTCTGCCATAAGAAACACGGCTGTACCCATAACAGGTGGCACTAGCGCAGATCCTGTACTGGAAACGGCAGTAATCGCTCCTGAAAAAGTTGAACTGAAACCTGTCTTTTTCATCATGGGAATACTAAAGGAACCCACAGCAACCGTAGTTGCTGTGGGGCTGCCAATCATCATTCCAAACAACGCCGCAGCAACGGTACCTATATGGCCTGCGGCTCCTTTCATTCGTCCAACTAAAGACATTGAAATGTCTACGAAAAAAGTTGCTGCTCCCGAACTCTCAAGAAAGGCTCCAAAAAGTATAAATTGAATCACTAGGGTTGCCACTACGGCTATTGGCTTACCATAAATTCCATCAAGGGTGAGATACATTGATTCAACAATATCTTTGATCGTGAATCCGCTATGGCCGAACATGCCCGGGATATATTTCCCTACATAACAGTAGATAAGAGAAATTACTGCAATCCATACGAGTGACATTCCTATGGTTCTTCTTGTTGCTTCAAGCACCAGTAGAATTGCAAAAATTCCTAGAATAAATTCAATCGTTGAAACTTCTCCTATCATTGTAGGACGAATCGATATTTCATCATAGTTAATGCAAAGATAAACTCCAATCAATAAGGATAGAACCGATGGAATTATATCGAAGATTCCAATATATTTTTCCTTGCTATTTAATGGAAAATACAAAAACGTGAGGCAGAGGAATAAAGAAACTGTTACTGAATAATAAGCCAAAGGCTTTTCTATCCCGAAAAATCCAATATATATGTGATATATTGCGGTGAATATTGCGATAATATTTGCAAATTTCTTTATTCCATTGTTCATGATTATCTCCAGATTTTAAAAAAGTTTACACCGTTTCATTAAGTCTATCACAGTTAAAGATCTCAACATTAAACTGCAATAAACGGCACTGGGCTCATATCATTCTTAACCGCACAAAAACAACAAGGTATTGTGTGTTTTTAGACAGCAAAAACACAACATGTCGTATGTCGGAATAGTGTGAGCCCACTACCCAATAAACCAAAACAAAATAAATTAAACCAAATGGGGACACCCCTCTCATTGGACGGCATTAATCTATCGCTCCTATTTCCCTGTAATATTTTTTTGCACCAGGGTGTAGTTGAACGCCTCCTGTATCTGACATAAATTTCGGATTTAAATCCTTCATTGCGATATGAACAGTTTCCAAATAATTAATATTTTCATGGATCGCCTTAACAATATTGTAGACAACTGATTCATCGAGATCGGCTCTGCACATGAAAATATTTCTTGAAGCAACCGTCTTTATATCCGTATCAAGAAATTTATAGGCGCTCGATGGAATAATTGTTTTTGTAGTGCGATATTTGTTGTTTAATGAATTAATTATCTCGTCACTCAGAGGAAGTATGGTTATGTCATGAGTACTAGATAGTTCCATAAATTTTGTGGTAGGAACAGGACTGCAACCACTTAAAGAGTATAGTGTGCCTCCTCTTAACAAATTTATTGATTGACTGTAGCTGTTATAATAAATATTGCCTTTCCACTTCCTGATTTCTTGATAATCATAACCGTAAAGTTTGAACATAGCCTCGCATAAAATTTCCATAAACGACCCATTTTTATTTGGAGAATGTTTAAGAGGAAAATGTTTTACCTTGATATCTTCAAAGCTTGTTATCCCTGTTTTTTTAAGAATAACAAATTGAAAGGGCTCATCGAAGAGGCTGGTGATTGCTCTAATGTTGGGGCATATTTTTTTAAAAGGCTTTTCACCTTTAGAAGCACTCAGGACAGTGGATGATACTCCGATGGCAAAATCAGAAACCCCTTTATTTATTCGTAAGGGATTTGTTGCATCCGTACCGGTCGTTGTAGAAACTGTAGAGCCCGCCGGCAATTTTTTTCTTAGAACTTCCGCAATACCTTCTGTTACAGCTGACCATGCTCCTCCAGCAGTTCCCCCACTGATGGATAATTTTATTGGATTTTCATTTGCGAAAACATAAGTAGATTGAATTGTAACACAACATGTCATGAAAAACATAAATAAAAGGAAACTCGATGATTTAAAAAAATGTTTCAAAAGATTGACTTTCATATTTTTCTCCTTTTTATTGAATAAATTTATGTTACAGAACTTTCAAATATATCATTGAATTCAATTCAATTCATATATTCCTCAAATAATTTCAGAAGATCCTTTTTTGCTATTTTTCCTCTTTGCGTTTTTGGAATTTCAGGGATAAATAGTATGTTTTTCGGAATTTTAAAGTCGGGTAATGTTGTTTTACAGTAAGCGATAATATCAGCTTCGTCTGCCTTTGAACCGTTTTTGAGAACCACAAAGGAAAAAACCTCTTCACCATAGATTTTATCCGGGATTCCGATGGTTGCTGCTTCACTTATTTCCGGATGAGTCAGTAGGCAGGCAGTGATTTCCAAAGGAGATATATTTATACCACCTCGTATAATCAGTTCTTTTTTTCGTCCCTTGATATAAATATAACCTTCCTCATCCATGAAACCAAGATCTCCAGTAGCAAAACCTTCTTTAGAAAATTCTTCAATGCTGCCATCTCCATTAAGATAGCTTAAGCCCATCGTCTTTCCTTTTATCCTCATTTCACCAATTTCACCTGGTTCGCACCTGAGGCCATTGTTCTTTACAAAGAAGACTTCTTTGTATTTGAGAGGCAAACCGACGGAGCCTCTTTTCTTTCTCTCTGGAGGATTAAAAAGCATCCATCCTGCTTCACTCATGCCCATTCCCTGCACTATGGGGATCCCGTACATTTCTTCAAACTTGAGCTGCGTTTCCATAGGCAGCGGGGCAGAACTGGATGTGATGAATCGCAAATTAGGCACATCCTCCTTGCACAAAGACACTGGCTTGTTTACCATCATACTCAAAACTGCTGGCACGCCCGATGAAACGGTGATGTTGTTTTCTTTCAGCCAATTCGGAAAATTGCTCAGTGAGAATTTCTTCCCGAAAAATAGGGAATTGCCCTTCATCATACTTGTAAGAATGGTCAGGAGCTGTGAAGAAAGCCAATTGTATGCCCTGTATTCTAAAACACAATCTTTTTCAGTAATTCCTGTTCTTTTCGATATTTCTTCCACCATGTAAAACAATACATCCCGAGAAATAAAAATGCCTTTAGGCAGTTCTGTGGTGCCTGAAGTGTATACAATCTCAGCAATATCATTTCTATCTCCGAGATGATCGTTAAATGTAACGGATTGGTCTTTTAAATGCTCAGAAAACTCGCATTCTGCAGAATCATTTTCGAAAAATTCAGAAAAAGAAATCCATTGTACGGGGGGGCCGTTTTTCTTATCAAGATTCAAGTCACTATCGTAAAGAACGAGCTTTATCTGTGCGAGGCGTAAAATTCGGTGGAGATTATCTTGGCTCTCTTCTGAAAAAATGGGAAGGAGGATAGCTCCATATTTTAATACGCCAAAATAGATAATCATATTTTCTATCGAGTTTTTACCGATCAACGCGACTTTATCGCTTTTCAACAATTTTTGGCTTTTTAAAAAATTGGCTACTTTGTTGCAATATTCATTCATTTTATGAAAGCTTATTTTCTTATTTTGATCTAAACTTTCGATAAAAATTTTGTGACCTAAATTCTTGGCGTTATTTTCAATTATACTGTGCCAGCTTTCATATTTAGGCTCAGGCTCGTTTAATTTCATTTTTTTAGGAATCTCCTCACTCATAAGAATACACAATCTGCTGGTAAAGGCTACCCGGCAGCAGAAAGACTCCTGCTGAACCGGATAGCGATATTGTCCCTATTGTCCTGTTTTAGAAAGAATTTTTACCCATCCGCTCATAAAGGATTCACCTTTTTTGATTTGTTCATCACTAAAGAAATTTTTTATTAAAACTTTATCTACTGCATAAGTCGGACGATGGAAATCCTCTTCATATCCGAATGGAATCGTCGCATCAATAGCCATTCCACCCTCAAAACGAGTGTTGGATGCTGTCCAGTCTTTTTCCCCGGCAGTCATTCGTTCAGCAGGCATAAAGGTTTGGCCAATACCACCGGGTACAGGACTAATAATATCAGTCTTCGGATTTACTCTAGTTGTGACTGCCCACATAATATCCTCCATGCTATTAATATCCACGTCCGTATCAATGGCAATGGCTATTCGCATTCCTTGATTGCAACTCATAATGGCAGTAAGAAAATTTCTCTGCCAGCCTTCTTCTATAATACTTCGTTTCTTAACTTGAATGACGCATCCTCCCCAGTCGGTAAAACAATAAGGTATGCTAACATCCTGAACTATACCAGGTTGAAGCCGTTCACAAAGTTCATAGATTGCAGCCTCTCTGACCGTCGTATCAATATTGCTGTCATCCATAGTATGAACACCAAGGGGGAATATGATTGGTTTCGATTCTGGTTTTCGCATAGTTATTGCCGTGACATGAAACGTTGATGTTTTGTAAGCCTTCCCTTGGTATCCTGCCCACTCTGGGTGAAACCATGCCTTTCCTTGAAGGCCCTGTTTCTCTGCCTCGGTTGTTTCCCAACGCCGGTCTTTTGGTTTTAAATAACCTTCAAGGACCACTTCGGCATCTGCAAGCGCATAGGCATCAACAGTACGACATTTGACGATTCTAAGTGGTTCTCCTTGAAGTGCACCTGCAATCCCCAATTCGTCACATCCTTTTGGGAGAATGACATAATCAAACCCTGAGCCTGCCATTAAATTGGCTGCCGGTGGGATTCCAAAGCACATGGTAATAGGTATCCCTTCCGGTTTATTATAGTGTTCAACCTGCAATTGCCACATATGAGAGCCTGGAGCTGCCTGAAAAGTCCCCACATTTCCCCATCGAAAACTCATTCGATTATACCCCACATGGGATCCTTCCTTAAAATATTTCCCAACGACCACGCTTTGTCCGCTGCCAATAGTAAACTCATCTTCCAAAGGGGTATGCTTTATCGCTAACAACCATTTGTTAACATCCAAATCATCTGTTATGACGAATTCTTGTACCGGTGCCTCATCCTGATCGATTTCGATTGGAGGCAATGGATGGGTAAGAGCATATGAAATATCTTTTGTCCTCTCAGTATCGTTCTCCCACCCAAACATTTTATTCATAACGGATGTATTTCCGAAAAGATTTGTAACCGCTCTAAGATGGGGATAATTCTTAACATTATTGAAAAGCATTGGCAGACTTCCGTCGAGATGCTTTTCCAGAGCGGTAATTTCTAAATCCGGGTTCACTTCTACATCAGTTTCCAACAAAAGCCCTTCGGATTTCAACCATTCAAGTGCTCCACGCAGATCTTTACTTTGATTATTGTTTGTTTTTAGCATGACTCATCCTTTCTGATATATGGTTTTTATTAATGTTATTCATAATCTTTTATGTGGATAAAGGTCAAAGCATCTAAATTTATAGGGATATAAATAATTTTATGATCGTGTTGTTCGCTTCTTTCATGTAAATATATAGTTCCGAGACGAATCCGATTTCTAAGGAGACCCAAGGCCTCTGGAAAAAACAGAAACAGGTCATTACCAGACTCCATATCAAAACAGCAGATGCCAGGAACCATTTTTTTCAAAAGTTTTCCACGACCATGTCCTCATCTGCAAAAGGAACTATGAAAGAAAGGGTACTTGCCCAGATTCGTACGGAAATGCACGCTAAAGATTTTAAAAAAGATCTGCGTACTTCCCTATTCCGATGGCACCCCTGAAATGACCGCAGAAATACGAAGGCTTGCTTTATGTTTCAAAATGCTGACGTAAAGTGCTCACACAAAGCATTTGGTGCCCATCCTTGGGAATACAACTGCGCGTCCATAAAGCATCACAGTTTCATTCTGGAAAAGAACAAATGTAGTCCAAATTTCTACAATCCTGTCCAGCCAGTGACCATACAGATGCCCGGAAAAAATGAAGAAACGCGTTGTAACCGGCTGTATCAAGACACCAAAATCGGCAAAAAGAAGTAACACCACTCATCATAGTTGAACGTCTTGAAAAAGCCTTGCGGAAAAACATCAGAGTCTGGTAAATACACCAGACTATTTTGAATCCTTGAGGAATGAGGCGGCCGAAAAGCTTTTGTATATCTATGATATAATAAAGTTTTTTGTAAATTGCCACAATTGTTATTAATGAGAGACCGTATAATTACTCATTATGATTGTGCTTAACATAATGAGTAAAATGATAGGGAAATTTGGATTAATTTTCAAGCTGCTATACCTTTTCATCGTTACAATAATCCGGGAAGGCAGGATTTAATCAAAGAAATTGTGGCTCACGAGATTATTATTGGAATTGAGTATATTATGTTGATTTAAAAAAAGGCTCATGTTGGATTCCGGGGTCTTGATGTGGTGAAGGAAGATTTTACATTTTCCAATCCATGAAAGGAGCCCACCAAATGCAGGTAAACATAAAGAATTTGATTGATGACACACAATGTTATGACACTGTAAGAGAGTTGCGCTGGCCAGAAGGAAGAGCGTGTCCGTTTTGTGAATCCCGGCGAGTTATCAGAAGAGGTTTCGATGAAAAAGAGTCTGCCAGGCAGCGCTATGAGTGTAAAAAATGCGGAAAACGCTTTGACGACCTTACCGGCACGATCTTTTCCGGGCATCATCAACCCCTTAAAGTCTGGATTTTGTGCCTCTACTTCATGGGATTGAACCTGTCCAATGACCAAATTGCAAAAGAATTGGGGCTTAACCGCAGCGACGCCCATCAAATGACCAGCCAGCTTCGTGACGGGGTTGTCAAAAAAAACCAAAAATAATCCTCTATGATGAGGTTGAGTTTGATGAAGTCTATATTGTGGCAGGACATAAAGGCAATCCTGAAGCCGTAGCCCGGAAAGGTAGAAAGGGCCGAAGAAACAGGTTGAAGGGAGCACCTGGCCGGGGCACACAGGAAAAAGAGAAGCCACCGGTTTTCGGGATGATTCAACGATGTAGAGATGTGGTAATCCAAATGCTTGCCGATGTCCGTCAGAAAACCATTGAGCCTCTGATAAAAGCTACTGTATTGTCGGGGACTTTAGTTTATACCGATGAATATGCAATCTATAATCGGCTGAATGATTGGGGATACGAGCACGAGAGTGTGAACCATGGGAAAGGGGAGTATGCAAGGGATGACGATGGGGATGGATTCCATGAAGTCCATGTCAACACGATGGAAGGCTTCTGGTCTCTTTTGCGAAGCTGGCTTCGACCGCATCGGGGTATCTCACAGGAAAAACTCCCTTTATATTATCTTGGTTTTTTTGAATTTATTCATAATGCCAGGAAGCGCGGCAAAGCCTTGCTTCACTCTCTGATTGAACTGCTCATTGAATAAGACCCTGGAATCCATATATGGACCCCGAAAACTGGACAATGTGTTAAGATAAAATATAACAGTCCAGAAAGGGGATATTTTGAAACGGAAAAACTATAGTAAAGAATTAAAAAGCAAGGTCGCATTGGCAGCCATAAAAGGAAATCAAACTGTCAATGAGATAGCCTCTGAGTTCGGCATTCATGCCAGTCTTGTAAATCGGTGGAAAAAGGAAGCCATAGAAGCCCTGCCATTGGTTTTTGGCAATAGCAAGGCAAAACAAACCAAAGAAGCCGAAATTGAGCGAGACCGTCTTTATCAAAAGGTTGGTAAACTCCAGGTTGAACTGGATTGGTTAAAAAAAAACACCGGACACCTTTAATGAGTATTGAAGAGAAAAAACAGCGAATTCAACCCAAGCACTCTAAAATCAGTATTCAAAGGCAATGTGAGTTGTGATAGGACTGCCTCGTTCCAGTTATTACCGTGAAAGCCTGGGGGAACAGGAAACGCCTGAAAATATTGAGCTAATGAAACTCATTGACATTGAATATACTGAACATCCGTTCTATGGTACCCGCCAAATGCGCAATGTTCTGAGACGCAAAGGATATAAGATTAACCGAAAACGGGTTCAGCGATTGATGCGGAAAATGGGAATTCAATCCATTGCACCGAAGCCGAATACCAGTAAGGCTCATCCCCAAAATAAAGTGTATCCATATCTTTTGAGAAATTTTGATGTAACCAGATCAAATCAGGTGTGGTCTACGAATATAACCTATATCCCACTTTCTGGTGGTTCCATTTATCATCACACCGCTTCTCAAGATGATGCCGATTATGCGCAGAATGCGCTTATCTGACACGTGGCCCGAAAGCAGACAAATGAGTCGGTCATGATTAACTCGATCAAAAAATTTAGACAGGTCAATATCCACCACATATTCTTTTCCACTTTTAACTATCTTTTGTGCCGCTTCAACCGCCTTTTGCGGACTGTAGCCGGGACGAAAACCATAGCTGTTATCAGAAAATGTGGGATCAATTATCGGTTCCAGAAGGTGCTTCATCGTGGCATGCACAACCCTGTCCCGAATACAGGGAATCCCCAGCAAGCGAACACCGGTATTACCTGGTTTTGGTATTTCCACCCGTTTCACCGGGCTTGGTTTATAACACCAGCTTTTAAGGTCCTTACTCAGCTGGGTCAGCTCTTCATCTATTCGGCTTTCAAATTCTGCAACGGTTACACCATCAACACCTGGTGCCCCGCCGTTCCTTTTCACTGCCTCGAAACCGGTCAACAGGTCTCCCTGATCACACAATTTCTCGAAGAGACTTCTTTCATCGGCGAACAGGCTAAGTTGTCTCATTTTGCTTTTCATTGTGGGTTGCTTTGTCATCGTTCCGCGTTTCCTTTGTTATCACAGGATATATACGTCTCCCCTTCAAAGGAAACTCCTATGGCTGAACTCCTTCAACCGCTATTCTGAGATTCCTTATACCAGTTCCATGTTCCGCCCTTCGGCTCCAACATTTCTGTCACTTTCCAGCAGTTTTACCCTCTGATACGTCACCGCATCTTCATCGGCTACCGGTTTTACGCCTACTATGGCTTCATCTGAAAACCCTCTGTCCATAACGGCTACATTTCTGTTCCGCTTAGGGCTTGGCTGTCGTAGTTACAGCGGCTCGGTACAGACGGCTCTTCACCGGGTAAGGTCATACACTTTCATTGCCCACCCACCTCTCATACCCTGCGGAATTACGGAAAGGATTTCGGGCTTCGATAATCGGAGGTATCTCGCCCATTCCGCCTGGCCTACCGGAGGTTCACACCAAGTTTGGGTGACAAATTTGACGCAGGCTTCCTTCAGATCCCTCATTGGCTTTCCATCACCGGTTGTTCCCTCTTCGGGCAGATCCGGAAAGTTTCTTCGGGCACCCTTGCCGTTGTCTATACATTCCCTCCTTTCAGGGCTGTAGCTGGACTTTCACCAACAAGTTTATGACCATGCCGGTCACACTCCGACGGGCAGATTTTGGGGTGCCCATTCTCAGGGCCTGGCTTCCACTTCCGCTAGTCACCGAAGCAAATCGGAGAGCTGAGCCATGACACAGAATTATGAACACTCCCAAAAATGGAAAATGACGCTTAAATTGAATGAAAAACTGTCTTGACATTGGGGTCCACTATACTATTGTCCTCAAGCCATGGCTGAATGTATTCATCAATGTGCTCTAAAAATATTTTTGAAGCCTGTGGAAGTTCGTAATTTCGCAGGTAAACGATATAAATATCTAACAAAAATTTGTGATTTTTAATGGGAATAACTATTAATGAACCCTCGTCAATTTCCTTTTTAACTGAGGCTTTTACAACAAATGAGATTATTTGTCCATTTTTTACATGTTCCTTTATAAAGTCCATGTTACTTGTTTTAGCAAAGATATTTAAGTTTAAACCATTTTTGGAAATACTCTTCATTACAATTTTATATGTACCCGAACCGGATTCTTTCATTATGATTGGCCAATTTTCAATTTCTTTTAAAAGAATTCCTGTTTTTTTGGATAAAGGATGGGTAGGAGATGCTATTAAAACAACCTTTTCAAACATAAGTGGTCTGAAGATCAGATCGGAATTTTCCTCAACTTTGCTTATAATGGTCAGTGAATTTCTAAAATTTATCAAGCTGTTGCTTATATTTAATGAACTTCCTTCATCTAAATCTATTGTTACTTCAGGAAAGGCGTCTAAAAATGGTTTTAATATAATGGGCATCAGAAATCGTGCATATGTTTTTGTAGTGCCTATGCGAAGGGAAATCTTCTTAAATTTATGGATCCCGTTAATTTTATTTTCTAATTGTCGCTCCAGTTCAAATATTCTTGAAGCATATGTGAATATTTTTTCTCCCTCTTCAGTAAGGTGGATCTCTCCTTTGACTCTGCTGAAAACCTTTAGATTAAAAGATTCCTCAAAAAGTTTTATTTGCGCTGAAACAGCTGGCTGGCTTATAAACAAATTATCTGCTGCACGAGAAAAATTAAGATTTTTAGCAACTTCATAAAAGCATCTTAGTTGATGTAAGTTAAGCATTTTGTAAATTCCTCCTGGCTGATTTGGTGAAAAATAATTAATCTCAACACAATTATTGAGATATTGCTGGATAATGCAGCCATTTAATTCACCCCATCGTAATTTTCATTATCCTTATTAATCTTTCCAACTTGTCAAACAGCTTTTTGTATACTCTCCTTTTATCAGAAAAAAATTATCCCATGAGGTTATGGCCCTTACCACGACATAAGATTCTTACCGCAAAATAGTAATTATTATTACAACCAAGCTGCTTTAGTCAACTGATACCGTTTTCCCAAATCCACCGCCTGATTTTGTAAATACCCGTCCAAAGGAAATTCGGGAAGATTTTTTTCTTGGCGGGAGCTGATTTCGGTGGGGCTCATCCGTTTTTGGATTCAGGCCCTTGTATGCCCCTGGCTCGGGCCTTTTTTAGGCGCACCTATCCCATGGGTAGCCGGAAGAAACCAATTTTAAGGGGTATCTCTACCATAAATTTTATCCTGAAGGCTCCCAAACACCGTTGAGCATTGCAATCCGTTTGCGTGCCTCGACTAGAACCACATATGATGGGTGGCCTTTGGATAAACGCAAAAACAGATTGCGGGAACGTTTGATTATCCTGCCCGGGATATTTATGATCGAGAACCGGATCCGTTTCATCCGTGTAGCTTCCATGGACGGATCCAATGCTAATTTTTTCATCATCACATTTAGATTCAGGGCCAATATCATGATCCACCACCACGCTGCATTCTCTCCAAAATCTGCAGACGGCAGTTTTCCTCCGGCCAAGTCGTCTTTCATCACCGCATGAACCTCTTCACTTTTGCCGCATCGTTCATGAAGCCAATGAATCAGGTCTTCTCCGTTCATTTCCTCATAGCCTATATTGGTCACAACGCCAAAGACCTTATATCTTTTTTCCACCATTTGCATGGTGGGAAAAGGAAGGGGAAGCTTTGGATCTTCCATGCCGGGTAAAGGCGATTGTTCCTCAAGAAGTTGCCGTTTGGCAAGATACCTGTATTCAGGTGCATTTTTACTGTGGCACAGCTCATTGGGAACAAAACAAACTTCCGCCCACTCACTGCCGGTCTTCATCCGTTTGCCATTCTTATCTTTATAAATTGGTTGCCACTCAGAATCAGGGACTTGAGCCACAGCAATTTTGAATGATCGGGTTACGTCGCACCCTATTGCAAATTCAATTCTGCCGAAACGCTCACTTTCGCCTGTCTCACAGTATTTTAAAAGGTCGTGCTGGTATCCTGCCGTATCTGATCTAAGTTTTATTTTTTCCACATTTTCCGGAAGGCAGTCCAAGGATTTTTTGAAAACCCTTAATTGCTCAAAGCCGGCGGGAACATTACCGTCACGAAATTCTGTATGCAGGATGACACCCTGCTCATACCACCAGGTATTCAACGGCTGATAGGATTTGAATCCTTTATAGCAATAACGGGCATTCTGTTTGCTGGATTCAATCAGGGTGGCATCCATATCCAATGTGGCCGTTTTTTTCGGATTCACCGTGTTAAGGCCGGCACACATATCTTTGTTTATTTGTACCAGACCCTTTAAATGATCATTGGGTCTGGGAATGAATGCCTTTATCTTTGTCTGGTCACGGGTTTTTTCCTGTTCAGTGTCATGGAATTCGGATAGATATCTGAAAGCCGCAGATGGTGATGGAACAGAACGTTTTTTCTCTTTGCGCCACCTCCGTTCCAGGGCTCTGCGTACTTTACGTTTTAGACCTTGCATTTCAGATTTACGCAGTATTTCGCAAAAGCCCTCATCCGCCTCCAGTATTTTTAAATCTTCAACGCAATCACCGCCGGCAAGATTGAGTAGCACCAGCGACAAAACCATTTGGGGATCGGTCCAGCCCTGGGAATTCTCTCTTATCTTTAAATGCTTTTGAATGGACTTGGATAATCCGATTACCTTGGCCAGGTCAAGATAGACCGGCAAGCTTGCCAAAGCTGTAATGCCGGTTTGAGATTTTTCTTCTTCATACTTGAATGGTAGCACGCCTTGTGTCATAGTTTGTTTCACCCCGTTGATGATAGTTTTTTGGTCGCACAAATACACTATCTGCTTGATCCATCAAGCGCAACGGGGTTTTTTATTTTTTTGGTGGTGGATTGGGGATGGATCATTAAAACACAGGACACCAATGGAAATATTTGAATCATTTAAAAAATTGAAGGCAAGTCAAGTATATTAAGGCAATAACCATTACGAGCTAAAAATCTCCAGAAAAAAGGGGTTGACCCGGTTTTGGCACTTTCTTTTTTAAAAAGGCTCAGGAGTTGAAGTCTCTCACTTAGTTTCAGTATTCGATCGTTTGCCTGAATCAGATTTTCGTTGGTGAAATACCAGTTCACGGTATTCTCGAGTTCGTTCTGATTGATGTTGCGGGAAATTCTGGCAATTTTGCGGATACCGAGATTACAGCCGTAACCCATAACGCCTGCAAAGAAGGTCTTTTCTTCGGGCTTTTCCCGGTTATGCTTGATTTGCCAGTGCTCGAAACAGTCCGAAAAGTTCGAGAGCCGGTTGACCGTCGTCAGTACTTCAAAAAGGGAAATAAACCGGTTTTTGGGAAACAGATCGGTTACCGTATATGACACATCTTTTTCCACCTTCGGTGTTGAAACCTTCAGCTTTCCCTTGTCGTCAACTTTTGCGTATGGGTTTTTTCCGGAATCGATGTTTTTATTGGTTGTCCGGTACTGGGCTTTAAGCGCTTTTTTCAATTCAGGTTCCAGTTCCTGGAAACTTTCAAAGCCCTCAAGTCCTGCTCGCTGAAGCAGCTCTTTTTTTCTTACTTTCCAGACACTCTGCGGAATCAAATAATCATCAAATATAGTGGACCCCAATGTCAAGACAGTTTTTCATTCAATTTAAGCGTCATTTTCCATTTTGAAAATGTTCGTAATTCTGTGTCACGGTTCGGCGTTCAGATTTGCTTCGGCGACTAGCGGAAGTGGAAACCAGGCCCTGAGAATGGGCACCCCAAAATCTGCCCGTCGGAAGGGGTTGGTTTCCGCTGGAGCGGGTTTTTCGGTACATCGTTTTCATCATCCCACCAACCTCAACTGATTTTTACCATAATATATTTCGGCTGGCGTTTGCCCGTTAAAACTCTGGTGAGGTCGTTCATGGTTGTAAAAATTGAAATATTTTTTCAAGGACTTGCGCAGCTGCTCAACGGATTGAAATTCGTTTACATAAATTTCTTCATATTTCACGCTGCGCCATAGCCGTTCTATGAAAATATTGTCCATACACCGGCCTTTCCCATCCATACTGATTTTAATGTCCTTATCTTTCAATACTTTTGTAAACTCGTGACTTGTGTATTGAGATCCTTGATCCGTGTTGAATATATAGGGGGTTCCATGACATCGCAGTGCCCTTTCCAGAGAGGATATACAAAATTCCTTGTCCATGGTTATAGAAAGTTCCCAAGAGAGGACATAACGACTATGCCAGTCCATGACCGCCGTCAAATAAACGAAACCACCAGAAAGTGGGATATAGGTTATATCCGTAGACCACACCTGATTTGATCTGGTTACATCAAAAGTTCTCAAAAGATATGGATACACTTTATTTTGGGGATGAGCCTTACTGGTATTCGGCTTCGGTGCAATGGATTGAATTCCCATTTTCCGCATCAATCGCTGAACCCGTTTTCGGTTAATCTTATATCCTTTGCGTCTCATAATATTGCGCATTTGGCGGGTACCATAGAACGGATGATCAGTATATTCAATGTCAATGAGTTTCATTAGCTCAAGATTTTCAGGCGTTTCCTGTTCCCCCCGGCTTTCACGGTAATAGCTGGAACGAGGCAGTCCTATCAACTCACATTGCCTTTGAATACTGATTTTAGAGTGCTTGGATTGAATTCGCTGTTTTTTTTCTTCAATACTCATTAAAGGTGTCCGGTGTTTTTTTTTAACCAATCCAGTTCAACCTGGAGTTTACCAACCTTTTGATAAAGACGGTCTCGCTCAATTTCGGCTTCTTTGGTTTGTTTTGCCTTGCTATTGCCAAAAACCAATGGCAGGGCTTCTATGGCTTCCTTTTTCCACCGATTTACAAGACTAGCATGAATGCCGAACTCAGAGGCTATCTCATTGACAGTTTGATTTCCTTTTATGGCTGCCAATGCGACCTTGCTTTTTAATTCTTTACTGTAGTTTTTTCGTTTCAAAATATCCCCTTTCTGGACTGTTATATTTTATCTTAACACATTGTCCAGTTTTCGGGGTCCACTATAAAATGACCTATATTTATAGGAATGGTGCAAATTTAGAGCACCTGATTTGATAGCGGAGGCCATTGTTTTGAATAGCAAAACCTTATAAAGGGATATTCTGATTTTGCCCTTTTCATCAAACACAATCGTCTGCTCCTCGGCTTTGGTAAATAAAAAAATCGTTTTCTTTCATCTCCGTTAAATTCCGGTGGTAACTCGAAAGACTTGATGTCGTATTGAGATAGAATTTTGAGATGTGTTGCCATTTATGAGCCCTCTATTTTGTTACAATTTTACTGGGAATATACTCAAAAAATGCAAAACATATCACCTATGTTCGGGTTTCTACAGACGAACAAGACTACTGAAATCAAAATTTTGAAATCCTGAATTATTGTGACAGGGAAGGTTGGCAGATAAATTGGTGGCTGAATTTGGAAATGTCCCGTCGCAGCTCTGCTAAAGAAAGTAAAATGCACCCAACATTCGTTGACATTGCCGACTTCTATGGGGATTTTCCCCTATTTGTTTAATTTTACCCAACGACCAAAAAGAATCCATTGAAGCCATGATGCCGGTTTCTTCAATACACCAGGGAGAATACCGGTGGGGAAAGCGCCTTGTTTCATCAACCCATGCTTCCCAGTCGATCCATTTTACGGATTCCACTTCCTCCTGGTTAGGCTGAACGTCGCCGTCATAATATCCGCTGAAAATGGGGCAGATTTCATTTTCAACAATGCCGTTTTTTGAAAAACAATATCGGTAGTCGCTGATTTTGTGCAGTTTTTGCACATTTATCCCAAGTTCAAAACGTGCCCTTCTGATTACTGCATGCTCATAAGACTCTCCAGGTTCGGGATGTCCGCAGCAGGAGTTGGACCACACCAGAGGCCAGGTTTTTTTAATGCGGGCCCGCTGTTGTAAAAGAAGGCGATTCTCCGGATTGAACAAAAACAGTGAAAATGCCCTGTGCAGGGGGGTGTTGTGGGAATGGACATCCTGTTTGGCCTGGATGCCGATCTGCCGGTCCTGTTCATCGACCAGAACGACAAATTCCTGAACGGTTTCCATAAAAATACCTCCTTTCAACTGTGATGATAAAATTTTAAAACTGCAATAAAACCAAATTTGACAACCCTCTCATTGGACGGCATTAATCCATCGCTCCTATTTTCCTGTAATATTTTTTTGCACCAGGGTGTAGTTGAACGCCTCCTGTATCTGACATAAATTTCGGATTTAAATCCTTCATTGCGACATGAACAGTTTTTAAATAATTAATATTTTCATGGATCGCCTTAACAATATTGTAGACAACTGATTCATCGAGATCGGCTCTGCACATGAAAATATTTCTTGAAGCAACCGTCTTTATATCCGTATCAAGAAATTTATAGGCACTCGATGGAATAATTGTTTTTGTAGTGTGATATTTGTTGTTTAATGAATTAATTATCGCGTCACTCAGAGGAAGTATGGTTATGTCATGAGTACTAGATAGTTCCATAAATTTTGTGGTAGGAACAGGACTGCAACCACTTAAAGAGTATAGTGTGCCTCCTCTTAACAAATTTATTGATTGACTGTAGCTGTTATAATAAATATTGCCTTTCCACTTCCTGATTTCTTGATAATCATAACCGTAAAGTTTGAACATAGCCTCGCATAAAATTTCCATAAACGACCCATTTTTATTTGGAGAATGTTTAAGAGGAAAATGTTTTACCTTGATATCTTCAAAGCTTGTTATCCCTGTTTTTTTAAGAATAACAAATTGAAAGGGCTCATCGAAGAGGCTGGTGATTGCTCTAATGTTGGGGCATGTTTCTTTAAAAGGCTTTTCACCTTTAGAAGCACTCAGGACAGTGGATGCTACTCCGATGGCAAAATCAGAAATTCCCTTATTTATTCGTAAGGGATTTGTTGCATCAGTACCAGTAATTGTAGAAACTGTAGAGCCCGCCGGCAATTTTTTTCTTACAACTTCCGCAATATCTTCTGTTACAGCTGACCATGCTCCCCCAGCAGTTCCTCCACTTATAGATAATTTTATTGGGTATTTATTATGCTGGTCATTTTTGCCATTCACCATTGAGGTCAGTTCATCAACATAAACCTTGAGCTGCTCGGCCTGGGCATTCATTTCCTCTGAGGCAGAGGCTGACTCTTCTGCATTAGCTGCATTCTGCTGCACCACTTTATCCATTTCAATAATAACTGTGTTAACCTGATCAATACCACTGGATTGTTCTTTAGAAGCTTCTGAAATTTCAGAAACCATGACACCGACCTTGTCACTGCTTTCAGATACTTTAAAAAATGCATCGTGAGTAGCTGAGACGATTTCTGTTCCATCATTAATTTTTTTCACAGTACTTTCAATCAGTTCAGCTGTATCTTTTGCAGCGTCTGCAGCTCTCATGGCAAGCTTCCTGACTTCATCGGCTACAACAGCAAATCCAGCACCAGCTTCTCCAGCACGTGCTGCTTCAACAGCAGCATTCAATGCAAGAAGATTGGTCTGAAATGCTATCTCATCAATTCTTTTTATAATTTTAGATGTTTCCTCACTGGCTTTAGAAATTTCATCCATTGAAACAATAAGCTCTCCCATGGATTTATTGGCGGTTTTCACGACCTGATTTGCATCTTGCATCAAATTATCTGCCTTACCAGCATTTTTAGCATTTTTAGTTGTCATAGAGGCCATCTCTTCCATGAATGGTGATGTTTCTTCAATGGATGTAGCTTGTTGAGATGAGCCTTCAGCAAGGAATTGGCTGGAAGAAGCTACCTGGCCTGCAGCAGATGCCACCTGGTGTGTTGCCTCATTAAGTCCGTCAACTATAAATTTCAATGGTTTCGTCACTGAACGTGTTATGAAAAAAGCCAATAAGCAGCCAATAAGCAGCGCAGCACCTGCTACAATGCTGATCACCTTTATGGATCTGGAATTTGATTTGATGAGTTGAAAGCCTAATATGTCCTGAGTCTTTTTAATATCAAGTTTTACTTCTTCAGCATTACTTGAAACCTCTGGGCCAATTCGGTCAAGTGTATTGTCTATGATATCGTTTCTTTTGAAAATCGTATCGACCAGTGAGTCGAATGCTGTCAAATATATTCCTTTCATTTCTTTGACAGCTGACAAAAGCTCCCTTCGCTTGGGATCATCAATTTCATTATCCAGAACCTTTATGTTTTTATCCATATCCTGAAATTTTTTATGGACCCTGTCGACAGAACCATGATCATTAGTGTCCAAAAATTTTGCCATGTAAAGCCTTGCCAACAGCAGACTTTTCATGGTCATGCCTGCATAGAAAGCTGCAATTATATGACCATCATCCCTGGCTGAGATCATGATTTTTGTCAAAGATTTTTCCATCAAAGGCCCTTTTACATTCAAAACATCATTGACCAGTTGATTGCGTTGTTCTTTATATTTAATAACTTGATCAAATCCTTTACGATAGTCAACCAGAACGCTTTCAATCTCATTAATCAACGCGGCTCGTTTGGGATCCTGAATTTCCTTTTGAACCTCGGCCTGGAATCCTATCAATTTTTCCCAACGTTCATTAAATGCCTTAAGTGCTTCATCGCTGCCTGAAGTCAAATAATTTTTAACATTCATACGGGATATCAGCATATTTGTCTGCAGGCGTCCGGCAAGATTGGTATGTCTTGCCATCTCCCTATATCCCATAAAGCCGTCTGAAGAGTTCTTAAGCCCCCAATAGCCTTCAAAACCTACAATCAAAAGCAGAAAAAAGATAAGGCCAAATTCAGCTGTAATTTTTTTTCCTACTGTTATATTTTTAAACATAATTGACCCCCTTTTTATTCAGGTGTTTATTGAAATAACGGGCTTTCCAGCTTTGTTATGATTTTAGATGATTATATTTTCATGTAAACTGTTAAGATAATAAGTATTACATAAAGATCAAAAAAATGAGCATCGATTAACGAATAAGAAAACAGTACAAAAGTCCAAAATAGAAGTTAATTAGATTTTTTGAAGGTAGCAGAGATAATTGAAAAAAAAGACACAAGAGGCAAAGTGCTGGGGTGATGAATATGTTTTATCACCCCAACAACCATACCATAGTCGTTCCACCATCCCTTCAACTCTGGGTTGCAGTTTAAGCCGTAAACAGGTTCCCCCCAAGCTTACAAAAAAAAGTATAATTAAAAAGGAATGTATTTAAAAGGATAGTTACTTGTTTCCTTCAACCAATCTTTCCATTGTATCCATCTTATATTCTTAACCTCTTGCCGATTCGGTATGACATCGCCTGAAAAAAATACGACAAATTTCATTATCCCTTCTGATTACTGCATGCTCATAAGACTCTCCCGGTTCGGTATGTTCGCAGCAGGAGTTGGGCCATATAAGATTTCCTTCATCCACAAGTATAACATATTCTTCATAAACACCCTTTCAGACTCCTATAACAACCGGTTTTTGAGGATGGCGACTGGGAATTTTACCCCGGCTGCTGTTTTCTCCCCAGCGTTTGAAAAGATTATGTTGGATGCCCATGTAATCAAAAACCTTTCCAATGGTTTGATCAATGATATCATCAATAGTTTTGGGCATGTGATAAAATGATGGGACAGGGGGAAGAATGTGGGCACCTACATCAGCCGCTTGGCTCATCAATCTCAAATGCCCCTTATGTAGTGGAGTTTCTCGAACCACCAAAACAAGTTTCCGCTTTTCTTTAAGAGAAACATCCGCTGCTCTAACCAGAAGATTTTCAGTATAGGAATTGGCAATTCCGGAGAGCGTTTTTACCGTGCAAGGCACCACCACCATGCCTTCGGTCAAAAAAGAACCGCTCGCTGGTGCAGCAGCTACATTCTTGTGGTCATATGTAAAATCTGCCATGGCTGCTACATCTTCGGGTTTGTAATCTGTTTCAATCCGGATATTGAGTTTTCCAGCTTCAGAAATGATCAGATGAGTTTCGTAATCCATTTCTCTCAGATATTCAAGCATTTTTACACCATAAATAATACCACTTGCCCCTGCAAGACCTATAACAATTCTTTTTTTCATAGTGTTATCTCCATTTTATTATAAAATTAATATGTTAAAAATATTGGTACTGCCTGTTAGGCATTTCGGGTAATATGATAGTGCATAGCCTGAATACGTTTTCCTTATAAAGCAGTTTCTGAGGTGTAAATCTAAATTTTTTCAAAAGCTTTCCCAAATTTATCCAGCATGAGAAATAGGTATTAGTAAAATTGGTATTTTAGCATGTTTCAACACTTTCCTTGTAACTTGACCAGGTAAAACTTCTTTGATTAAATTTCGATAATGATAAGCCAGAACTATCATATCACAATTACCATTTTCCACTTGATCGATAATTAGCTTCGCTGTATCGCCATACTTCACTTCAATTTCAACTAGTTCCGAGGGCATAGCGGATTCGTTCTGCATGTTGGTACACAATTGTTTTAAGGTTTTTTCAATTAATCTTCTTTCTGTTTTTTTGTCAATTAAAACATCTCTAGCATCCTGGTAGCGCTTTTTCCTTAATTCTTTCCATTTTTTTTCACCAATAAGATCTACAAATTCTAATTCGTTCGGAATATTCTCAATAACATGCAGAACGGTGATTACGGCATTCAGATGAACGGCAATGTCCACTGCATGTTTGAAAGCGTAACGTGCTCCCATCGATAGATCCGTTGCAAAAATCATTTTTTTAACTTTTGAAGCCATAGTCATATCCTCAGCTTAAATAATTTGATAAACAAAATGTTTGGTTTCAGCTATTATTCTTTTGGCAGCGGATTCACTGCAGGTCCATAGTATCCTATCAAAACGGCAGTTGTTATTGTATTTGGCAGGACAGCATTTACAAAATCAAAATAATCTCCCGATTCTGGTATATCGATCTTTTCCTCTTTTAGCGCATAAAGCGTAAACACATATCTATGAGCGGAATCCGGTGGCCATGGCCCGCCGTATCCCTTATTATATCCTGGTATATTAAAGGTAAAAAAATCGCTATTCAATTCTTTTGACCCGTCAGGCAATTCTCCATCTGGACTAGTACCTTCAAGCAATCCGCTAATGGAAGAAGGAATATTATAAATAAGCCAATGGGCAAAAACTCTTGGAAATCCAATCTCTTGTGGTAGATCAGGATCAGTGACCGCCAAAGCAAAACTTTTAGTTCCCTGTGGGATGTTTTCCCAATATACTGGCGGGGAAATACTGTTCTTTTCAGCATATTTTTCTGGAATTTTACCACTGTCCCTAAATACTTTAGATTTTAATGTAAACATAGTTTTATCTCCTTTTCATTAGACATTTTCAGGAATATGTTTGGATATAGATTTTGTTTTATTTTTATAATAATTAATAAATAATATCGGAATCAATATGCCAATTCCTATAGTATCCGTTAACCAACCCGGAAAAATAAGCAAAATCCCAGTTAAAAAAAGAAATAGCTGCTCTACGAGCGTCAATCTTGTAAATACCCACTTTGATATTGCTGCAGAAAGCGCAAAAATACCTATGGTAGCAGAAATTACTGCAAATAATACGGCTTTAAAACTCCCTATCAAAAGTATGGACTGATTATAAACCATTACATACGGTATGATAAATCCTGCGATAGCATATTTAAATCCCGCAAATCCAGTTTTCAGAGGATTGCCTCCTGATATTGCAGATGCTGCATAGGACGCGACAGCTACTGGTGGTGTGAGTGCAGAGATGCATGCGAAATACACGAGAAACAGATGTGCTGCAATAATAGGAATACCAAGAGAGACTATTGCTGGACCGCACAAAACAGCAACTAGAATATAAACCACTGGCAAGGGCATACCCATACCAAGAATTAGAGCGGCCGTCATTGTCAAAATGAGAGCTAATATTAAATTCTGCTGAGATAATGCAATAACGATACTGGCAAATTTGCCACCCAACCCTGTTAACATTATTGCGCCGACGACGATGCCAGCAGATGCACAAGATGTCATAACAGCAATCGAAGTTTTTGAAGTTGCGACCATTGTGTCACAAAGTTTGGAAAAAGTTATTCGTGTTTTCTTTCGTAAGAAACTTGCCAGATATATAAAAAAAGATGCCACGATTGCCGCATATGCAGGTGGAAAGCCTCGCATTAATAAAATGATCAACAAAGCAATGGGTATTATATATTGTGTACTGATAGGAAGCGTTTTAAAGAAGCTTGGCAGATTTTCCTTTTTATACCCTTCAATGCCTTTTTTGCTTGCTTCAAAATAAATCATCAAAGTACAGGACAAGAAGTATAGGACTGCTGGGAAAATGGCCGCGACACAAATATCTGCATATGGAATCCCTGTTATTTCTGCCATAAGAAACACGGCTGTACCCATAACAGGTGGCACTAGCGCAGATCCTGTACTGGAAACGGCAGTAATCGCTCCTGAAAAAGTTGAACTGAAACCTGTCTTTTTCATCATGGGAATACTAAAGGAACCCACAGCAACCGTAGTTGCTGTGGGGCTGCCAATCATCATTCCAAACAACGCCGCAGCAACGGTACCTATATGGCCTGCGGCTCCTTTCATTCGTCCAACTAAAGACATTGAAATGTCTACGAAAAAAGTTGCTGCTCCCGAACTCTCAAGAAAGGCTCCAAAAAGTATAAATTGAATCACTAGGGTTGCCACTACGGCTATTGGCTTACCATAAATTCCATCAAGGGTGAGATACATTGATTCAACAATATCTTTGATCGTGAATCCGCTATGGCCGAACATGCCCGGGATATATTTCCCTACATAACAGTAGATAAGAGAAATTACTGCAATCCATACGAGTGACATTCCTATGGTTCTTCTTGTTGCTTCAAGCACCAGTAGAATTGCAAAAATTCCTAGAATAAATTCAATCGTTGAAACTTCTCCTATCATTGTAGGACGAATCGATATTTCATCATAGTTAATGCAAAGATAAACTCCAATCAATAAGGATAGAACCGATGGAATTATATCGAAGATTCCAATATATTTTTCCTTGCTATTTAATGGAAAATACAAAAACGTGAGGCAGAGGAATAAAGAAACTGTTACTGAATAATAAGCCAAAGGCTTTTCTATCCCGAAAAATCCAATATATATGTGATATATTGCGGTGAATATTGCGATAATATTTGCAAATTTCTTTATTCCATTGTTCATGATTATCTCCAGATTTTAAAAAAGTTTACACCGTTTCATTAAGTCTATCACAGTTAAAGATCTCAACATTAAACTGCAATAAACGGCACTGGGCTCATATCATTCTTAACCGCACAAAAACAACAAGGTATTGTGTGTTTTTAGACAGCAAAAACACAACATGTCGTATGTCGGAATAGTGTGAGCCCACTACCCAATAAACCAAAACAAAATAAATTAAACCAAATGGGGACACCCCTCTCATTGGACGGCATTAATCTATCGCTCCTATTTCCCTGTAATATTTTTTTGCACCAGGGTGTAGTTGAACGCCTCCTGTATCTGACATAAATTTCGGATTTAAATCCTTCATTGCGATATGAACAGTTTCCAAATAATTAATATTTTCATGGATCGCCTTAACAATATTGTAGACAACTGATTCATCGAGATCGGCTCTGCACATGAAAATATTTCTTGAAGCAACCGTCTTTATATCCGTATCAAGAAATTTATAGGCGCTCGATGGAATAATTGTTTTTGTAGTGCGATATTTGTTGTTTAATGAATTAATTATCTCGTCACTCAGAGGAAGTATGGTTATGTCATGAGTACTAGATAGTTCCATAAATTTTGTGGTAGGAACAGGACTGCAACCACTTAAAGAGTATAGTGTGCCTCCTCTTAACAAATTTATTGATTGACTGTAGCTGTTATAATAAATATTGCCTTTCCACTTCCTGATTTCTTGATAATCATAACCGTAAAGTTTGAACATAGCCTCGCATAAAATTTCCATAAACGACCCATTTTTATTTGGAGAATGTTTAAGAGGAAAATGTTTTACCTTGATATCTTCAAAGCTTGTTATCCCTGTTTTTTTAAGAATAACAAATTGAAAGGGCTCATCGAAGAGGCTGGTGATTGCTCTAATGTTGGGGCATATTTTTTTAAAAGGCTTTTCACCTTTAGAAGCACTCAGGACAGTGGATGATACTCCGATGGCAAAATCAGAAACCCCTTTATTTATTCGTAAGGGATTTGTTGCATCCGTACCGGTCGTTGTAGAAACTGTAGAGCCCGCCGGCAATTTTTTTCTTAGAACTTCCGCAATACCTTCTGTTACAGCTGACCATGCTCCTCCAGCAGTTCCCCCACTGATGGATAATTTTATTGGATTTTCATTTGCGAAAACATAAGTAGATTGAATTGTAACACAACATGTCATGAAAAACATAAATAAAAGGAAACTCGATGATTTAAAAAAATGTTTCAAAAGATTGACTTTCATATTTTTCTCCTTTTTATTGAATAAATTTATGTTACAGAACTTTCAAATATATCATTGAATTCAATTCAATTCATATATTCCTCAAATAATTTCAGAAGATCCTTTTTTGCTATTTTTCCTCTTTGCGTTTTTGGAATTTCAGGGATAAATAGTATGTTTTTCGGAATTTTAAAGTCGGGTAATGTTGTTTTACAGTAAGCGATAATATCAGCTTCGTCTGCCTTTGAACCGTTTTTGAGAACCACAAAGGAAAAAACCTCTTCACCATAGATTTTATCCGGGATTCCGATGGTTGCTGCTTCACTTATTTCCGGATGAGTCAGTAGGCAGGCAGTGATTTCCAAAGGAGATATATTTATACCACCTCGTATAATCAGTTCTTTTTTTCGTCCCTTGATATAAATATAACCTTCCTCATCCATGAAACCAAGATCTCCAGTAGCAAAACCTTCTTTAGAAAATTCTTCAATGCTGCCATCTCCATTAAGATAGCTTAAGCCCATCGTCTTTCCTTTTATCCTCATTTCACCAATTTCACCTGGTTCGCACCTGAGGCCATTGTTCTTTACAAAGAAGACTTCTTTGTATTTGAGAGGCAAACCGACGGAGCCTCTTTTCTTTCTCTCTGGAGGATTAAAAAGCATCCATCCTGCTTCACTCATGCCCATTCCCTGCACTATGGGGATCCCGTACATTTCTTCAAACTTGAGCTGCGTTTCCATAGGCAGCGGGGCAGAACTGGATGTGATGAATCGCAAATTAGGCACATCCTCCTTGCACAAAGACACTGGCTTGTTTACCATCATACTCAAAACTGCTGGCACGCCCGATGAAACGGTGATGTTGTTTTCTTTCAGCCAATTCGGAAAATTGCTCAGTGAGAATTTCTTCCCGAAAAATAGGGAATTGCCCTTCATCATACTTGTAAGAATGGTCAGGAGCTGTGAAGAAAGCCAATTGTATGCCCTGTATTCTAAAACACAATCTTTTTCAGTAATTCCTGTTCTTTTCGATATTTCTTCCACCATGTAAAACAATACATCCCGAGAAATAAAAATGCCTTTAGGCAGTTCTGTGGTGCCTGAAGTGTATACAATCTCAGCAATATCATTTCTATCTCCGAGATGATCGTTAAATGTAACGGATTGGTCTTTTAAATGCTCAGAAAACTCGCATTCTGCAGAATCATTTTCGAAAAATTCAGAAAAAGAAATCCATTGTACGGGGGGGCCGTTTTTCTTATCAAGATTCAAGTCACTATCGTAAAGAACGAGCTTTATCTGTGCGAGGCGTAAAATTCGGTGGAGATTATCTTGGCTCTCTTCTGAAAAAATGGGAAGGAGGATAGCTCCATATTTTAATACGCCAAAATAGATAATCATATTTTCTATCGAGTTTTTACCGATCAACGCGACTTTATCGCTTTTCAACAATTTTTGGCTTTTTAAAAAATTGGCTACTTTGTTGCAATATTCATTCATTTTATGAAAGCTTATTTTCTTATTTTGATCTAAACTTTCGATAAAAATTTTGTGACCTAAATTCTTGGCGTTATTTTCAATTATACTGTGCCAGCTTTCATATTTAGGCTCAGGCTCGTTTAATTTCATTTTTTTAGGAATCTCCTCACTCATAAGAATACACAATCTGCTGGTAAAGGCTACCCGGCAGCAGAAAGACTCCTGCTGAACCGGATAGCGATATTGTCCCTATTGTCCTGTTTTAGAAAGAATTTTTACCCATCCGCTCATAAAGGATTCACCTTTTTTGATTTGTTCATCACTAAAGAAATTTTTTATTAAAACTTTATCTACTGCATAAGTCGGACGATGGAAATCCTCTTCATATCCGAATGGAATCGTCGCATCAATAGCCATTCCACCCTCAAAACGAGTGTTGGATGCTGTCCAGTCTTTTTCCCCGGCAGTCATTCGTTCAGCAGGCATAAAGGTTTGGCCAATACCACCGGGTACAGGACTAATAATATCAGTCTTCGGATTTACTCTAGTTGTGACTGCCCACATAATATCCTCCATGCTATTAATATCCACGTCCGTATCAATGGCAATGGCTATTCGCATTCCTTGATTGCAACTCATAATGGCAGTAAGAAAATTTCTCTGCCAGCCTTCTTCTATAATACTTCGTTTCTTAACTTGAATGACGCATCCTCCCCAGTCGGTAAAACAATAAGGTATGCTAACATCCTGAACTATACCAGGTTGAAGCCGTTCACAAAGTTCATAGATTGCAGCCTCTCTGACCGTCGTATCAATATTGCTGTCATCCATAGTATGAACACCAAGGGGGAATATGATTGGTTTCGATTCTGGTTTTCGCATAGTTATTGCCGTGACATGAAACGTTGATGTTTTGTAAGCCTTCCCTTGGTATCCTGCCCACTCTGGGTGAAACCATGCCTTTCCTTGAAGGCCCTGTTTCTCTGCCTCGGTTGTTTCCCAACGCCGGTCTTTTGGTTTTAAATAACCTTCAAGGACCACTTCGGCATCTGCAAGCGCATAGGCATCAACAGTACGACATTTGACGATTCTAAGTGGTTCTCCTTGAAGTGCACCTGCAATCCCCAATTCGTCACATCCTTTTGGGAGAATGACATAATCAAACCCTGAGCCTGCCATTAAATTGGCTGCCGGTGGGATTCCAAAGCACATGGTAATAGGTATCCCTTCCGGTTTATTATAGTGTTCAACCTGCAATTGCCACATATGAGAGCCTGGAGCTGCCTGAAAAGTCCCCACATTTCCCCATCGAAAACTCATTCGATTATACCCCACATGGGATCCTTCCTTAAAATATTTCCCAACGACCACGCTTTGTCCGCTGCCAATAGTAAACTCATCTTCCAAAGGGGTATGCTTTATCGCTAACAACCATTTGTTAACATCCAAATCATCTGTTATGACGAATTCTTGTACCGGTGCCTCATCCTGATCGATTTCGATTGGAGGCAATGGATGGGTAAGAGCATATGAAATATCTTTTGTCCTCTCAGTATCGTTCTCCCACCCAAACATTTTATTCATAACGGATGTATTTCCGAAAAGATTTGTAACCGCTCTAAGATGGGGATAATTCTTAACATTATTGAAAAGCATTGGCAGACTTCCGTCGAGATGCTTTTCCAGAGCGGTAATTTCTAAATCCGGGTTCACTTCTACATCAGTTTCCAACAAAAGCCCTTCGGATTTCAACCATTCAAGTGCTCCACGCAGATCTTTACTTTGATTATTGTTTGTTTTTAGCATGACTCATCCTTTCTGATATATGGTTTTTATTAATGTTATTCATAATCTTTTATGTGGATAAAGGTCAAAGCATCTAAATTTATAGGGATATAAATAATTTTATGATCGTGTTGTTCGCTTCTTTCATGTAAATATATAGTTCCGAGACGAATCCGATTTCTAAGGAGACCCAAGGCCTCTGGAAAAAACAGAAACAGGTCATTACCAGACTCCATATCAAAACAGCAGATGCCAGGAACCATTTTTTTCAAAAGTTTTCCACGACCATGTCCTCATCTGCAAAAGGAACTATGAAAGAAAGGGTACTTGCCCAGATTCGTACGGAAATGCACGCTAAAGATTTTAAAAAAGATCTGCGTACTTCCCTATTCCGATGGCACCCCTGAAATGACCGCAGAAATACGAAGGCTTGCTTTATGTTTCAAAATGCTGACGTAAAGTGCTCACACAAAGCATTTGGTGCCCATCCTTGGGAATACAACTGCGCGTCCATAAAGCATCACAGTTTCATTCTGGAAAAGAACAAATGTAGTCCAAATTTCTACAATCCTGTCCAGCCAGTGACCATACAGATGCCCGGAAAAAATGAAGAAACGCGTTGTAACCGGCTGTATCAAGACACCAAAATCGGCAAAAAGAAGTAACACCACTCATCATAGTTGAACGTCTTGAAAAAGCCTTGCGGAAAAACATCAGAGTCTGGTAAATACACCAGACTATTTTGAATCCTTGAGGAATGAGGCGGCCGAAAAGCTTTTGTATATCTATGATATAATAAAGTTTTTTGTAAATTGCCACAATTGTTATTAATGAGAGACCGTATAATTACTCATTATGATTGTGCTTAACATAATGAGTAAAATGATAGGGAAATTTGGATTAATTTTCAAGCTGCTATACCTTTTCATCGTTACAATAATCCGGGAAGGCAGGATTTAATCAAAGAAATTGTGGCTCACGAGATTATTATTGGAATTGAGTATATTATGTTGATTTAAAAAAAGGCTCATGTTGGATTCCGGGGTCTTGATGTGGTGAAGGAAGATTTTACATTTTCCAATCCATGAAAGGAGCCCACCAAATGCAGGTAAACATAAAGAATTTGATTGATGACACACAATGTTATGACACTGTAAGAGAGTTGCGCTGGCCAGAAGGAAGAGCGTGTCCGTTTTGTGAATCCCGGCGAGTTATCAGAAGAGGTTTCGATGAAAAAGAGTCTGCCAGGCAGCGCTATGAGTGTAAAAAATGCGGAAAACGCTTTGACGACCTTACCGGCACGATCTTTTCCGGGCATCATCAACCCCTTAAAGTCTGGATTTTGTGCCTCTACTTCATGGGATTGAACCTGTCCAATGACCAAATTGCAAAAGAATTGGGGCTTAACCGCAGCGACGCCCATCAAATGACCAGCCAGCTTCGTGACGGGGTTGTCAAAAAAAACCAAAAATAATCCTCTATGATGAGGTTGAGTTTGATGAAGTCTATATTGTGGCAGGACATAAAGGCAATCCTGAAGCCGTAGCCCGGAAAGGTAGAAAGGGCCGAAGAAACAGGTTGAAGGGAGCACCTGGCCGGGGCACACAGGAAAAAGAGAAGCCACCGGTTTTCGGGATGATTCAACGATGTAGAGATGTGGTAATCCAAATGCTTGCCGATGTCCGTCAGAAAACCATTGAGCCTCTGATAAAAGCTACTGTATTGTCGGGGACTTTAGTTTATACCGATGAATATGCAATCTATAATCGGCTGAATGATTGGGGATACGAGCACGAGAGTGTGAACCATGGGAAAGGGGAGTATGCAAGGGATGACGATGGGGATGGATTCCATGAAGTCCATGTCAACACGATGGAAGGCTTCTGGTCTCTTTTGCGAAGCTGGCTTCGACCGCATCGGGGTATCTCACAGGAAAAACTCCCTTTATATTATCTTGGTTTTTTTGAATTTATTCATAATGCCAGGAAGCGCGGCAAAGCCTTGCTTCACTCTCTGATTGAACTGCTCATTGAATAAGACCCTGGAATCCATATATGGACCCCGAAAACTGGACAATGTGTTAAGATAAAATATAACAGTCCAGAAAGGGGATATTTTGAAACGGAAAAACTATAGTAAAGAATTAAAAAGCAAGGTCGCATTGGCAGCCATAAAAGGAAATCAAACTGTCAATGAGATAGCCTCTGAGTTCGGCATTCATGCCAGTCTTGTAAATCGGTGGAAAAAGGAAGCCATAGAAGCCCTGCCATTGGTTTTTGGCAATAGCAAGGCAAAACAAACCAAAGAAGCCGAAATTGAGCGAGACCGTCTTTATCAAAAGGTTGGTAAACTCCAGGTTGAACTGGATTGGTTAAAAAAAAACACCGGACACCTTTAATGAGTATTGAAGAGAAAAAACAGCGAATTCAACCCAAGCACTCTAAAATCAGTATTCAAAGGCAATGTGAGTTGTGATAGGACTGCCTCGTTCCAGTTATTACCGTGAAAGCCTGGGGGAACAGGAAACGCCTGAAAATATTGAGCTAATGAAACTCATTGACATTGAATATACTGAACATCCGTTCTATGGTACCCGCCAAATGCGCAATGTTCTGAGACGCAAAGGATATAAGATTAACCGAAAACGGGTTCAGCGATTGATGCGGAAAATGGGAATTCAATCCATTGCACCGAAGCCGAATACCAGTAAGGCTCATCCCCAAAATAAAGTGTATCCATATCTTTTGAGAAATTTTGATGTAACCAGATCAAATCAGGTGTGGTCTACGAATATAACCTATATCCCACTTTCTGGTGGTTCCATTTATCATCACACCGCTTCTCAAGATGATGCCGATTATGCGCAGAATGCGCTTATCTGACACGTGGCCCGAAAGCAGACAAATGAGTCGGTCATGATTAACTCGATCAAAAAATTTAGACAGGTCAATATCCACCACATATTCTTTTCCACTTTTAACTATCTTTTGTGCCGCTTCAACCGCCTTTTGCGGACTGTAGCCGGGACGAAAACCATAGCTGTTATCAGAAAATGTGGGATCAATTATCGGTTCCAGAAGGTGCTTCATCGTGGCATGCACAACCCTGTCCCGAATACAGGGAATCCCCAGCAAGCGAACACCGGTATTACCTGGTTTTGGTATTTCCACCCGTTTCACCGGGCTTGGTTTATAACACCAGCTTTTAAGGTCCTTACTCAGCTGGGTCAGCTCTTCATCTATTCGGCTTTCAAATTCTGCAACGGTTACACCATCAACACCTGGTGCCCCGCCGTTCCTTTTCACTGCCTCGAAACCGGTCAACAGGTCTCCCTGATCACACAATTTCTCGAAGAGACTTCTTTCATCGGCGAACAGGCTAAGTTGTCTCATTTTGCTTTTCATTGTGGGTTGCTTTGTCATCGTTCCGCGTTTCCTTTGTTATCACAGGATATATACGTCTCCCCTTCAAAGGAAACTCCTATGGCTGAACTCCTTCAACCGCTATTCTGAGATTCCTTATACCAGTTCCATGTTCCGCCCTTCGGCTCCAACATTTCTGTCACTTTCCAGCAGTTTTACCCTCTGATACGTCACCGCATCTTCATCGGCTACCGGTTTTACGCCTACTATGGCTTCATCTGAAAACCCTCTGTCCATAACGGCTACATTTCTGTTCCGCTTAGGGCTTGGCTGTCGTAGTTACAGCGGCTCGGTACAGACGGCTCTTCACCGGGTAAGGTCATACACTTTCATTGCCCACCCACCTCTCATACCCTGCGGAATTACGGAAAGGATTTCGGGCTTCGATAATCGGAGGTATCTCGCCCATTCCGCCTGGCCTACCGGAGGTTCACACCAAGTTTGGGTGACAAATTTGACGCAGGCTTCCTTCAGATCCCTCATTGGCTTTCCATCACCGGTTGTTCCCTCTTCGGGCAGATCCGGAAAGTTTCTTCGGGCACCCTTGCCGTTGTCTATACATTCCCTCCTTTCAGGGCTGTAGCTGGACTTTCACCAACAAGTTTATGACCATGCCGGTCACACTCCGACGGGCAGATTTTGGGGTGCCCATTCTCAGGGCCTGGCTTCCACTTCCGCTAGTCACCGAAGCAAATCGGAGAGCTGAGCCATGACACAGAATTATGAACACTCCCAAAAATGGAAAATGACGCTTAAATTGAATGAAAAACTGTCTTGACATTGGGGTCCACTATACTATTGTCCTCAAGCCATGGCTGAATGTATTCATCAATGTGCTCTAAAAATATTTTTGAAGCCTGTGGAAGTTCGTAATTTCGCAGGTAAACGATATAAATATCTAACAAAAATTTGTGATTTTTAATGGGAATAACTATTAATGAACCCTCGTCAATTTCCTTTTTAACTGAGGCTTTTACAACAAATGAGATTATTTGTCCATTTTTTACATGTTCCTTTATAAAGTCCATGTTACTTGTTTTAGCAAAGATATTTAAGTTTAAACCATTTTTGGAAATACTCTTCATTACAATTTTATATGTACCCGAACCGGATTCTTTCATTATGATTGGCCAATTTTCAATTTCTTTTAAAAGAATTCCTGTTTTTTTGGATAAAGGATGGGTAGGAGATGCTATTAAAACAACCTTTTCAAACATAAGTGGTCTGAAGATCAGATCGGAATTTTCCTCAACTTTGCTTATAATGGTCAGTGAATTTCTAAAATTTATCAAGCTGTTGCTTATATTTAATGAACTTCCTTCATCTAAATCTATTGTTACTTCAGGAAAGGCGTCTAAAAATGGTTTTAATATAATGGGCATCAGAAATCGTGCATATGTTTTTGTAGTGCCTATGCGAAGGGAAATCTTCTTAAATTTATGGATCCCGTTAATTTTATTTTCTAATTGTCGCTCCAGTTCAAATATTCTTGAAGCATATGTGAATATTTTTTCTCCCTCTTCAGTAAGGTGGATCTCTCCTTTGACTCTGCTGAAAACCTTTAGATTAAAAGATTCCTCAAAAAGTTTTATTTGCGCTGAAACAGCTGGCTGGCTTATAAACAAATTATCTGCTGCACGAGAAAAATTAAGATTTTTAGCAACTTCATAAAAGCATCTTAGTTGATGTAAGTTAAGCATTTTGTAAATTCCTCCTGGCTGATTTGGTGAAAAATAATTAATCTCAACACAATTATTGAGATATTGCTGTATAGTGGACCCCAATGTCAAGACAGTTTTTCATTCAATTTAAGCGTCATTTTCCATTTTGAAAATGTTCGTAATTCTGTGTCACGGTTCGGCGTTCAGATTTGCTTCGGCGACTAGCGGAAGTGGAAACCAGGCCCTGAGAATGGGCACCCCAAAATCTGCCCGTCGGAAGGGGTTGGTTTCCGCTGGAGCGGGTTTTTCGGTACATCGTTTTCATCATCCCACCAACCTCAACTGATTTTTACCATAATATATTTCGGCTGGCGTTTGCCCGTTAAAACTCTGGTGAGGTCGTTCATGGTTGTAAAAATTGAAATATTTTTTCAAGGACTTGCGCAGCTGCTCAACGGATTGAAATTCGTTTACATAAATTTCTTCATATTTCACGCTGCGCCATAGCCGTTCTATGAAAATATTGTCCATACACCGGCCTTTCCCATCCATACTGATTTTAATGTCCTTATCTTTCAATACTTTTGTAAACTCGTGACTTGTGTATTGAGATCCTTGATCCGTGTTGAATATATAGGGGGTTCCATGACATCGCAGTGCCCTTTCCAGAGAGGATATACAAAATTCCTTGTCCATGGTTATAGAAAGTTCCCAAGAGAGGACATAACGACTATGCCAGTCCATGACCGCCGTCAAATAAACGAAACCACCAGAAAGTGGGATATAGGTTATATCCGTAGACCACACCTGATTTGATCTGGTTACATCAAAAGTTCTCAAAAGATATGGATACACTTTATTTTGGGGATGAGCCTTACTGGTATTCGGCTTCGGTGCAATGGATTGAATTCCCATTTTCCGCATCAATCGCTGAACCCGTTTTCGGTTAATCTTATATCCTTTGCGTCTCATAATATTGCGCATTTGGCGGGTACCATAGAACGGATGATCAGTATATTCAATGTCAATGAGTTTCATTAGCTCAAGATTTTCAGGCGTTTCCTGTTCCCCCCGGCTTTCACGGTAATAGCTGGAACGAGGCAGTCCTATCAACTCACATTGCCTTTGAATACTGATTTTAGAGTGCTTGGATTGAATTCGCTGTTTTTTTTCTTCAATACTCATTAAAGGTGTCCGGTGTTTTTTTTTAACCAATCCAGTTCAACCTGGAGTTTACCAACCTTTTGATAAAGACGGTCTCGCTCAATTTCGGCTTCTTTGGTTTGTTTTGCCTTGCTATTGCCAAAAACCAATGGCAGGGCTTCTATGGCTTCCTTTTTCCACCGATTTACAAGACTAGCATGAATGCCGAACTCAGAGGCTATCTCATTGACAGTTTGATTTCCTTTTATGGCTGCCAATGCGACCTTGCTTTTTAATTCTTTACTGTAGTTTTTTCGTTTCAAAATATCCCCTTTCTGGACTGTTATATTTTATCTTAACACATTGTCCAGTTTTCGGGGTCCACTATAAAATGACCTATATTTATAGGAATGGTGCAAATTTAGAGCACCTGATTTGATAGCGGAGGCCATTGTTTTGAATAGCAAAACCTTATAAAGGGATATTCTGATTTTGCCCTTTTCATCAAACACAATCGTCTGCTCCTCGGCTTTGGTAAATAAAAAAATCGTTTTCTTTCATCTCCGTTAAATTCCGGTGGTAACTCGAAAGACTTGATGTCGTATTGAGATAGAATTTTGAGATGTGTTGCCATTTATGAGCCCTCTATTTTGTTACAATTTTACTGGGAATATACTCAAAAAATGCAAAACATATCACCTATGTTCGGGTTTCTACAGACGAACAAGACTACTGAAATCAAAATTTTGAAATCCTGAATTATTGTGACAGGGAAGGTTGGCAGATAAATTGGTGGCTGAATTTGGAAATGTCCCGTCGCAGCTCTGCTAAAGAAAGTAAAATGCACCCAACATTCGTTGACATTGCCGACTTCTATGGGGATTTTCCCCTATTTGTTTAATTTTACCCAACGACCAAAAAGAATCCATTGAAGCCATGATGCCGGTTTCTTCAATACACCAGGGAGAATACCGGTGGGGAAAGCGCCTTGTTTCATCAACCCATGCTTCCCAGTCGATCCATTTTACGGATTCCACTTCCTCCTGGTTAGGCTGAACGTCGCCGTCATAATATCCGCTGAAAATGGGGCAGATTTCATTTTCAACAATGCCGTTTTTTGAAAAACAATATCGGTAGTCGCTGATTTTGTGCAGTTTTTGCACATTTATCCCAAGTTCAAAACGTGCCCTTCTGATTACTGCATGCTCATAAGACTCTCCAGGTTCGGGATGTCCGCAGCAGGAGTTGGACCACACCAGAGGCCAGGTTTTTTTAATGCGGGCCCGCTGTTGTAAAAGAAGGCGATTCTCCGGATTGAACAAAAACAGTGAAAATGCCCTGTGCAGGGGGGTGTTGTGGGAATGGACATCCTGTTTGGCCTGGATGCCGATCTGCCGGTCCTGTTCATCGACCAGAACGACAAATTCCTGAACGGTTTCCATAAAAATACCTCCTTTCAACTGTGATGATAAAATTTTAAAACTGCAATAAAACCAAATTTGACAACCCTCTCATTGGACGGCATTAATCCATCGCTCCTATTTTCCTGTAATATTTTTTTGCACCAGGGTGTAGTTGAACGCCTCCTGTATCTGACATAAATTTCGGATTTAAATCCTTCATTGCGACATGAACAGTTTTTAAATAATTAATATTTTCATGGATCGCCTTAACAATATTGTAGACAACTGATTCATCGAGATCGGCTCTGCACATGAAAATATTTCTTGAAGCAACCGTCTTTATATCCGTATCAAGAAATTTATAGGCACTCGATGGAATAATTGTTTTTGTAGTGTGATATTTGTTGTTTAATGAATTAATTATCGCGTCACTCAGAGGAAGTATGGTTATGTCATGAGTACTAGATAGTTCCATAAATTTTGTGGTAGGAACAGGACTGCAACCACTTAAAGAGTATAGTGTGCCTCCTCTTAACAAATTTATTGATTGACTGTAGCTGTTATAATAAATATTGCCTTTCCACTTCCTGATTTCTTGATAATCATAACCGTAAAGTTTGAACATAGCCTCGCATAAAATTTCCATAAACGACCCATTTTTATTTGGAGAATGTTTAAGAGGAAAATGTTTTACCTTGATATCTTCAAAGCTTGTTATCCCTGTTTTTTTAAGAATAACAAATTGAAAGGGCTCATCGAAGAGGCTGGTGATTGCTCTAATGTTGGGGCATGTTTCTTTAAAAGGCTTTTCACCTTTAGAAGCACTCAGGACAGTGGATGCTACTCCGATGGCAAAATCAGAAATTCCCTTATTTATTCGTAAGGGATTTGTTGCATCAGTACCAGTAATTGTAGAAACTGTAGAGCCCGCCGGCAATTTTTTTCTTACAACTTCCGCAATATCTTCTGTTACAGCTGACCATGCTCCCCCAGCAGTTCCTCCACTTATAGATAATTTTATTGGGTATTTATTATGCTGGTCATTTTTGCCATTCACCATTGAGGTCAGTTCATCAACATAAACCTTGAGCTGCTCGGCCTGGGCATTCATTTCCTCTGAGGCAGAGGCTGACTCTTCTGCATTAGCTGCATTCTGCTGCACCACTTTATCCATTTCAATAATAACTGTGTTAACCTGATCAATACCACTGGATTGTTCTTTAGAAGCTTCTGAAATTTCAGAAACCATGACACCGACCTTGTCACTGCTTTCAGATACTTTAAAAAATGCATCGTGAGTAGCTGAGACGATTTCTGTTCCATCATTAATTTTTTTCACAGTACTTTCAATCAGTTCAGCTGTATCTTTTGCAGCGTCTGCAGCTCTCATGGCAAGCTTCCTGACTTCATCGGCTACAACAGCAAATCCAGCACCAGCTTCTCCAGCACGTGCTGCTTCAACAGCAGCATTCAATGCAAGAAGATTGGTCTGAAATGCTATCTCATCAATTCTTTTTATAATTTTAGATGTTTCCTCACTGGCTTTAGAAATTTCATCCATTGAAACAATAAGCTCTCCCATGGATTTATTGGCGGTTTTCACGACCTGATTTGCATCTTGCATCAAATTATCTGCCTTACCAGCATTTTTAGCATTTTTAGTTGTCATAGAGGCCATCTCTTCCATGAATGGTGATGTTTCTTCAATGGATGTAGCTTGTTGAGATGAGCCTTCAGCAAGGAATTGGCTGGAAGAAGCTACCTGGCCTGCAGCAGATGCCACCTGGTGTGTTGCCTCATTAAGTCCGTCAACTATAAATTTCAATGGTTTCGTCACTGAACGTGTTATGAAAAAAGCCAATAAGCAGCCAATAAGCAGCGCAGCACCTGCTACAATGCTGATCACCTTTATGGATCTGGAATTTGATTTGATGAGTTGAAAGCCTAATATGTCCTGAGTCTTTTTAATATCAAGTTTTACTTCTTCAGCATTACTTGAAACCTCTGGGCCAATTCGGTCAAGTGTATTGTCTATGATATCGTTTCTTTTGAAAATCGTATCGACCAGTGAGTCGAATGCTGTCAAATATATTCCTTTCATTTCTTTGACAGCTGACAAAAGCTCCCTTCGCTTGGGATCATCAATTTCATTATCCAGAACCTTTATGTTTTTATCCATATCCTGAAATTTTTTATGGACCCTGTCGACAGAACCATGATCATTAGTGTCCAAAAATTTTGCCATGTAAAGCCTTGCCAACAGCAGACTTTTCATGGTCATGCCTGCATAGAAAGCTGCAATTATATGACCATCATCCCTGGCTGAGATCATGATTTTTGTCAAAGATTTTTCCATCAAAGGCCCTTTTACATTCAAAACATCATTGACCAGTTGATTGCGTTGTTCTTTATATTTAATAACTTGATCAAATCCTTTACGATAGTCAACCAGAACGCTTTCAATCTCATTAATCAACGCGGCTCGTTTGGGATCCTGAATTTCCTTTTGAACCTCGGCCTGGAATCCTATCAATTTTTCCCAACGTTCATTAAATGCCTTAAGTGCTTCATCGCTGCCTGAAGTCAAATAATTTTTAACATTCATACGGGATATCAGCATATTTGTCTGCAGGCGTCCGGCAAGATTGGTATGTCTTGCCATCTCCCTATATCCCATAAAGCCGTCTGAAGAGTTCTTAAGCCCCCAATAGCCTTCAAAACCTACAATCAAAAGCAGAAAAAAGATAAGGCCAAATTCAGCTGTAATTTTTTTTCCTACTGTTATATTTTTAAACATAATTGACCCCCTTTTTATTCAGGTGTTTATTGAAATAACGGGCTTTCCAGCTTTGTTATGATTTTAGATGATTATATTTTCATGTAAACTGTTAAGATAATAAGTATTACATAAAGATCAAAAAAATGAGCATCGATTAACGAATAAGAAAACAGTACAAAAGTCCAAAATAGAAGTTAATTAGATTTTTTGAAGGTAGCAGAGATAATTGAAAAAAAAGACACAAGAGGCAAAGTGCTGGGGTGATGAATATGTTTTATCACCCCAACAACCATACCATAGTCGTTCCACCATCCCTTCAACTCTGGGTTGCAGTTTAAGCCGTAAACAGGTTCCCCCCAAGCTTACAAAAAAAAGTATAATTAAAAAGGAATGTATTTAAAAGGATAGTTACTTGTTTCCTTCAACCAATCTTTCCATTGTATCCATCTTATATTCTTAACCTCTTGCCGATTCGGTATGACATCGCCTGAAAAAAATACGACAAATTTCATTATCCCTTCTGATTACTGCATGCTCATAAGACTCTCCCGGTTCGGTATGTTCGCAGCAGGAGTTGGGCCATATAAGATTTCCTTCATCCACAAGTATAACATATTCTTCATAAACACCCTTTCAGACTCCTATAACAACCGGTTTTTGAGGATGGCGACTGGGAATTTTACCCCGGCTGCTGTTTTCTCCCCAGCGTTTGAAAAGATTATGTTGGATGCCCATGTAATCAAAAACCTTTCCAATGGTTTGATCAATGATATCATCAATAGTTTTGGGCATGTGATAAAATGATGGGACAGGGGGAAGAATGTGGGCACCTACATCAGCCGCTTGGCTCATCAATCTCAAATGCCCCTTATGTAGTGGAGTTTCTCGAACCACCAAAACAAGTTTCCGCTTTTCTTTAAGAGAAACATCCGCTGCTCTAACCAGAAGATTTTCAGTATAGGAATTGGCAATTCCGGAGAGCGTTTTTACCGTGCAAGGCACCACCACCATGCCTTCGGTCAAAAAAGAACCGCTCGCTGGTGCAGCAGCTACATTCTTGTGGTCATATGTAAAATCTGCCATGGCTGCTACATCTTCGGGTTTGTAATCTGTTTCAATCCGGATATTGAGTTTTCCAGCTTCAGAAATGATCAGATGAGTTTCGTAATCCATTTCTCTCAGATATTCAAGCATTTTTACACCATAAATAATACCACTTGCCCCTGCAAGACCTATAACAATTCTTTTTTTCATAGTGTTATCTCCATTTTATTATAAAATTAATATGTTAAAAATATTGGTACTGCCTGTTAGGCATTTCGGGTAATATGATAGTGCATAGCCTGAATACGTTTTCCTTATAAAGCAGTTTCTGAGGTGTAAATCTAAATTTTTTCAAAAGCTTTCCCAAATTTATCCAGCATGAGAAATAGGTATTAGTAAAATTGGTATTTTAGCATGTTTCAACACTTTCCTTGTAACTTGACCAGGTAAAACTTCTTTGATTAAATTTCGATAATGATAAGCCAGAACTATCATATCACAATTACCATTTTCCACTTGATCGATAATTAGCTTCGCTGTATCGCCATACTTCACTTCAATTTCAACTAGTTCCGAGGGCATAGCGGATTCGTTCTGCATGTTGGTACACAATTGTTTTAAGGTTTTTTCAATTAATCTTCTTTCTGTTTTTTTGTCAATTAAAACATCTCTAGCATCCTGGTAGCGCTTTTTCCTTAATTCTTTCCATTTTTTTTCACCAATAAGATCTACAAATTCTAATTCGTTCGGAATATTCTCAATAACATGCAGAACGGTGATTACGGCATTCAGATGAACGGCAATGTCCACTGCATGTTTGAAAGCGTAACGTGCTCCCATCGATAGATCCGTTGCAAAAATCATTTTTTTAACTTTTGAAGCCATAGTCATATCCTCAGCTTAAATAATTTGATAAACAAAATGTTTGGTTTCAGCTATTATTCTTTTGGCAGCGGATTCACTGCAGGTCCATAGTATCCTATCAAAACGGCAGTTGTTATTGTATTTGGCAGGACAGCATTTACAAAATCAAAATAATCTCCCGATTCTGGTATATCGATCTTTTCCTCTTTTAGCGCATAAAGCGTAAACACATATCTATGAGCGGAATCCGGTGGCCATGGCCCGCCGTATCCCTTATTATATCCTGGTATATTAAAGGTAAAAAAATCGCTATTCAATTCTTTTGACCCGTCAGGCAATTCTCCATCTGGACTAGTACCTTCAAGCAATCCGCTAATGGAAGAAGGAATATTATAAATAAGCCAATGGGCAAAAACTCTTGGAAATCCAATCTCTTGTGGTAGATCAGGATCAGTGACCGCCAAAGCAAAACTTTTAGTTCCCTGTGGGATGTTTTCCCAATATACTGGCGGGGAAATACTGTTCTTTTCAGCATATTTTTCTGGAATTTTACCACTGTCCCTAAATACTTTAGATTTTAATGTAAACATAGTTTTATCTCCTTTTCATTAGACATTTTCAGGAATATGTTTGGATATAGATTTTGTTTTATTTTTATAATAATTAATAAATAATATCGGAATCAATATGCCAATTCCTATAGTATCCGTTAACCAACCCGGAAAAATAAGCAAAATCCCAGTTAAAAAAAGAAATAGCTGCTCTACGAGCGTCAATCTTGTAAATACCCACTTTGATATTGCTGCAGAAAGCGCAAAAATACCTATGGTAGCAGAAATTACTGCAAATAATACGGCTTTAAAACTCCCTATCAAAAGTATGGACTGATTATAAACCATTACATACGGTATGATAAATCCTGCGATAGCATATTTAAATCCCGCAAATCCAGTTTTCAGAGGATTGCCTCCTGATATTGCAGATGCTGCATAGGACGCGACAGCTACTGGTGGTGTGAGTGCAGAGATGCATGCGAAATACACGAGAAACAGATGTGCTGCAATAATAGGAATACCAAGAGAGACTATTGCTGGACCGCACAAAACAGCAACTAGAATATAAACCACTGGCAAGGGCATACCCATACCAAGAATTAGAGCGGCCGTCATTGTCAAAATGAGAGCTAATATTAAATTCTGCTGAGATAATGCAATAACGATACTGGCAAATTTGCCACCCAACCCTGTTAACATTATTGCGCCGACGACGATGCCAGCAGATGCACAAGATGTCATAACAGCAATCGAAGTTTTTGAAGTTGCGACCATTGTGTCACAAAGTTTGGAAAAAGTTATTCGTGTTTTCTTTCGTAAGAAACTTGCCAGATATATAAAAAAAGATGCCACGATTGCCGCATATGCAGGTGGAAAGCCTCGCATTAATAAAATGATCAACAAAGCAATGGGTATTATATATTGTGTACTGATAGGAAGCGTTTTAAAGAAGCTTGGCAGATTTTCCTTTTTATACCCTTCAATGCCTTTTTTGCTTGCTTCAAAATAAATCATCAAAGTACAGGACAAGAAGTATAGGACTGCTGGGAAAATGGCCGCGACACAAATATCTGCATATGGAATCCCTGTTATTTCTGCCATAAGAAACACGGCTGTACCCATAACAGGTGGCACTAGCGCAGATCCTGTACTGGAAACGGCAGTAATCGCTCCTGAAAAAGTTGAACTGAAACCTGTCTTTTTCATCATGGGAATACTAAAGGAACCCACAGCAACCGTAGTTGCTGTGGGGCTGCCAATCATCATTCCAAACAACGCCGCAGCAACGGTACCTATATGGCCTGCGGCTCCTTTCATTCGTCCAACTAAAGACATTGAAATGTCTACGAAAAAAGTTGCTGCTCCCGAACTCTCAAGAAAGGCTCCAAAAAGTATAAATTGAATCACTAGGGTTGCCACTACGGCTATTGGCTTACCATAAATTCCATCAAGGGTGAGATACATTGATTCAACAATATCTTTGATCGTGAATCCGCTATGGCCGAACATGCCCGGGATATATTTCCCTACATAACAGTAGATAAGAGAAATTACTGCAATCCATACGAGTGACATTCCTATGGTTCTTCTTGTTGCTTCAAGCACCAGTAGAATTGCAAAAATTCCTAGAATAAATTCAATCGTTGAAACTTCTCCTATCATTGTAGGACGAATCGATATTTCATCATAGTTAATGCAAAGATAAACTCCAATCAATAAGGATAGAACCGATGGAATTATATCGAAGATTCCAATATATTTTTCCTTGCTATTTAATGGAAAATACAAAAACGTGAGGCAGAGGAATAAAGAAACTGTTACTGAATAATAAGCCAAAGGCTTTTCTATCCCGAAAAATCCAATATATATGTGATATATTGCGGTGAATATTGCGATAATATTTGCAAATTTCTTTATTCCATTGTTCATGATTATCTCCAGATTTTAAAAAAGTTTACACCGTTTCATTAAGTCTATCACAGTTAAAGATCTCAACATTAAACTGCAATAAACGGCACTGGGCTCATATCATTCTTAACCGCACAAAAACAACAAGGTATTGTGTGTTTTTAGACAGCAAAAACACAACATGTCGTATGTCGGAATAGTGTGAGCCCACTACCCAATAAACCAAAACAAAATAAATTAAACCAAATGGGGACACCCCTCTCATTGGACGGCATTAATCTATCGCTCCTATTTCCCTGTAATATTTTTTTGCACCAGGGTGTAGTTGAACGCCTCCTGTATCTGACATAAATTTCGGATTTAAATCCTTCATTGCGATATGAACAGTTTCCAAATAATTAATATTTTCATGGATCGCCTTAACAATATTGTAGACAACTGATTCATCGAGATCGGCTCTGCACATGAAAATATTTCTTGAAGCAACCGTCTTTATATCCGTATCAAGAAATTTATAGGCGCTCGATGGAATAATTGTTTTTGTAGTGCGATATTTGTTGTTTAATGAATTAATTATCTCGTCACTCAGAGGAAGTATGGTTATGTCATGAGTACTAGATAGTTCCATAAATTTTGTGGTAGGAACAGGACTGCAACCACTTAAAGAGTATAGTGTGCCTCCTCTTAACAAATTTATTGATTGACTGTAGCTGTTATAATAAATATTGCCTTTCCACTTCCTGATTTCTTGATAATCATAACCGTAAAGTTTGAACATAGCCTCGCATAAAATTTCCATAAACGACCCATTTTTATTTGGAGAATGTTTAAGAGGAAAATGTTTTACCTTGATATCTTCAAAGCTTGTTATCCCTGTTTTTTTAAGAATAACAAATTGAAAGGGCTCATCGAAGAGGCTGGTGATTGCTCTAATGTTGGGGCATATTTTTTTAAAAGGCTTTTCACCTTTAGAAGCACTCAGGACAGTGGATGATACTCCGATGGCAAAATCAGAAACCCCTTTATTTATTCGTAAGGGATTTGTTGCATCCGTACCGGTCGTTGTAGAAACTGTAGAGCCCGCCGGCAATTTTTTTCTTAGAACTTCCGCAATACCTTCTGTTACAGCTGACCATGCTCCTCCAGCAGTTCCCCCACTGATGGATAATTTTATTGGATTTTCATTTGCGAAAACATAAGTAGATTGAATTGTAACACAACATGTCATGAAAAACATAAATAAAAGGAAACTCGATGATTTAAAAAAATGTTTCAAAAGATTGACTTTCATATTTTTCTCCTTTTTATTGAATAAATTTATGTTACAGAACTTTCAAATATATCATTGAATTCAATTCAATTCATATATTCCTCAAATAATTTCAGAAGATCCTTTTTTGCTATTTTTCCTCTTTGCGTTTTTGGAATTTCAGGGATAAATAGTATGTTTTTCGGAATTTTAAAGTCGGGTAATGTTGTTTTACAGTAAGCGATAATATCAGCTTCGTCTGCCTTTGAACCGTTTTTGAGAACCACAAAGGAAAAAACCTCTTCACCATAGATTTTATCCGGGATTCCGATGGTTGCTGCTTCACTTATTTCCGGATGAGTCAGTAGGCAGGCAGTGATTTCCAAAGGAGATATATTTATACCACCTCGTATAATCAGTTCTTTTTTTCGTCCCTTGATATAAATATAACCTTCCTCATCCATGAAACCAAGATCTCCAGTAGCAAAACCTTCTTTAGAAAATTCTTCAATGCTGCCATCTCCATTAAGATAGCTTAAGCCCATCGTCTTTCCTTTTATCCTCATTTCACCAATTTCACCTGGTTCGCACCTGAGGCCATTGTTCTTTACAAAGAAGACTTCTTTGTATTTGAGAGGCAAACCGACGGAGCCTCTTTTCTTTCTCTCTGGAGGATTAAAAAGCATCCATCCTGCTTCACTCATGCCCATTCCCTGCACTATGGGGATCCCGTACATTTCTTCAAACTTGAGCTGCGTTTCCATAGGCAGCGGGGCAGAACTGGATGTGATGAATCGCAAATTAGGCACATCCTCCTTGCACAAAGACACTGGCTTGTTTACCATCATACTCAAAACTGCTGGCACGCCCGATGAAACGGTGATGTTGTTTTCTTTCAGCCAATTCGGAAAATTGCTCAGTGAGAATTTCTTCCCGAAAAATAGGGAATTGCCCTTCATCATACTTGTAAGAATGGTCAGGAGCTGTGAAGAAAGCCAATTGTATGCCCTGTATTCTAAAACACAATCTTTTTCAGTAATTCCTGTTCTTTTCGATATTTCTTCCACCATGTAAAACAATACATCCCGAGAAATAAAAATGCCTTTAGGCAGTTCTGTGGTGCCTGAAGTGTATACAATCTCAGCAATATCATTTCTATCTCCGAGATGATCGTTAAATGTAACGGATTGGTCTTTTAAATGCTCAGAAAACTCGCATTCTGCAGAATCATTTTCGAAAAATTCAGAAAAAGAAATCCATTGTACGGGGGGGCCGTTTTTCTTATCAAGATTCAAGTCACTATCGTAAAGAACGAGCTTTATCTGTGCGAGGCGTAAAATTCGGTGGAGATTATCTTGGCTCTCTTCTGAAAAAATGGGAAGGAGGATAGCTCCATATTTTAATACGCCAAAATAGATAATCATATTTTCTATCGAGTTTTTACCGATCAACGCGACTTTATCGCTTTTCAACAATTTTTGGCTTTTTAAAAAATTGGCTACTTTGTTGCAATATTCATTCATTTTATGAAAGCTTATTTTCTTATTTTGATCTAAACTTTCGATAAAAATTTTGTGACCTAAATTCTTGGCGTTATTTTCAATTATACTGTGCCAGCTTTCATATTTAGGCTCAGGCTCGTTTAATTTCATTTTTTTAGGAATCTCCTCACTCATAAGAATACACAATCTGCTGGTAAAGGCTACCCGGCAGCAGAAAGACTCCTGCTGAACCGGATAGCGATATTGTCCCTATTGTCCTGTTTTAGAAAGAATTTTTACCCATCCGCTCATAAAGGATTCACCTTTTTTGATTTGTTCATCACTAAAGAAATTTTTTATTAAAACTTTATCTACTGCATAAGTCGGACGATGGAAATCCTCTTCATATCCGAATGGAATCGTCGCATCAATAGCCATTCCACCCTCAAAACGAGTGTTGGATGCTGTCCAGTCTTTTTCCCCGGCAGTCATTCGTTCAGCAGGCATAAAGGTTTGGCCAATACCACCGGGTACAGGACTAATAATATCAGTCTTCGGATTTACTCTAGTTGTGACTGCCCACATAATATCCTCCATGCTATTAATATCCACGTCCGTATCAATGGCAATGGCTATTCGCATTCCTTGATTGCAACTCATAATGGCAGTAAGAAAATTTCTCTGCCAGCCTTCTTCTATAATACTTCGTTTCTTAACTTGAATGACGCATCCTCCCCAGTCGGTAAAACAATAAGGTATGCTAACATCCTGAACTATACCAGGTTGAAGCCGTTCACAAAGTTCATAGATTGCAGCCTCTCTGACCGTCGTATCAATATTGCTGTCATCCATAGTATGAACACCAAGGGGGAATATGATTGGTTTCGATTCTGGTTTTCGCATAGTTATTGCCGTGACATGAAACGTTGATGTTTTGTAAGCCTTCCCTTGGTATCCTGCCCACTCTGGGTGAAACCATGCCTTTCCTTGAAGGCCCTGTTTCTCTGCCTCGGTTGTTTCCCAACGCCGGTCTTTTGGTTTTAAATAACCTTCAAGGACCACTTCGGCATCTGCAAGCGCATAGGCATCAACAGTACGACATTTGACGATTCTAAGTGGTTCTCCTTGAAGTGCACCTGCAATCCCCAATTCGTCACATCCTTTTGGGAGAATGACATAATCAAACCCTGAGCCTGCCATTAAATTGGCTGCCGGTGGGATTCCAAAGCACATGGTAATAGGTATCCCTTCCGGTTTATTATAGTGTTCAACCTGCAATTGCCACATATGAGAGCCTGGAGCTGCCTGAAAAGTCCCCACATTTCCCCATCGAAAACTCATTCGATTATACCCCACATGGGATCCTTCCTTAAAATATTTCCCAACGACCACGCTTTGTCCGCTGCCAATAGTAAACTCATCTTCCAAAGGGGTATGCTTTATCGCTAACAACCATTTGTTAACATCCAAATCATCTGTTATGACGAATTCTTGTACCGGTGCCTCATCCTGATCGATTTCGATTGGAGGCAATGGATGGGTAAGAGCATATGAAATATCTTTTGTCCTCTCAGTATCGTTCTCCCACCCAAACATTTTATTCATAACGGATGTATTTCCGAAAAGATTTGTAACCGCTCTAAGATGGGGATAATTCTTAACATTATTGAAAAGCATTGGCAGACTTCCGTCGAGATGCTTTTCCAGAGCGGTAATTTCTAAATCCGGGTTCACTTCTACATCAGTTTCCAACAAAAGCCCTTCGGATTTCAACCATTCAAGTGCTCCACGCAGATCTTTACTTTGATTATTGTTTGTTTTTAGCATGACTCATCCTTTCTGATATATGGTTTTTATTAATGTTATTCATAATCTTTTATGTGGATAAAGGTCAAAGCATCTAAATTTATAGGGATATAAATAATTTTATGATCGTGTTGTTCGCTTCTTTCATGTAAATATATAGTTCCGAGACGAATCCGATTTCTAAGGAGACCCAAGGCCTCTGGAAAAAACAGAAACAGGTCATTACCAGACTCCATATCAAAACAGCAGATGCCAGGAACCATTTTTTTCAAAAGTTTTCCACGACCATGTCCTCATCTGCAAAAGGAACTATGAAAGAAAGGGTACTTGCCCAGATTCGTACGGAAATGCACGCTAAAGATTTTAAAAAAGATCTGCGTACTTCCCTATTCCGATGGCACCCCTGAAATGACCGCAGAAATACGAAGGCTTGCTTTATGTTTCAAAATGCTGACGTAAAGTGCTCACACAAAGCATTTGGTGCCCATCCTTGGGAATACAACTGCGCGTCCATAAAGCATCACAGTTTCATTCTGGAAAAGAACAAATGTAGTCCAAATTTCTACAATCCTGTCCAGCCAGTGACCATACAGATGCCCGGAAAAAATGAAGAAACGCGTTGTAACCGGCTGTATCAAGACACCAAAATCGGCAAAAAGAAGTAACACCACTCATCATAGTTGAACGTCTTGAAAAAGCCTTGCGGAAAAACATCAGAGTCTGGTAAATACACCAGACTATTTTGAATCCTTGAGGAATGAGGCGGCCGAAAAGCTTTTGTATATCTATGATATAATAAAGTTTTTTGTAAATTGCCACAATTGTTATTAATGAGAGACCGTATAATTACTCATTATGATTGTGCTTAACATAATGAGTAAAATGATAGGGAAATTTGGATTAATTTTCAAGCTGCTATACCTTTTCATCGTTACAATAATCCGGGAAGGCAGGATTTAATCAAAGAAATTGTGGCTCACGAGATTATTATTGGAATTGAGTATATTATGTTGATTTAAAAAAAGGCTCATGTTGGATTCCGGGGTCTTGATGTGGTGAAGGAAGATTTTACATTTTCCAATCCATGAAAGGAGCCCACCAAATGCAGGTAAACATAAAGAATTTGATTGATGACACACAATGTTATGACACTGTAAGAGAGTTGCGCTGGCCAGAAGGAAGAGCGTGTCCGTTTTGTGAATCCCGGCGAGTTATCAGAAGAGGTTTCGATGAAAAAGAGTCTGCCAGGCAGCGCTATGAGTGTAAAAAATGCGGAAAACGCTTTGACGACCTTACCGGCACGATCTTTTCCGGGCATCATCAACCCCTTAAAGTCTGGATTTTGTGCCTCTACTTCATGGGATTGAACCTGTCCAATGACCAAATTGCAAAAGAATTGGGGCTTAACCGCAGCGACGCCCATCAAATGACCAGCCAGCTTCGTGACGGGGTTGTCAAAAAAAACCAAAAATAATCCTCTATGATGAGGTTGAGTTTGATGAAGTCTATATTGTGGCAGGACATAAAGGCAATCCTGAAGCCGTAGCCCGGAAAGGTAGAAAGGGCCGAAGAAACAGGTTGAAGGGAGCACCTGGCCGGGGCACACAGGAAAAAGAGAAGCCACCGGTTTTCGGGATGATTCAACGATGTAGAGATGTGGTAATCCAAATGCTTGCCGATGTCCGTCAGAAAACCATTGAGCCTCTGATAAAAGCTACTGTATTGTCGGGGACTTTAGTTTATACCGATGAATATGCAATCTATAATCGGCTGAATGATTGGGGATACGAGCACGAGAGTGTGAACCATGGGAAAGGGGAGTATGCAAGGGATGACGATGGGGATGGATTCCATGAAGTCCATGTCAACACGATGGAAGGCTTCTGGTCTCTTTTGCGAAGCTGGCTTCGACCGCATCGGGGTATCTCACAGGAAAAACTCCCTTTATATTATCTTGGTTTTTTTGAATTTATTCATAATGCCAGGAAGCGCGGCAAAGCCTTGCTTCACTCTCTGATTGAACTGCTCATTGAATAAGACCCTGGAATCCATATATGGACCCCGAAAACTGGACAATGTGTTAAGATAAAATATAACAGTCCAGAAAGGGGATATTTTGAAACGGAAAAACTATAGTAAAGAATTAAAAAGCAAGGTCGCATTGGCAGCCATAAAAGGAAATCAAACTGTCAATGAGATAGCCTCTGAGTTCGGCATTCATGCCAGTCTTGTAAATCGGTGGAAAAAGGAAGCCATAGAAGCCCTGCCATTGGTTTTTGGCAATAGCAAGGCAAAACAAACCAAAGAAGCCGAAATTGAGCGAGACCGTCTTTATCAAAAGGTTGGTAAACTCCAGGTTGAACTGGATTGGTTAAAAAAAAACACCGGACACCTTTAATGAGTATTGAAGAGAAAAAACAGCGAATTCAACCCAAGCACTCTAAAATCAGTATTCAAAGGCAATGTGAGTTGTGATAGGACTGCCTCGTTCCAGTTATTACCGTGAAAGCCTGGGGGAACAGGAAACGCCTGAAAATATTGAGCTAATGAAACTCATTGACATTGAATATACTGAACATCCGTTCTATGGTACCCGCCAAATGCGCAATGTTCTGAGACGCAAAGGATATAAGATTAACCGAAAACGGGTTCAGCGATTGATGCGGAAAATGGGAATTCAATCCATTGCACCGAAGCCGAATACCAGTAAGGCTCATCCCCAAAATAAAGTGTATCCATATCTTTTGAGAAATTTTGATGTAACCAGATCAAATCAGGTGTGGTCTACGAATATAACCTATATCCCACTTTCTGGTGGTTCCATTTATCATCACACCGCTTCTCAAGATGATGCCGATTATGCGCAGAATGCGCTTATCTGACACGTGGCCCGAAAGCAGACAAATGAGTCGGTCATGATTAACTCGATCAAAAAATTTAGACAGGTCAATATCCACCACATATTCTTTTCCACTTTTAACTATCTTTTGTGCCGCTTCAACCGCCTTTTGCGGACTGTAGCCGGGACGAAAACCATAGCTGTTATCAGAAAATGTGGGATCAATTATCGGTTCCAGAAGGTGCTTCATCGTGGCATGCACAACCCTGTCCCGAATACAGGGAATCCCCAGCAAGCGAACACCGGTATTACCTGGTTTTGGTATTTCCACCCGTTTCACCGGGCTTGGTTTATAACACCAGCTTTTAAGGTCCTTACTCAGCTGGGTCAGCTCTTCATCTATTCGGCTTTCAAATTCTGCAACGGTTACACCATCAACACCTGGTGCCCCGCCGTTCCTTTTCACTGCCTCGAAACCGGTCAACAGGTCTCCCTGATCACACAATTTCTCGAAGAGACTTCTTTCATCGGGCGAACAGGCTAAGTTGTCTCATTTTGCTTTTCATTGTGGGTTGCTTTGTCATCGTTCCGCGTTTCCTTTGTTATCACAGGATATATACGTCTCCCCTTCAAAGGAAACTCCTATGGCTGAACTCCTTCAACCGCTATTCTGAGATTCCTTATACCAGTTCCATGTTCCGCCCTTCGGCTCCAACATTTCTGTCACTTTCCAGCAGTTTTACCCTCTGATACGTCACCGCATCTTCATCGGCTACCGGTTTTACGCCTACTATGGCTTCATCTGAAAACCCTCTGTCCATAACGGCTACATTTCTGTTCCGCTTAGGGCTTGGCTGTCGTAGTTACAGCGGCTCGGTACAGACGGCTCTTCACCGGGTAAGGTCATACACTTTCATTGCCCACCCACCTCTCATACCCTGCGGAATTACGGAAAGGATTTCGGGCTTCGATAATCGGAGGTATCTCGCCCATTCCGCCTGGCCTACCGGAGGTTCACACCAAGTTTGGGTGACAAATTTGACGCAGGCTTCCTTCAGATCCCTCATTGGCTTTCCATCACCGGTTGTTCCCTCTTCGGGCAGATCCGGAAAGTTTCTTCGGGCACCCTTGCCGTTGTCTATACATTCCCTCCTTTCAGGGCTGTAGCTGGACTTTCACCAACAAGTTTATGACCATGCCGGTCACACTCCGACGGGCAGATTTTGGGGTGCCCATTCTCAGGGCCTGGCTTCCACTTCCGCTAGTCACCGAAGCAAATCGGAGAGCTGAGCCATGACACAGAATTATGAACACTCCCAAAAATGGAAAATGACGCTTAAATTGAATGAAAAACTGTCTTGACATTGGGGTCCACTATACTATTGTCCTCAAGCCATGGCTGAATGTATTCATCAATGTGCTCTAAAAATATTTTTGAAGCCTGTGGAAGTTCGTAATTTCGCAGGTAAACGATATAAATATCTAACAAAAATTTGTGATTTTTAATGGGAATAACTATTAATGAACCCTCGTCAATTTCCTTTTTAACTGAGGCTTTTACAACAAATGAGATTATTTGTCCATTTTTTACATGTTCCTTTATAAAGTCCATGTTACTTGTTTTAGCAAAGATATTTAAGTTTAAACCATTTTTGGAAATACTCTTCATTACAATTTTATATGTACCCGAACCGGATTCTTTCATTATGATTGGCCAATTTTCAATTTCTTTTAAAAGAATTCCTGTTTTTTTGGATAAAGGATGGGTAGGAGATGCTATTAAAACAACCTTTTCAAACATAAGTGGTCTGAAGATCAGATCGGAATTTTCCTCAACTTTGCTTATAATGGTCAGTGAATTTCTAAAATTTATCAAGCTGTTGCTTATATTTAATGAACTTCCTTCATCTAAATCTATTGTTACTTCAGGAAAGGCGTCTAAAAATGGTTTTAATATAATGGGCATCAGAAATCGTGCATATGTTTTTGTAGTGCCTATGCGAAGGGAAATCTTCTTAAATTTATGGATCCCGTTAATTTTATTTTCTAATTGTCGCTCCAGTTCAAATATTCTTGAAGCATATGTGAATATTTTTTCTCCCTCTTCAGTAAGGTGGATCTCTCCTTTGACTCTGCTGAAAACCTTTAGATTAAAAGATTCCTCAAAAAGTTTTATTTGCGCTGAAACAGCTGGCTGGCTTATAAACAAATTATCTGCTGCACGAGAAAAATTAAGATTTTTAGCAACTTCATAAAAGCATCTTAGTTGATGTAAGTTAAGCATTTTGTAAATTCCTCCTGGCTGATTTGGTGAAAAATAATTAATCTCAACACAATTATTGAGATATTGCTGTATAGTGGACCCCAATGTCAAGACAGTTTTTCATTCAATTTAAGCGTCATTTTCCATTTTGAAAATGTTCGTAATTCTGTGTCACGGTTCGGCGTTCAGATTTGCTTCGGCGACTAGCGGAAGTGGAAACCAGGCCCTGAGAATGGGCACCCCAAAATCTGCCCGTCGGAAGGGGTTGGTTTCCGCTGGAGCGGGTTTTTCGGTACATCGTTTTCATCATCCCACCAACCTCAACTGATTTTTACCATAATATATTTCGGCTGGCGTTTGCCCGTTAAAACTCTGGTGAGGTCGTTCATGGTTGTAAAAATTGAAATATTTTTTCAAGGACTTGCGCAGCTGCTCAACGGATTGAAATTCGTTTACATAAATTTCTTCATATTTCACGCTGCGCCATAGCCGTTCTATGAAAATATTGTCCATACACCGGCCTTTCCCATCCATACTGATTTTAATGTCCTTATCTTTCAATACTTTTGTAAACTCGTGACTTGTGTATTGAGATCCTTGATCCGTGTTGAATATATAGGGGGTTCCATGACATCGCAGTGCCCTTTCCAGAGAGGATATACAAAATTCCTTGTCCATGGTTATAGAAAGTTCCCAAGAGAGGACATAACGACTATGCCAGTCCATGACCGCCGTCAAATAAACGAAACCACCAGAAAGTGGGATATAGGTTATATCCGTAGACCACACCTGATTTGATCTGGTTACATCAAAAGTTCTCAAAAGATATGGATACACTTTATTTTGGGGATGAGCCTTACTGGTATTCGGCTTCGGTGCAATGGATTGAATTCCCATTTTCCGCATCAATCGCTGAACCCGTTTTCGGTTAATCTTATATCCTTTGCGTCTCATAATATTGCGCATTTGGCGGGTACCATAGAACGGATGATCAGTATATTCAATGTCAATGAGTTTCATTAGCTCAAGATTTTCAGGCGTTTCCTGTTCCCCCCGGCTTTCACGGTAATAGCTGGAACGAGGCAGTCCTATCAACTCACATTGCCTTTGAATACTGATTTTAGAGTGCTTGGATTGAATTCGCTGTTTTTTTTCTTCAATACTCATTAAAGGTGTCCGGTGTTTTTTTTTAACCAATCCAGTTCAACCTGGAGTTTACCAACCTTTTGATAAAGACGGTCTCGCTCAATTTCGGCTTCTTTGGTTTGTTTTGCCTTGCTATTGCCAAAAACCAATGGCAGGGCTTCTATGGCTTCCTTTTTCCACCGATTTACAAGACTAGCATGAATGCCGAACTCAGAGGCTATCTCATTGACAGTTTGATTTCCTTTTATGGCTGCCAATGCGACCTTGCTTTTTAATTCTTTACTGTAGTTTTTTCGTTTCAAAATATCCCCTTTCTGGACTGTTATATTTTATCTTAACACATTGTCCAGTTTTCGGGGTCCACTATACTGGATAATGCAGCCATTTAATTCACCCCATCGTAATTTTCATTATCCTTATTAATCTTTCCAACTTGTCAAACAGCTTTTTGTATACTCTCCTTTTATCAGAAAAAAATTATCCCATGAGGTTATGGCCCTTACCACGACATAAGATTCTTACCGCAAAATAGTAATTATTATTACAACCAAGCTGCTTTAGTCAACTGATACCGTTTTCCCAAATCCACCGCCTGATTTTGTAAATACCCGTCCAAAGGAAATTCGGGAAGATTTTTTTCTTGGCGGGAGCTGATTTCGGTGGGGCTCATCCGTTTTTGGATTCAGGCCCTTGTATGCCCCTGGCTCGGGCCTTTTTTAGGCGCACCTATCCCATGGGTAGCCGGAAGAAACCAATTTTAAGGGGTATCTCTACCATAAATTTTATCCTGAAGGCTCCCAAACACCGTTGAGCATTGCAATCCGTTTGCGTGCCTCGACTAGAACCACATATGATGGGTGGCCTTTGGATAAACGCAAAAACAGATTGCGGGAACGTTTGATTATCCTGCCCGGGATATTTATGATCGAGAACCGGATCCGTTTCATCCGTGTAGCTTCCATGGACGGATCCAATGCTAATTTTTTCATCATCACATTTAGATTCAGGGCCAATATCATGATCCACCACCACGCTGCATTCTCTCCAAAATCTGCAGACGGCAGTTTTCCTCCGGCCAAGTCGTCTTTCATCACCGCATGAACCTCTTCACTTTTGCCGCATCGTTCATGAAGCCAATGAATCAGGTCTTCTCCGTTCATTTCCTCATAGCCTATATTGGTCACAACGCCAAAGACCTTATATCTTTTTTCCACCATTTGCATGGTGGGAAAAGGAAGGGGAAGCTTTGGATCTTCCATGCCGGGTAAAGGCGATTGTTCCTCAAGAAGTTGCCGTTTGGCAAGATACCTGTATTCAGGTGCATTTTTACTGTGGCACAGCTCATTGGGAACAAAACAAACTTCCGCCCACTCACTGCCGGTCTTCATCCGTTTGCCATTCTTATCTTTATAAATTGGTTGCCACTCAGAATCAGGGACTTGAGCCACAGCAATTTTGAATGATCGGGTTACGTCGCACCCTATTGCAAATTCAATTCTGCCGAAACGCTCACTTTCGCCTGTCTCACAGTATTTTAAAAGGTCGTGCTGGTATCCTGCCGTATCTGATCTAAGTTTTATTTTTTCCACATTTTCCGGAAGGCAGTCCAAGGATTTTTTGAAAACCCTTAATTGCTCAAAGCCGGCGGGAACATTACCGTCACGAAATTCTGTATGCAGGATGACACCCTGCTCATACCACCAGGTATTCAACGGCTGATAGGATTTGAATCCTTTATAGCAATAACGGGCATTCTGTTTGCTGGATTCAATCAGGGTGGCATCCATATCCAATGTGGCCGTTTTTTTCGGATTCACCGTGTTAAGGCCGGCACACATATCTTTGTTTATTTGTACCAGACCCTTTAAATGATCATTGGGTCTGGGAATGAATGCCTTTATCTTTGTCTGGTCACGGGTTTTTTCCTGTTCAGTGTCATGGAATTCGGATAGATATCTGAAAGCCGCAGATGGTGATGGAACAGAACGTTTTTTCTCTTTGCGCCACCTCCGTTCCAGGGCTCTGCGTACTTTACGTTTTAGACCTTGCATTTCAGATTTACGCAGTATTTCGCAAAAGCCCTCATCCGCCTCCAGTATTTTTAAATCTTCAACGCAATCACCGCCGGCAAGATTGAGTAGCACCAGCGACAAAACCATTTGGGGATCGGTCCAGCCCTGGGAATTCTCTCTTATCTTTAAATGCTTTTGAATGGACTTGGATAATCCGATTACCTTGGCCAGGTCAAGATAGACCGGCAAGCTTGCCAAAGCTGTAATGCCGGTTTGAGATTTTTCTTCTTCATACTTGAATGGTAGCACGCCTTGTGTCATAGTTTGTTTCACCCCGTTGATGATAGTTTTTTGGTCGCACAAATACACTATCTGCTTGATCCATCAAGCGCAACGGGGTTTTTTATTTTTTTGGTGGTGGATTGGGGATGGATCATTAAAACACAGGACACCAATGGAAATATTTGAATCATTTAAAAAATTGAAGGCAAGTCAAGTATATTAAGGCAATAACCATTACGAGCTAAAAATCTCCAGAAAAAAGGGGTTGACCCGGTTTTGGCACTTTCTTTTTTAAAAAGGCTCAGGAGTTGAAGTCTCTCACTTAGTTTCAGTATTCGATCGTTTGCCTGAATCAGATTTTCGTTGGTGAAATACCAGTTCACGGTATTCTCGAGTTCGTTCTGATTGATGTTGCGGGAAATTCTGGCAATTTTGCGGATACCGAGATTACAGCCGTAACCCATAACGCCTGCAAAGAAGGTCTTTTCTTCGGGCTTTTCCCGGTTATGCTTGATTTGCCAGTGCTCGAAACAGTCCGAAAAGTTCGAGAGCCGGTTGACCGTCGTCAGTACTTCAAAAAGGGAAATAAACCGGTTTTTGGGAAACAGATCGGTTACCGTATATGACACATCTTTTTCCACCTTCGGTGTTGAAACCTTCAGCTTTCCCTTGTCGTCAACTTTTGCGTATGGGTTTTTTCCGGAATCGATGTTTTTATTGGTTGTCCGGTACTGGGCTTTAAGCGCTTTTTTCAATTCAGGTTCCAGTTCCTGGAAACTTTCAAAGCCCTCAAGTCCTGCTCGCTGAAGCAGCTCTTTTTTTCTTACTTTCCAGACACTCTGCGGAATCAAATAATCATCAAATATAGTGGACCCCAATGTCAAGACAGTTTTTCATTCAATTTAAGCGTCATTTTCCATTTTGAAAATGTTCGTAATTCTGTGTCACGGTTCGGCGTTCAGATTTGCTTCGGCGACTAGCGGAAGTGGAAACCAGGCCCTGAGAATGGGCACCCCAAAATCTGCCCGTCGGAAGGGGTTGGTTTCCGCTGGAGCGGGTTTTTCGGTACATCGTTTTCATCATCCCACCAACCTCAACTGATTTTTACCATAATATATTTCGGCTGGCGTTTGCCCGTTAAAACTCTGGTGAGGTCGTTCATGGTTGTAAAAATTGAAATATTTTTTCAAGGACTTGCGCAGCTGCTCAACGGATTGAAATTCGTTTACATAAATTTCTTCATATTTCACGCTGCGCCATAGCCGTTCTATGAAAATATTGTCCATACACCGGCCTTTCCCATCCATACTGATTTTAATGTCCTTATCTTTCAATACTTTTGTAAACTCGTGACTTGTGTATTGAGATCCTTGATCCGTGTTGAATATATAGGGGGTTCCATGACATCGCAGTGCCCTTTCCAGAGAGGATATACAAAATTCCTTGTCCATGGTTATAGAAAGTTCCCAAGAGAGGACATAACGACTATGCCAGTCCATGACCGCCGTCAAATAAACGAAACCACCAGAAAGTGGGATATAGGTTATATCCGTAGACCACACCTGATTTGATCTGGTTACATCAAAAGTTCTCAAAAGATATGGATACACTTTATTTTGGGGATGAGCCTTACTGGTATTCGGCTTCGGTGCAATGGATTGAATTCCCATTTTCCGCATCAATCGCTGAACCCGTTTTCGGTTAATCTTATATCCTTTGCGTCTCATAATATTGCGCATTTGGCGGGTACCATAGAACGGATGATCAGTATATTCAATGTCAATGAGTTTCATTAGCTCAAGATTTTCAGGCGTTTCCTGTTCCCCCCGGCTTTCACGGTAATAGCTGGAACGAGGCAGTCCTATCAACTCACATTGCCTTTGAATACTGATTTTAGAGTGCTTGGATTGAATTCGCTGTTTTTTTTCTTCAATACTCATTAAAGGTGTCCGGTGTTTTTTTTTAACCAATCCAGTTCAACCTGGAGTTTACCAACCTTTTGATAAAGACGGTCTCGCTCAATTTCGGCTTCTTTGGTTTGTTTTGCCTTGCTATTGCCAAAAACCAATGGCAGGGCTTCTATGGCTTCCTTTTTCCACCGATTTACAAGACTAGCATGAATGCCGAACTCAGAGGCTATCTCATTGACAGTTTGATTTCCTTTTATGGCTGCCAATGCGACCTTGCTTTTTAATTCTTTACTGTAGTTTTTTCGTTTCAAAATATCCCCTTTCTGGACTGTTATATTTTATCTTAACACATTGTCCAGTTTTCGGGGTCCACTATAAAATGACCTATATTTATAGGAATGGTGCAAATTTAGAGCACCTGATTTGATAGCGGAGGCCATTGTTTTGAATAGCAAAACCTTATAAAGGGATATTCTGATTTTGCCCTTTTCATCAAACACAATCGTCTGCTCCTCGGCTTTGGTAAATAAAAAAATCGTTTTCTTTCATCTCCGTTAAATTCCGGTGGTAACTCGAAAGACTTGATGTCGTATTGAGATAGAATTTTGAGATGTGTTGCCATTTATGAGCCCTCTATTTTGTTACAATTTTACTGGGAATATACTCAAAAAATGCAAAACATATCACCTATGTTCGGGTTTCTACAGACGAACAAGACTACTGAAATCAAAATTTTGAAATCCTGAATTATTGTGACAGGGAAGGTTGGCAGATAAATTGGTGGCTGAATTTGGAAATGTCCCGTCGCAGCTCTGCTAAAGAAAGTAAAATGCACCCAACATTCGTTGACATTGCCGACTTCTATGGGGATTTTCCCCTATTTGTTTAATTTTACCCAACGACCAAAAAGAATCCATTGAAGCCATGATGCCGGTTTCTTCAATACACCAGGGAGAATACCGGTGGGGAAAGCGCCTTGTTTCATCAACCCATGCTTCCCAGTCGATCCATTTTACGGATTCCACTTCCTCCTGGTTAGGCTGAACGTCGCCGTCATAATATCCGCTGAAAATGGGGCAGATTTCATTTTCAACAATGCCGTTTTTTGAAAAACAATATCGGTAGTCGCTGATTTTGTGCAGTTTTTGCACATTTATCCCAAGTTCAAAACGTGCCCTTCTGATTACTGCATGCTCATAAGACTCTCCAGGTTCGGGATGTCCGCAGCAGGAGTTGGACCACACCAGAGGCCAGGTTTTTTTAATGCGGGCCCGCTGTTGTAAAAGAAGGCGATTCTCCGGATTGAACAAAAACAGTGAAAATGCCCTGTGCAGGGGGGTGTTGTGGGAATGGACATCCTGTTTGGCCTGGATGCCGATCTGCCGGTCCTGTTCATCGACCAGAACGACAAATTCCTGAACGGTTTCCATAAAAATACCTCCTTTCAACTGTGATGATAAAATTTTAAAACTGCAATAAAACCAAATTTGACAACCCTCTCATTGGACGGCATTAATCCATCGCTCCTATTTTCCTGTAATATTTTTTTGCACCAGGGTGTAGTTGAACGCCTCCTGTATCTGACATAAATTTCGGATTTAAATCCTTCATTGCGACATGAACAGTTTTTAAATAATTAATATTTTCATGGATCGCCTTAACAATATTGTAGACAACTGATTCATCGAGATCGGCTCTGCACATGAAAATATTTCTTGAAGCAACCGTCTTTATATCCGTATCAAGAAATTTATAGGCACTCGATGGAATAATTGTTTTTGTAGTGTGATATTTGTTGTTTAATGAATTAATTATCGCGTCACTCAGAGGAAGTATGGTTATGTCATGAGTACTAGATAGTTCCATAAATTTTGTGGTAGGAACAGGACTGCAACCACTTAAAGAGTATAGTGTGCCTCCTCTTAACAAATTTATTGATTGACTGTAGCTGTTATAATAAATATTGCCTTTCCACTTCCTGATTTCTTGATAATCATAACCGTAAAGTTTGAACATAGCCTCGCATAAAATTTCCATAAACGACCCATTTTTATTTGGAGAATGTTTAAGAGGAAAATGTTTTACCTTGATATCTTCAAAGCTTGTTATCCCTGTTTTTTTAAGAATAACAAATTGAAAGGGCTCATCGAAGAGGCTGGTGATTGCTCTAATGTTGGGGCATGTTTCTTTAAAAGGCTTTTCACCTTTAGAAGCACTCAGGACAGTGGATGCTACTCCGATGGCAAAATCAGAAATTCCCTTATTTATTCGTAAGGGATTTGTTGCATCAGTACCAGTAATTGTAGAAACTGTAGAGCCCGCCGGCAATTTTTTTCTTACAACTTCCGCAATATCTTCTGTTACAGCTGACCATGCTCCCCCAGCAGTTCCTCCACTTATAGATAATTTTATTGGGTATTTATTATGCTGGTCATTTTTGCCATTCACCATTGAGGTCAGTTCATCAACATAAACCTTGAGCTGCTCGGCCTGGGCATTCATTTCCTCTGAGGCAGAGGCTGACTCTTCTGCATTAGCTGCATTCTGCTGCACCACTTTATCCATTTCAATAATAACTGTGTTAACCTGATCAATACCACTGGATTGTTCTTTAGAAGCTTCTGAAATTTCAGAAACCATGACACCGACCTTGTCACTGCTTTCAGATACTTTAAAAAATGCATCGTGAGTAGCTGAGACGATTTCTGTTCCATCATTAATTTTTTTCACAGTACTTTCAATCAGTTCAGCTGTATCTTTTGCAGCGTCTGCAGCTCTCATGGCAAGCTTCCTGACTTCATCGGCTACAACAGCAAATCCAGCACCAGCTTCTCCAGCACGTGCTGCTTCAACAGCAGCATTCAATGCAAGAAGATTGGTCTGAAATGCTATCTCATCAATTCTTTTTATAATTTTAGATGTTTCCTCACTGGCTTTAGAAATTTCATCCATTGAAACAATAAGCTCTCCCATGGATTTATTGGCGGTTTTCACGACCTGATTTGCATCTTGCATCAAATTATCTGCCTTACCAGCATTTTTAGCATTTTTAGTTGTCATAGAGGCCATCTCTTCCATGAATGGTGATGTTTCTTCAATGGATGTAGCTTGTTGAGATGAGCCTTCAGCAAGGAATTGGCTGGAAGAAGCTACCTGGCCTGCAGCAGATGCCACCTGGTGTGTTGCCTCATTAAGTCCGTCAACTATAAATTTCAATGGTTTCGTCACTGAACGTGTTATGAAAAAAGCCAATAAGCAGCCAATAAGCAGCGCAGCACCTGCTACAATGCTGATCACCTTTATGGATCTGGAATTTGATTTGATGAGTTGAAAGCCTAATATGTCCTGAGTCTTTTTAATATCAAGTTTTACTTCTTCAGCATTACTTGAAACCTCTGGGCCAATTCGGTCAAGTGTATTGTCTATGATATCGTTTCTTTTGAAAATCGTATCGACCAGTGAGTCGAATGCTGTCAAATATATTCCTTTCATTTCTTTGACAGCTGACAAAAGCTCCCTTCGCTTGGGATCATCAATTTCATTATCCAGAACCTTTATGTTTTTATCCATATCCTGAAATTTTTTATGGACCCTGTCGACAGAACCATGATCATTAGTGTCCAAAAATTTTGCCATGTAAAGCCTTGCCAACAGCAGACTTTTCATGGTCATGCCTGCATAGAAAGCTGCAATTATATGACCATCATCCCTGGCTGAGATCATGATTTTTGTCAAAGATTTTTCCATCAAAGGCCCTTTTACATTCAAAACATCATTGACCAGTTGATTGCGTTGTTCTTTATATTTAATAACTTGATCAAATCCTTTACGATAGTCAACCAGAACGCTTTCAATCTCATTAATCAACGCGGCTCGTTTGGGATCCTGAATTTCCTTTTGAACCTCGGCCTGGAATCCTATCAATTTTTCCCAACGTTCATTAAATGCCTTAAGTGCTTCATCGCTGCCTGAAGTCAAATAATTTTTAACATTCATACGGGATATCAGCATATTTGTCTGCAGGCGTCCGGCAAGATTGGTATGTCTTGCCATCTCCCTATATCCCATAAAGCCGTCTGAAGAGTTCTTAAGCCCCCAATAGCCTTCAAAACCTACAATCAAAAGCAGAAAAAAGATAAGGCCAAATTCAGCTGTAATTTTTTTTCCTACTGTTATATTTTTAAACATAATTGACCCCCTTTTTATTCAGGTGTTTATTGAAATAACGGGCTTTCCAGCTTTGTTATGATTTTAGATGATTATATTTTCATGTAAACTGTTAAGATAATAAGTATTACATAAAGATCAAAAAAATGAGCATCGATTAACGAATAAGAAAACAGTACAAAAGTCCAAAATAGAAGTTAATTAGATTTTTTGAAGGTAGCAGAGATAATTGAAAAAAAAGACACAAGAGGCAAAGTGCTGGGGTGATGAATATGTTTTATCACCCCAACAACCATACCATAGTCGTTCCACCATCCCTTCAACTCTGGGTTGCAGTTTAAGCCGTAAACAGGTTCCCCCCAAGCTTACAAAAAAAAGTATAATTAAAAAGGAATGTATTTAAAAGGATAGTTACTTGTTTCCTTCAACCAATCTTTCCATTGTATCCATCTTATATTCTTAACCTCTTGCCGATTCGGTATGACATCGCCTGAAAAAAATACGACAAATTTCATTATCCCTTCTGATTACTGCATGCTCATAAGACTCTCCCGGTTCGGTATGTTCGCAGCAGGAGTTGGGCCATATAAGATTTCCTTCATCCACAAGTATAACATATTCTTCATAAACACCCTTTCAGACTCCTATAACAACCGGTTTTTGAGGATGGCGACTGGGAATTTTACCCCGGCTGCTGTTTTCTCCCCAGCGTTTGAAAAGATTATGTTGGATGCCCATGTAATCAAAAACCTTTCCAATGGTTTGATCAATGATATCATCAATAGTTTTGGGCATGTGATAAAATGATGGGACAGGGGGAAGAATGTGGGCACCTACATCAGCCGCTTGGCTCATCAATCTCAAATGCCCCTTATGTAGTGGAGTTTCTCGAACCACCAAAACAAGTTTCCGCTTTTCTTTAAGAGAAACATCCGCTGCTCTAACCAGAAGATTTTCAGTATAGGAATTGGCAATTCCGGAGAGCGTTTTTACCGTGCAAGGCACCACCACCATGCCTTCGGTCAAAAAAGAACCGCTCGCTGGTGCAGCAGCTACATTCTTGTGGTCATATGTAAAATCTGCCATGGCTGCTACATCTTCGGGTTTGTAATCTGTTTCAATCCGGATATTGAGTTTTCCAGCTTCAGAAATGATCAGATGAGTTTCGTAATCCATTTCTCTCAGATATTCAAGCATTTTTACACCATAAATAATACCACTTGCCCCTGCAAGACCTATAACAATTCTTTTTTTCATAGTGTTATCTCCATTTTATTATAAAATTAATATGTTAAAAATATTGGTACTGCCTGTTAGGCATTTCGGGTAATATGATAGTGCATAGCCTGAATACGTTTTCCTTATAAAGCAGTTTCTGAGGTGTAAATCTAAATTTTTTCAAAAGCTTTCCCAAATTTATCCAGCATGAGAAATAGGTATTAGTAAAATTGGTATTTTAGCATGTTTCAACACTTTCCTTGTAACTTGACCAGGTAAAACTTCTTTGATTAAATTTCGATAATGATAAGCCAGAACTATCATATCACAATTACCATTTTCCACTTGATCGATAATTAGCTTCGCTGTATCGCCATACTTCACTTCAATTTCAACTAGTTCCGAGGGCATAGCGGATTCGTTCTGCATGTTGGTACACAATTGTTTTAAGGTTTTTTCAATTAATCTTCTTTCTGTTTTTTTGTCAATTAAAACATCTCTAGCATCCTGGTAGCGCTTTTTCCTTAATTCTTTCCATTTTTTTTCACCAATAAGATCTACAAATTCTAATTCGTTCGGAATATTCTCAATAACATGCAGAACGGTGATTACGGCATTCAGATGAACGGCAATGTCCACTGCATGTTTGAAAGCGTAACGTGCTCCCATCGATAGATCCGTTGCAAAAATCATTTTTTTAACTTTTGAAGCCATAGTCATATCCTCAGCTTAAATAATTTGATAAACAAAATGTTTGGTTTCAGCTATTATTCTTTTGGCAGCGGATTCACTGCAGGTCCATAGTATCCTATCAAAACGGCAGTTGTTATTGTATTTGGCAGGACAGCATTTACAAAATCAAAATAATCTCCCGATTCTGGTATATCGATCTTTTCCTCTTTTAGCGCATAAAGCGTAAACACATATCTATGAGCGGAATCCGGTGGCCATGGCCCGCCGTATCCCTTATTATATCCTGGTATATTAAAGGTAAAAAAATCGCTATTCAATTCTTTTGACCCGTCAGGCAATTCTCCATCTGGACTAGTACCTTCAAGCAATCCGCTAATGGAAGAAGGAATATTATAAATAAGCCAATGGGCAAAAACTCTTGGAAATCCAATCTCTTGTGGTAGATCAGGATCAGTGACCGCCAAAGCAAAACTTTTAGTTCCCTGTGGGATGTTTTCCCAATATACTGGCGGGGAAATACTGTTCTTTTCAGCATATTTTTCTGGAATTTTACCACTGTCCCTAAATACTTTAGATTTTAATGTAAACATAGTTTTATCTCCTTTTCATTAGACATTTTCAGGAATATGTTTGGATATAGATTTTGTTTTATTTTTATAATAATTAATAAATAATATCGGAATCAATATGCCAATTCCTATAGTATCCGTTAACCAACCCGGAAAAATAAGCAAAATCCCAGTTAAAAAAAGAAATAGCTGCTCTACGAGCGTCAATCTTGTAAATACCCACTTTGATATTGCTGCAGAAAGCGCAAAAATACCTATGGTAGCAGAAATTACTGCAAATAATACGGCTTTAAAACTCCCTATCAAAAGTATGGACTGATTATAAACCATTACATACGGTATGATAAATCCTGCGATAGCATATTTAAATCCCGCAAATCCAGTTTTCAGAGGATTGCCTCCTGATATTGCAGATGCTGCATAGGACGCGACAGCTACTGGTGGTGTGAGTGCAGAGATGCATGCGAAATACACGAGAAACAGATGTGCTGCAATAATAGGAATACCAAGAGAGACTATTGCTGGACCGCACAAAACAGCAACTAGAATATAAACCACTGGCAAGGGCATACCCATACCAAGAATTAGAGCGGCCGTCATTGTCAAAATGAGAGCTAATATTAAATTCTGCTGAGATAATGCAATAACGATACTGGCAAATTTGCCACCCAACCCTGTTAACATTATTGCGCCGACGACGATGCCAGCAGATGCACAAGATGTCATAACAGCAATCGAAGTTTTTGAAGTTGCGACCATTGTGTCACAAAGTTTGGAAAAAGTTATTCGTGTTTTCTTTCGTAAGAAACTTGCCAGATATATAAAAAAAGATGCCACGATTGCCGCATATGCAGGTGGAAAGCCTCGCATTAATAAAATGATCAACAAAGCAATGGGTATTATATATTGTGTACTGATAGGAAGCGTTTTAAAGAAGCTTGGCAGATTTTCCTTTTTATACCCTTCAATGCCTTTTTTGCTTGCTTCAAAATAAATCATCAAAGTACAGGACAAGAAGTATAGGACTGCTGGGAAAATGGCCGCGACACAAATATCTGCATATGGAATCCCTGTTATTTCTGCCATAAGAAACACGGCTGTACCCATAACAGGTGGCACTAGCGCAGATCCTGTACTGGAAACGGCAGTAATCGCTCCTGAAAAAGTTGAACTGAAACCTGTCTTTTTCATCATGGGAATACTAAAGGAACCCACAGCAACCGTAGTTGCTGTGGGGCTGCCAATCATCATTCCAAACAACGCCGCAGCAACGGTACCTATATGGCCTGCGGCTCCTTTCATTCGTCCAACTAAAGACATTGAAATGTCTACGAAAAAAGTTGCTGCTCCCGAACTCTCAAGAAAGGCTCCAAAAAGTATAAATTGAATCACTAGGGTTGCCACTACGGCTATTGGCTTACCATAAATTCCATCAAGGGTGAGATACATTGATTCAACAATATCTTTGATCGTGAATCCGCTATGGCCGAACATGCCCGGGATATATTTCCCTACATAACAGTAGATAAGAGAAATTACTGCAATCCATACGAGTGACATTCCTATGGTTCTTCTTGTTGCTTCAAGCACCAGTAGAATTGCAAAAATTCCTAGAATAAATTCAATCGTTGAAACTTCTCCTATCATTGTAGGACGAATCGATATTTCATCATAGTTAATGCAAAGATAAACTCCAATCAATAAGGATAGAACCGATGGAATTATATCGAAGATTCCAATATATTTTTCCTTGCTATTTAATGGAAAATACAAAAACGTGAGGCAGAGGAATAAAGAAACTGTTACTGAATAATAAGCCAAAGGCTTTTCTATCCCGAAAAATCCAATATATATGTGATATATTGCGGTGAATATTGCGATAATATTTGCAAATTTCTTTATTCCATTGTTCATGATTATCTCCAGATTTTAAAAAAGTTTACACCGTTTCATTAAGTCTATCACAGTTAAAGATCTCAACATTAAACTGCAATAAACGGCACTGGGCTCATATCATTCTTAACCGCACAAAAACAACAAGGTATTGTGTGTTTTTAGACAGCAAAAACACAACATGTCGTATGTCGGAATAGTGTGAGCCCACTACCCAATAAACCAAAACAAAATAAATTAAACCAAATGGGGACACCCCTCTCATTGGACGGCATTAATCTATCGCTCCTATTTCCCTGTAATATTTTTTTGCACCAGGGTGTAGTTGAACGCCTCCTGTATCTGACATAAATTTCGGATTTAAATCCTTCATTGCGATATGAACAGTTTCCAAATAATTAATATTTTCATGGATCGCCTTAACAATATTGTAGACAACTGATTCATCGAGATCGGCTCTGCACATGAAAATATTTCTTGAAGCAACCGTCTTTATATCCGTATCAAGAAATTTATAGGCGCTCGATGGAATAATTGTTTTTGTAGTGCGATATTTGTTGTTTAATGAATTAATTATCTCGTCACTCAGAGGAAGTATGGTTATGTCATGAGTACTAGATAGTTCCATAAATTTTGTGGTAGGAACAGGACTGCAACCACTTAAAGAGTATAGTGTGCCTCCTCTTAACAAATTTATTGATTGACTGTAGCTGTTATAATAAATATTGCCTTTCCACTTCCTGATTTCTTGATAATCATAACCGTAAAGTTTGAACATAGCCTCGCATAAAATTTCCATAAACGACCCATTTTTATTTGGAGAATGTTTAAGAGGAAAATGTTTTACCTTGATATCTTCAAAGCTTGTTATCCCTGTTTTTTTAAGAATAACAAATTGAAAGGGCTCATCGAAGAGGCTGGTGATTGCTCTAATGTTGGGGCATATTTTTTTAAAAGGCTTTTCACCTTTAGAAGCACTCAGGACAGTGGATGATACTCCGATGGCAAAATCAGAAACCCCTTTATTTATTCGTAAGGGATTTGTTGCATCCGTACCGGTCGTTGTAGAAACTGTAGAGCCCGCCGGCAATTTTTTTCTTAGAACTTCCGCAATACCTTCTGTTACAGCTGACCATGCTCCTCCAGCAGTTCCCCCACTGATGGATAATTTTATTGGATTTTCATTTGCGAAAACATAAGTAGATTGAATTGTAACACAACATGTCATGAAAAACATAAATAAAAGGAAACTCGATGATTTAAAAAAATGTTTCAAAAGATTGACTTTCATATTTTTCTCCTTTTTATTGAATAAATTTATGTTACAGAACTTTCAAATATATCATTGAATTCAATTCAATTCATATATTCCTCAAATAATTTCAGAAGATCCTTTTTTGCTATTTTTCCTCTTTGCGTTTTTGGAATTTCAGGGATAAATAGTATGTTTTTCGGAATTTTAAAGTCGGGTAATGTTGTTTTACAGTAAGCGATAATATCAGCTTCGTCTGCCTTTGAACCGTTTTTGAGAACCACAAAGGAAAAAACCTCTTCACCATAGATTTTATCCGGGATTCCGATGGTTGCTGCTTCACTTATTTCCGGATGAGTCAGTAGGCAGGCAGTGATTTCCAAAGGAGATATATTTATACCACCTCGTATAATCAGTTCTTTTTTTCGTCCCTTGATATAAATATAACCTTCCTCATCCATGAAACCAAGATCTCCAGTAGCAAAACCTTCTTTAGAAAATTCTTCAATGCTGCCATCTCCATTAAGATAGCTTAAGCCCATCGTCTTTCCTTTTATCCTCATTTCACCAATTTCACCTGGTTCGCACCTGAGGCCATTGTTCTTTACAAAGAAGACTTCTTTGTATTTGAGAGGCAAACCGACGGAGCCTCTTTTCTTTCTCTCTGGAGGATTAAAAAGCATCCATCCTGCTTCACTCATGCCCATTCCCTGCACTATGGGGATCCCGTACATTTCTTCAAACTTGAGCTGCGTTTCCATAGGCAGCGGGGCAGAACTGGATGTGATGAATCGCAAATTAGGCACATCCTCCTTGCACAAAGACACTGGCTTGTTTACCATCATACTCAAAACTGCTGGCACGCCCGATGAAACGGTGATGTTGTTTTCTTTCAGCCAATTCGGAAAATTGCTCAGTGAGAATTTCTTCCCGAAAAATAGGGAATTGCCCTTCATCATACTTGTAAGAATGGTCAGGAGCTGTGAAGAAAGCCAATTGTATGCCCTGTATTCTAAAACACAATCTTTTTCAGTAATTCCTGTTCTTTTCGATATTTCTTCCACCATGTAAAACAATACATCCCGAGAAATAAAAATGCCTTTAGGCAGTTCTGTGGTGCCTGAAGTGTATACAATCTCAGCAATATCATTTCTATCTCCGAGATGATCGTTAAATGTAACGGATTGGTCTTTTAAATGCTCAGAAAACTCGCATTCTGCAGAATCATTTTCGAAAAATTCAGAAAAAGAAATCCATTGTACGGGGGGGCCGTTTTTCTTATCAAGATTCAAGTCACTATCGTAAAGAACGAGCTTTATCTGTGCGAGGCGTAAAATTCGGTGGAGATTATCTTGGCTCTCTTCTGAAAAAATGGGAAGGAGGATAGCTCCATATTTTAATACGCCAAAATAGATAATCATATTTTCTATCGAGTTTTTACCGATCAACGCGACTTTATCGCTTTTCAACAATTTTTGGCTTTTTAAAAAATTGGCTACTTTGTTGCAATATTCATTCATTTTATGAAAGCTTATTTTCTTATTTTGATCTAAACTTTCGATAAAAATTTTGTGACCTAAATTCTTGGCGTTATTTTCAATTATACTGTGCCAGCTTTCATATTTAGGCTCAGGCTCGTTTAATTTCATTTTTTTAGGAATCTCCTCACTCATAAGAATACACAATCTGCTGGTAAAGGCTACCCGGCAGCAGAAAGACTCCTGCTGAACCGGATAGCGATATTGTCCCTATTGTCCTGTTTTAGAAAGAATTTTTACCCATCCGCTCATAAAGGATTCACCTTTTTTGATTTGTTCATCACTAAAGAAATTTTTTATTAAAACTTTATCTACTGCATAAGTCGGACGATGGAAATCCTCTTCATATCCGAATGGAATCGTCGCATCAATAGCCATTCCACCCTCAAAACGAGTGTTGGATGCTGTCCAGTCTTTTTCCCCGGCAGTCATTCGTTCAGCAGGCATAAAGGTTTGGCCAATACCACCGGGTACAGGACTAATAATATCAGTCTTCGGATTTACTCTAGTTGTGACTGCCCACATAATATCCTCCATGCTATTAATATCCACGTCCGTATCAATGGCAATGGCTATTCGCATTCCTTGATTGCAACTCATAATGGCAGTAAGAAAATTTCTCTGCCAGCCTTCTTCTATAATACTTCGTTTCTTAACTTGAATGACGCATCCTCCCCAGTCGGTAAAACAATAAGGTATGCTAACATCCTGAACTATACCAGGTTGAAGCCGTTCACAAAGTTCATAGATTGCAGCCTCTCTGACCGTCGTATCAATATTGCTGTCATCCATAGTATGAACACCAAGGGGGAATATGATTGGTTTCGATTCTGGTTTTCGCATAGTTATTGCCGTGACATGAAACGTTGATGTTTTGTAAGCCTTCCCTTGGTATCCTGCCCACTCTGGGTGAAACCATGCCTTTCCTTGAAGGCCCTGTTTCTCTGCCTCGGTTGTTTCCCAACGCCGGTCTTTTGGTTTTAAATAACCTTCAAGGACCACTTCGGCATCTGCAAGCGCATAGGCATCAACAGTACGACATTTGACGATTCTAAGTGGTTCTCCTTGAAGTGCACCTGCAATCCCCAATTCGTCACATCCTTTTGGGAGAATGACATAATCAAACCCTGAGCCTGCCATTAAATTGGCTGCCGGTGGGATTCCAAAGCACATGGTAATAGGTATCCCTTCCGGTTTATTATAGTGTTCAACCTGCAATTGCCACATATGAGAGCCTGGAGCTGCCTGAAAAGTCCCCACATTTCCCCATCGAAAACTCATTCGATTATACCCCACATGGGATCCTTCCTTAAAATATTTCCCAACGACCACGCTTTGTCCGCTGCCAATAGTAAACTCATCTTCCAAAGGGGTATGCTTTATCGCTAACAACCATTTGTTAACATCCAAATCATCTGTTATGACGAATTCTTGTACCGGTGCCTCATCCTGATCGATTTCGATTGGAGGCAATGGATGGGTAAGAGCATATGAAATATCTTTTGTCCTCTCAGTATCGTTCTCCCACCCAAACATTTTATTCATAACGGATGTATTTCCGAAAAGATTTGTAACCGCTCTAAGATGGGGATAATTCTTAACATTATTGAAAAGCATTGGCAGACTTCCGTCGAGATGCTTTTCCAGAGCGGTAATTTCTAAATCCGGGTTCACTTCTACATCAGTTTCCAACAAAAGCCCTTCGGATTTCAACCATTCAAGTGCTCCACGCAGATCTTTACTTTGATTATTGTTTGTTTTTAGCATGACTCATCCTTTCTGATATATGGTTTTTATTAATGTTATTCATAATCTTTTATGTGGATAAAGGTCAAAGCATCTAAATTTATAGGGATATAAATAATTTTATGATCGTGTTGTTCGCTTCTTTCATGTAAATATATAGTTCCGAGACGAATCCGATTTCTAAGGAGACCCAAGGCCTCTGGAAAAAACAGAAACAGGTCATTACCAGACTCCATATCAAAACAGCAGATGCCAGGAACCATTTTTTTCAAAAGTTTTCCACGACCATGTCCTCATCTGCAAAAGGAACTATGAAAGAAAGGGTACTTGCCCAGATTCGTACGGAAATGCACGCTAAAGATTTTAAAAAAGATCTGCGTACTTCCCTATTCCGATGGCACCCCTGAAATGACCGCAGAAATACGAAGGCTTGCTTTATGTTTCAAAATGCTGACGTAAAGTGCTCACACAAAGCATTTGGTGCCCATCCTTGGGAATACAACTGCGCGTCCATAAAGCATCACAGTTTCATTCTGGAAAAGAACAAATGTAGTCCAAATTTCTACAATCCTGTCCAGCCAGTGACCATACAGATGCCCGGAAAAAATGAAGAAACGCGTTGTAACCGGCTGTATCAAGACACCAAAATCGGCAAAAAGAAGTAACACCACTCATCATAGTTGAACGTCTTGAAAAAGCCTTGCGGAAAAACATCAGAGTCTGGTAAATACACCAGACTATTTTGAATCCTTGAGGAATGAGGCGGCCGAAAAGCTTTTGTATATCTATGATATAATAAAGTTTTTTGTAAATTGCCACAATTGTTATTAATGAGAGACCGTATAATTACTCATTATGATTGTGCTTAACATAATGAGTAAAATGATAGGGAAATTTGGATTAATTTTCAAGCTGCTATACCTTTTCATCGTTACAATAATCCGGGAAGGCAGGATTTAATCAAAGAAATTGTGGCTCACGAGATTATTATTGGAATTGAGTATATTATGTTGATTTAAAAAAAGGCTCATGTTGGATTCCGGGGTCTTGATGTGGTGAAGGAAGATTTTACATTTTCCAATCCATGAAAGGAGCCCACCAAATGCAGGTAAACATAAAGAATTTGATTGATGACACACAATGTTATGACACTGTAAGAGAGTTGCGCTGGCCAGAAGGAAGAGCGTGTCCGTTTTGTGAATCCCGGCGAGTTATCAGAAGAGGTTTCGATGAAAAAGAGTCTGCCAGGCAGCGCTATGAGTGTAAAAAATGCGGAAAACGCTTTGACGACCTTACCGGCACGATCTTTTCCGGGCATCATCAACCCCTTAAAGTCTGGATTTTGTGCCTCTACTTCATGGGATTGAACCTGTCCAATGACCAAATTGCAAAAGAATTGGGGCTTAACCGCAGCGACGCCCATCAAATGACCAGCCAGCTTCGTGACGGGGTTGTCAAAAAAAACCAAAAATAATCCTCTATGATGAGGTTGAGTTTGATGAAGTCTATATTGTGGCAGGACATAAAGGCAATCCTGAAGCCGTAGCCCGGAAAGGTAGAAAGGGCCGAAGAAACAGGTTGAAGGGAGCACCTGGCCGGGGCACACAGGAAAAAGAGAAGCCACCGGTTTTCGGGATGATTCAACGATGTAGAGATGTGGTAATCCAAATGCTTGCCGATGTCCGTCAGAAAACCATTGAGCCTCTGATAAAAGCTACTGTATTGTCGGGGACTTTAGTTTATACCGATGAATATGCAATCTATAATCGGCTGAATGATTGGGGATACGAGCACGAGAGTGTGAACCATGGGAAAGGGGAGTATGCAAGGGATGACGATGGGGATGGATTCCATGAAGTCCATGTCAACACGATGGAAGGCTTCTGGTCTCTTTTGCGAAGCTGGCTTCGACCGCATCGGGGTATCTCACAGGAAAAACTCCCTTTATATTATCTTGGTTTTTTTGAATTTATTCATAATGCCAGGAAGCGCGGCAAAGCCTTGCTTCACTCTCTGATTGAACTGCTCATTGAATAAGACCCTGGAATCCATATATGGACCCCGAAAACTGGACAATGTGTTAAGATAAAATATAACAGTCCAGAAAGGGGATATTTTGAAACGGAAAAACTATAGTAAAGAATTAAAAAGCAAGGTCGCATTGGCAGCCATAAAAGGAAATCAAACTGTCAATGAGATAGCCTCTGAGTTCGGCATTCATGCCAGTCTTGTAAATCGGTGGAAAAAGGAAGCCATAGAAGCCCTGCCATTGGTTTTTGGCAATAGCAAGGCAAAACAAACCAAAGAAGCCGAAATTGAGCGAGACCGTCTTTATCAAAAGGTTGGTAAACTCCAGGTTGAACTGGATTGGTTAAAAAAAAACACCGGACACCTTTAATGAGTATTGAAGAGAAAAAACAGCGAATTCAACCCAAGCACTCTAAAATCAGTATTCAAAGGCAATGTGAGTTGTGATAGGACTGCCTCGTTCCAGTTATTACCGTGAAAGCCTGGGGGAACAGGAAACGCCTGAAAATATTGAGCTAATGAAACTCATTGACATTGAATATACTGAACATCCGTTCTATGGTACCCGCCAAATGCGCAATGTTCTGAGACGCAAAGGATATAAGATTAACCGAAAACGGGTTCAGCGATTGATGCGGAAAATGGGAATTCAATCCATTGCACCGAAGCCGAATACCAGTAAGGCTCATCCCCAAAATAAAGTGTATCCATATCTTTTGAGAAATTTTGATGTAACCAGATCAAATCAGGTGTGGTCTACGAATATAACCTATATCCCACTTTCTGGTGGTTCCATTTATCATCACACCGCTTCTCAAGATGATGCCGATTATGCGCAGAATGCGCTTATCTGACACGTGGCCCGAAAGCAGACAAATGAGTCGGTCATGATTAACTCGATCAAAAAATTTAGACAGGTCAATATCCACCACATATTCTTTTCCACTTTTAACTATCTTTTGTGCCGCTTCAACCGCCTTTTGCGGACTGTAGCCGGGACGAAAACCATAGCTGTTATCAGAAAATGTGGGATCAATTATCGGTTCCAGAAGGTGCTTCATCGTGGCATGCACAACCCTGTCCCGAATACAGGGAATCCCCAGCAAGCGAACACCGGTATTACCTGGTTTTGGTATTTCCACCCGTTTCACCGGGCTTGGTTTATAACACCAGCTTTTAAGGTCCTTACTCAGCTGGGTCAGCTCTTCATCTATTCGGCTTTCAAATTCTGCAACGGTTACACCATCAACACCTGGTGCCCCGCCGTTCCTTTTCACTGCCTCGAAACCGGTCAACAGGTCTCCCTGATCACACAATTTCTCGAAGAGACTTCTTTCATCGGCGAACAGGCTAAGTTGTCTCATTTTGCTTTTCATTGTGGGTTGCTTTGTCATCGTTCCGCGTTTCCTTTGTTATCACAGGATATATACGTCTCCCCTTCAAAGGAAACTCCTATGGCTGAACTCCTTCAACCGCTATTCTGAGATTCCTTATACCAGTTCCATGTTCCGCCCTTCGGCTCCAACATTTCTGTCACTTTCCAGCAGTTTTACCCTCTGATACGTCACCGCATCTTCATCGGCTACCGGTTTTACGCCTACTATGGCTTCATCTGAAAACCCTCTGTCCATAACGGCTACATTTCTGTTCCGCTTAGGGCTTGGCTGTCGTAGTTACAGCGGCTCGGTACAGACGGCTCTTCACCGGGTAAGGTCATACACTTTCATTGCCCACCCACCTCTCATACCCTGCGGAATTACGGAAAGGATTTCGGGCTTCGATAATCGGAGGTATCTCGCCCATTCCGCCTGGCCTACCGGAGGTTCACACCAAGTTTGGGTGACAAATTTGACGCAGGCTTCCTTCAGATCCCTCATTGGCTTTCCATCACCGGTTGTTCCCTCTTCGGGCAGATCCGGAAAGTTTCTTCGGGCACCCTTGCCGTTGTCTATACATTCCCTCCTTTCAGGGCTGTAGCTGGACTTTCACCAACAAGTTTATGACCATGCCGGTCACACTCCGACGGGCAGATTTTGGGGTGCCCATTCTCAGGGCCTGGCTTCCACTTCCGCTAGTCACCGAAGCAAATCGGAGAGCTGAGCCATGACACAGAATTATGAACACTCCCAAAAATGGAAAATGACGCTTAAATTGAATGAAAAACTGTCTTGACATTGGGGTCCACTATACTATTGTCCTCAAGCCATGGCTGAATGTATTCATCAATGTGCTCTAAAAATATTTTTGAAGCCTGTGGAAGTTCGTAATTTCGCAGGTAAACGATATAAATATCTAACAAAAATTTGTGATTTTTAATGGGAATAACTATTAATGAACCCTCGTCAATTTCCTTTTTAACTGAGGCTTTTACAACAAATGAGATTATTTGTCCATTTTTTACATGTTCCTTTATAAAGTCCATGTTACTTGTTTTAGCAAAGATATTTAAGTTTAAACCATTTTTGGAAATACTCTTCATTACAATTTTATATGTACCCGAACCGGATTCTTTCATTATGATTGGCCAATTTTCAATTTCTTTTAAAAGAATTCCTGTTTTTTTGGATAAAGGATGGGTAGGAGATGCTATTAAAACAACCTTTTCAAACATAAGTGGTCTGAAGATCAGATCGGAATTTTCCTCAACTTTGCTTATAATGGTCAGTGAATTTCTAAAATTTATCAAGCTGTTGCTTATATTTAATGAACTTCCTTCATCTAAATCTATTGTTACTTCAGGAAAGGCGTCTAAAAATGGTTTTAATATAATGGGCATCAGAAATCGTGCATATGTTTTTGTAGTGCCTATGCGAAGGGAAATCTTCTTAAATTTATGGATCCCGTTAATTTTATTTTCTAATTGTCGCTCCAGTTCAAATATTCTTGAAGCATATGTGAATATTTTTTCTCCCTCTTCAGTAAGGTGGATCTCTCCTTTGACTCTGCTGAAAACCTTTAGATTAAAAGATTCCTCAAAAAGTTTTATTTGCGCTGAAACAGCTGGCTGGCTTATAAACAAATTATCTGCTGCACGAGAAAAATTAAGATTTTTAGCAACTTCATAAAAGCATCTTAGTTGATGTAAGTTAAGCATTTTGTAAATTCCTCCTGGCTGATTTGGTGAAAAATAATTAATCTCAACACAATTATTGAGATATTGCTGGATAATGCAGCCATTTAATTCACCCCATCGTAATTTTCATTATCCTTATTAATCTTTCCAACTTGTCAAACAGCTTTTTGTATACTCTCCTTTTATCAGAAAAAAATTATCCCATGAGGTTATGGCCCTTACCACGACATAAGATTCTTACCGCAAAATAGTAATTATTATTACAACCAAGCTGCTTTAGTCAACTGATACCGTTTTCCCAAATCCACCGCCTGATTTTGTAAATACCCGTCCAAAGGAAATTCGGGAAGATTTTTTTCTTGGCGGGAGCTGATTTCGGTGGGGCTCATCCGTTTTTGGATTCAGGCCCTTGTATGCCCCTGGCTCGGGCCTTTTTTAGGCGCACCTATCCCATGGGTAGCCGGAAGAAACCAATTTTAAGGGGTATCTCTACCATAAATTTTATCCTGAAGGCTCCCAAACACCGTTGAGCATTGCAATCCGTTTGCGTGCCTCGACTAGAACCACATATGATGGGTGGCCTTTGGATAAACGCAAAAACAGATTGCGGGAACGTTTGATTATCCTGCCCGGGATATTTATGATCGAGAACCGGATCCGTTTCATCCGTGTAGCTTCCATGGACGGATCCAATGCTAATTTTTTCATCATCACATTTAGATTCAGGGCCAATATCATGATCCACCACCACGCTGCATTCTCTCCAAAATCTGCAGACGGCAGTTTTCCTCCGGCCAAGTCGTCTTTCATCACCGCATGAACCTCTTCACTTTTGCCGCATCGTTCATGAAGCCAATGAATCAGGTCTTCTCCGTTCATTTCCTCATAGCCTATATTGGTCACAACGCCAAAGACCTTATATCTTTTTTCCACCATTTGCATGGTGGGAAAAGGAAGGGGAAGCTTTGGATCTTCCATGCCGGGTAAAGGCGATTGTTCCTCAAGAAGTTGCCGTTTGGCAAGATACCTGTATTCAGGTGCATTTTTACTGTGGCACAGCTCATTGGGAACAAAACAAACTTCCGCCCACTCACTGCCGGTCTTCATCCGTTTGCCATTCTTATCTTTATAAATTGGTTGCCACTCAGAATCAGGGACTTGAGCCACAGCAATTTTGAATGATCGGGTTACGTCGCACCCTATTGCAAATTCAATTCTGCCGAAACGCTCACTTTCGCCTGTCTCACAGTATTTTAAAAGGTCGTGCTGGTATCCTGCCGTATCTGATCTAAGTTTTATTTTTTCCACATTTTCCGGAAGGCAGTCCAAGGATTTTTTGAAAACCCTTAATTGCTCAAAGCCGGCGGGAACATTACCGTCACGAAATTCTGTATGCAGGATGACACCCTGCTCATACCACCAGGTATTCAACGGCTGATAGGATTTGAATCCTTTATAGCAATAACGGGCATTCTGTTTGCTGGATTCAATCAGGGTGGCATCCATATCCAATGTGGCCGTTTTTTTCGGATTCACCGTGTTAAGGCCGGCACACATATCTTTGTTTATTTGTACCAGACCCTTTAAATGATCATTGGGTCTGGGAATGAATGCCTTTATCTTTGTCTGGTCACGGGTTTTTTCCTGTTCAGTGTCATGGAATTCGGATAGATATCTGAAAGCCGCAGATGGTGATGGAACAGAACGTTTTTTCTCTTTGCGCCACCTCCGTTCCAGGGCTCTGCGTACTTTACGTTTTAGACCTTGCATTTCAGATTTACGCAGTATTTCGCAAAAGCCCTCATCCGCCTCCAGTATTTTTAAATCTTCAACGCAATCACCGCCGGCAAGATTGAGTAGCACCAGCGACAAAACCATTTGGGGATCGGTCCAGCCCTGGGAATTCTCTCTTATCTTTAAATGCTTTTGAATGGACTTGGATAATCCGATTACCTTGGCCAGGTCAAGATAGACCGGCAAGCTTGCCAAAGCTGTAATGCCGGTTTGAGATTTTTCTTCTTCATACTTGAATGGTAGCACGCCTTGTGTCATAGTTTGTTTCACCCCGTTGATGATAGTTTTTTGGTCGCACAAATACACTATCTGCTTGATCCATCAAGCGCAACGGGGTTTTTTATTTTTTTGGTGGTGGATTGGGGATGGATCATTAAAACACAGGACACCAATGGAAATATTTGAATCATTTAAAAAATTGAAGGCAAGTCAAGTATATTAAGGCAATAACCATTACGAGCTAAAAATCTCCAGAAAAAAGGGGTTGACCCGGTTTTGGCACTTTCTTTTTTAAAAAGGCTCAGGAGTTGAAGTCTCTCACTTAGTTTCAGTATTCGATCGTTTGCCTGAATCAGATTTTCGTTGGTGAAATACCAGTTCACGGTATTCTCGAGTTCGTTCTGATTGATGTTGCGGGAAATTCTGGCAATTTTGCGGATACCGAGATTACAGCCGTAACCCATAACGCCTGCAAAGAAGGTCTTTTCTTCGGGCTTTTCCCGGTTATGCTTGATTTGCCAGTGCTCGAAACAGTCCGAAAAGTTCGAGAGCCGGTTGACCGTCGTCAGTACTTCAAAAAGGGAAATAAACCGGTTTTTGGGAAACAGATCGGTTACCGTATATGACACATCTTTTTCCACCTTCGGTGTTGAAACCTTCAGCTTTCCCTTGTCGTCAACTTTTGCGTATGGGTTTTTTCCGGAATCGATGTTTTTATTGGTTGTCCGGTACTGGGCTTTAAGCGCTTTTTTCAATTCAGGTTCCAGTTCCTGGAAACTTTCAAAGCCCTCAAGTCCTGCTCGCTGAAGCAGCTCTTTTTTTCTTACTTTCCAGACACTCTGCGGAATCAAATAATCATCAAATATAGTGGACCCCAATGTCAAGACAGTTTTTCATTCAATTTAAGCGTCATTTTCCATTTTGAAAATGTTCGTAATTCTGTGTCACGGTTCGGCGTTCAGATTTGCTTCGGCGACTAGCGGAAGTGGAAACCAGGCCCTGAGAATGGGCACCCCAAAATCTGCCCGTCGGAAGGGGTTGGTTTCCGCTGGAGCGGGTTTTTCGGTACATCGTTTTCATCATCCCACCAACCTCAACTGATTTTTACCATAATATATTTCGGCTGGCGTTTGCCCGTTAAAACTCTGGTGAGGTCGTTCATGGTTGTAAAAATTGAAATATTTTTTCAAGGACTTGCGCAGCTGCTCAACGGATTGAAATTCGTTTACATAAATTTCTTCATATTTCACGCTGCGCCATAGCCGTTCTATGAAAATATTGTCCATACACCGGCCTTTCCCATCCATACTGATTTTAATGTCCTTATCTTTCAATACTTTTGTAAACTCGTGACTTGTGTATTGAGATCCTTGATCCGTGTTGAATATATAGGGGGTTCCATGACATCGCAGTGCCCTTTCCAGAGAGGATATACAAAATTCCTTGTCCATGGTTATAGAAAGTTCCCAAGAGAGGACATAACGACTATGCCAGTCCATGACCGCCGTCAAATAAACGAAACCACCAGAAAGTGGGATATAGGTTATATCCGTAGACCACACCTGATTTGATCTGGTTACATCAAAAGTTCTCAAAAGATATGGATACACTTTATTTTGGGGATGAGCCTTACTGGTATTCGGCTTCGGTGCAATGGATTGAATTCCCATTTTCCGCATCAATCGCTGAACCCGTTTTCGGTTAATCTTATATCCTTTGCGTCTCATAATATTGCGCATTTGGCGGGTACCATAGAACGGATGATCAGTATATTCAATGTCAATGAGTTTCATTAGCTCAAGATTTTCAGGCGTTTCCTGTTCCCCCCGGCTTTCACGGTAATAGCTGGAACGAGGCAGTCCTATCAACTCACATTGCCTTTGAATACTGATTTTAGAGTGCTTGGATTGAATTCGCTGTTTTTTTTCTTCAATACTCATTAAAGGTGTCCGGTGTTTTTTTTTAACCAATCCAGTTCAACCTGGAGTTTACCAACCTTTTGATAAAGACGGTCTCGCTCAATTTCGGCTTCTTTGGTTTGTTTTGCCTTGCTATTGCCAAAAACCAATGGCAGGGCTTCTATGGCTTCCTTTTTCCACCGATTTACAAGACTAGCATGAATGCCGAACTCAGAGGCTATCTCATTGACAGTTTGATTTCCTTTTATGGCTGCCAATGCGACCTTGCTTTTTAATTCTTTACTGTAGTTTTTTCGTTTCAAAATATCCCCTTTCTGGACTGTTATATTTTATCTTAACACATTGTCCAGTTTTCGGGGTCCACTATAAAATGACCTATATTTATAGGAATGGTGCAAATTTAGAGCACCTGATTTGATAGCGGAGGCCATTGTTTTGAATAGCAAAACCTTATAAAGGGATATTCTGATTTTGCCCTTTTCATCAAACACAATCGTCTGCTCCTCGGCTTTGGTAAATAAAAAAATCGTTTTCTTTCATCTCCGTTAAATTCCGGTGGTAACTCGAAAGACTTGATGTCGTATTGAGATAGAATTTTGAGATGTGTTGCCATTTATGAGCCCTCTATTTTGTTACAATTTTACTGGGAATATACTCAAAAAATGCAAAACATATCACCTATGTTCGGGTTTCTACAGACGAACAAGACTACTGAAATCAAAATTTTGAAATCCTGAATTATTGTGACAGGGAAGGTTGGCAGATAAATTGGTGGCTGAATTTGGAAATGTCCCGTCGCAGCTCTGCTAAAGAAAGTAAAATGCACCCAACATTCGTTGACATTGCCGACTTCTATGGGGATTTTCCCCTATTTGTTTAATTTTACCCAACGACCAAAAAGAATCCATTGAAGCCATGATGCCGGTTTCTTCAATACACCAGGGAGAATACCGGTGGGGAAAGCGCCTTGTTTCATCAACCCATGCTTCCCAGTCGATCCATTTTACGGATTCCACTTCCTCCTGGTTAGGCTGAACGTCGCCGTCATAATATCCGCTGAAAATGGGGCAGATTTCATTTTCAACAATGCCGTTTTTTGAAAAACAATATCGGTAGTCGCTGATTTTGTGCAGTTTTTGCACATTTATCCCAAGTTCAAAACGTGCCCTTCTGATTACTGCATGCTCATAAGACTCTCCAGGTTCGGGATGTCCGCAGCAGGAGTTGGACCACACCAGAGGCCAGGTTTTTTTAATGCGGGCCCGCTGTTGTAAAAGAAGGCGATTCTCCGGATTGAACAAAAACAGTGAAAATGCCCTGTGCAGGGGGGTGTTGTGGGAATGGACATCCTGTTTGGCCTGGATGCCGATCTGCCGGTCCTGTTCATCGACCAGAACGACAAATTCCTGAACGGTTTCCATAAAAATACCTCCTTTCAACTGTGATGATAAAATTTTAAAACTGCAATAAAACCAAATTTGACAACCCTCTCATTGGACGGCATTAATCCATCGCTCCTATTTTCCTGTAATATTTTTTTGCACCAGGGTGTAGTTGAACGCCTCCTGTATCTGACATAAATTTCGGATTTAAATCCTTCATTGCGACATGAACAGTTTTTAAATAATTAATATTTTCATGGATCGCCTTAACAATATTGTAGACAACTGATTCATCGAGATCGGCTCTGCACATGAAAATATTTCTTGAAGCAACCGTCTTTATATCCGTATCAAGAAATTTATAGGCACTCGATGGAATAATTGTTTTTGTAGTGTGATATTTGTTGTTTAATGAATTAATTATCGCGTCACTCAGAGGAAGTATGGTTATGTCATGAGTACTAGATAGTTCCATAAATTTTGTGGTAGGAACAGGACTGCAACCACTTAAAGAGTATAGTGTGCCTCCTCTTAACAAATTTATTGATTGACTGTAGCTGTTATAATAAATATTGCCTTTCCACTTCCTGATTTCTTGATAATCATAACCGTAAAGTTTGAACATAGCCTCGCATAAAATTTCCATAAACGACCCATTTTTATTTGGAGAATGTTTAAGAGGAAAATGTTTTACCTTGATATCTTCAAAGCTTGTTATCCCTGTTTTTTTAAGAATAACAAATTGAAAGGGCTCATCGAAGAGGCTGGTGATTGCTCTAATGTTGGGGCATGTTTCTTTAAAAGGCTTTTCACCTTTAGAAGCACTCAGGACAGTGGATGCTACTCCGATGGCAAAATCAGAAATTCCCTTATTTATTCGTAAGGGATTTGTTGCATCAGTACCAGTAATTGTAGAAACTGTAGAGCCCGCCGGCAATTTTTTTCTTACAACTTCCGCAATATCTTCTGTTACAGCTGACCATGCTCCCCCAGCAGTTCCTCCACTTATAGATAATTTTATTGGGTATTTATTATGCTGGTCATTTTTGCCATTCACCATTGAGGTCAGTTCATCAACATAAACCTTGAGCTGCTCGGCCTGGGCATTCATTTCCTCTGAGGCAGAGGCTGACTCTTCTGCATTAGCTGCATTCTGCTGCACCACTTTATCCATTTCAATAATAACTGTGTTAACCTGATCAATACCACTGGATTGTTCTTTAGAAGCTTCTGAAATTTCAGAAACCATGACACCGACCTTGTCACTGCTTTCAGATACTTTAAAAAATGCATCGTGAGTAGCTGAGACGATTTCTGTTCCATCATTAATTTTTTTCACAGTACTTTCAATCAGTTCAGCTGTATCTTTTGCAGCGTCTGCAGCTCTCATGGCAAGCTTCCTGACTTCATCGGCTACAACAGCAAATCCAGCACCAGCTTCTCCAGCACGTGCTGCTTCAACAGCAGCATTCAATGCAAGAAGATTGGTCTGAAATGCTATCTCATCAATTCTTTTTATAATTTTAGATGTTTCCTCACTGGCTTTAGAAATTTCATCCATTGAAACAATAAGCTCTCCCATGGATTTATTGGCGGTTTTCACGACCTGATTTGCATCTTGCATCAAATTATCTGCCTTACCAGCATTTTTAGCATTTTTAGTTGTCATAGAGGCCATCTCTTCCATGAATGGTGATGTTTCTTCAATGGATGTAGCTTGTTGAGATGAGCCTTCAGCAAGGAATTGGCTGGAAGAAGCTACCTGGCCTGCAGCAGATGCCACCTGGTGTGTTGCCTCATTAAGTCCGTCAACTATAAATTTCAATGGTTTCGTCACTGAACGTGTTATGAAAAAAGCCAATAAGCAGCCAATAAGCAGCGCAGCACCTGCTACAATGCTGATCACCTTTATGGATCTGGAATTTGATTTGATGAGTTGAAAGCCTAATATGTCCTGAGTCTTTTTAATATCAAGTTTTACTTCTTCAGCATTACTTGAAACCTCTGGGCCAATTCGGTCAAGTGTATTGTCTATGATATCGTTTCTTTTGAAAATCGTATCGACCAGTGAGTCGAATGCTGTCAAATATATTCCTTTCATTTCTTTGACAGCTGACAAAAGCTCCCTTCGCTTGGGATCATCAATTTCATTATCCAGAACCTTTATGTTTTTATCCATATCCTGAAATTTTTTATGGACCCTGTCGACAGAACCATGATCATTAGTGTCCAAAAATTTTGCCATGTAAAGCCTTGCCAACAGCAGACTTTTCATGGTCATGCCTGCATAGAAAGCTGCAATTATATGACCATCATCCCTGGCTGAGATCATGATTTTTGTCAAAGATTTTTCCATCAAAGGCCCTTTTACATTCAAAACATCATTGACCAGTTGATTGCGTTGTTCTTTATATTTAATAACTTGATCAAATCCTTTACGATAGTCAACCAGAACGCTTTCAATCTCATTAATCAACGCGGCTCGTTTGGGATCCTGAATTTCCTTTTGAACCTCGGCCTGGAATCCTATCAATTTTTCCCAACGTTCATTAAATGCCTTAAGTGCTTCATCGCTGCCTGAAGTCAAATAATTTTTAACATTCATACGGGATATCAGCATATTTGTCTGCAGGCGTCCGGCAAGATTGGTATGTCTTGCCATCTCCCTATATCCCATAAAGCCGTCTGAAGAGTTCTTAAGCCCCCAATAGCCTTCAAAACCTACAATCAAAAGCAGAAAAAAGATAAGGCCAAATTCAGCTGTAATTTTTTTTCCTACTGTTATATTTTTAAACATAATTGACCCCCTTTTTATTCAGGTGTTTATTGAAATAACGGGCTTTCCAGCTTTGTTATGATTTTAGATGATTATATTTTCATGTAAACTGTTAAGATAATAAGTATTACATAAAGATCAAAAAAATGAGCATCGATTAACGAATAAGAAAACAGTACAAAAGTCCAAAATAGAAGTTAATTAGATTTTTTGAAGGTAGCAGAGATAATTGAAAAAAAAGACACAAGAGGCAAAGTGCTGGGGTGATGAATATGTTTTATCACCCCAACAACCATACCATAGTCGTTCCACCATCCCTTCAACTCTGGGTTGCAGTTTAAGCCGTAAACAGGTTCCCCCCAAGCTTACAAAAAAAAGTATAATTAAAAAGGAATGTATTTAAAAGGATAGTTACTTGTTTCCTTCAACCAATCTTTCCATTGTATCCATCTTATATTCTTAACCTCTTGCCGATTCGGTATGACATCGCCTGAAAAAAATACGACAAATTTCATTATCCCTTCTGATTACTGCATGCTCATAAGACTCTCCCGGTTCGGTATGTTCGCAGCAGGAGTTGGGCCATATAAGATTTCCTTCATCCACAAGTATAACATATTCTTCATAAACACCCTTTCAGACTCCTATAACAACCGGTTTTTGAGGATGGCGACTGGGAATTTTACCCCGGCTGCTGTTTTCTCCCCAGCGTTTGAAAAGATTATGTTGGATGCCCATGTAATCAAAAACCTTTCCAATGGTTTGATCAATGATATCATCAATAGTTTTGGGCATGTGATAAAATGATGGGACAGGGGGAAGAATGTGGGCACCTACATCAGCCGCTTGGCTCATCAATCTCAAATGCCCCTTATGTAGTGGAGTTTCTCGAACCACCAAAACAAGTTTCCGCTTTTCTTTAAGAGAAACATCCGCTGCTCTAACCAGAAGATTTTCAGTATAGGAATTGGCAATTCCGGAGAGCGTTTTTACCGTGCAAGGCACCACCACCATGCCTTCGGTCAAAAAAGAACCGCTCGCTGGTGCAGCAGCTACATTCTTGTGGTCATATGTAAAATCTGCCATGGCTGCTACATCTTCGGGTTTGTAATCTGTTTCAATCCGGATATTGAGTTTTCCAGCTTCAGAAATGATCAGATGAGTTTCGTAATCCATTTCTCTCAGATATTCAAGCATTTTTACACCATAAATAATACCACTTGCCCCTGCAAGACCTATAACAATTCTTTTTTTCATAGTGTTATCTCCATTTTATTATAAAATTAATATGTTAAAAATATTGGTACTGCCTGTTAGGCATTTCGGGTAATATGATAGTGCATAGCCTGAATACGTTTTCCTTATAAAGCAGTTTCTGAGGTGTAAATCTAAATTTTTTCAAAAGCTTTCCCAAATTTATCCAGCATGAGAAATAGGTATTAGTAAAATTGGTATTTTAGCATGTTTCAACACTTTCCTTGTAACTTGACCAGGTAAAACTTCTTTGATTAAATTTCGATAATGATAAGCCAGAACTATCATATCACAATTACCATTTTCCACTTGATCGATAATTAGCTTCGCTGTATCGCCATACTTCACTTCAATTTCAACTAGTTCCGAGGGCATAGCGGATTCGTTCTGCATGTTGGTACACAATTGTTTTAAGGTTTTTTCAATTAATCTTCTTTCTGTTTTTTTGTCAATTAAAACATCTCTAGCATCCTGGTAGCGCTTTTTCCTTAATTCTTTCCATTTTTTTTCACCAATAAGATCTACAAATTCTAATTCGTTCGGAATATTCTCAATAACATGCAGAACGGTGATTACGGCATTCAGATGAACGGCAATGTCCACTGCATGTTTGAAAGCGTAACGTGCTCCCATCGATAGATCCGTTGCAAAAATCATTTTTTTAACTTTTGAAGCCATAGTCATATCCTCAGCTTAAATAATTTGATAAACAAAATGTTTGGTTTCAGCTATTATTCTTTTGGCAGCGGATTCACTGCAGGTCCATAGTATCCTATCAAAACGGCAGTTGTTATTGTATTTGGCAGGACAGCATTTACAAAATCAAAATAATCTCCCGATTCTGGTATATCGATCTTTTCCTCTTTTAGCGCATAAAGCGTAAACACATATCTATGAGCGGAATCCGGTGGCCATGGCCCGCCGTATCCCTTATTATATCCTGGTATATTAAAGGTAAAAAAATCGCTATTCAATTCTTTTGACCCGTCAGGCAATTCTCCATCTGGACTAGTACCTTCAAGCAATCCGCTAATGGAAGAAGGAATATTATAAATAAGCCAATGGGCAAAAACTCTTGGAAATCCAATCTCTTGTGGTAGATCAGGATCAGTGACCGCCAAAGCAAAACTTTTAGTTCCCTGTGGGATGTTTTCCCAATATACTGGCGGGGAAATACTGTTCTTTTCAGCATATTTTTCTGGAATTTTACCACTGTCCCTAAATACTTTAGATTTTAATGTAAACATAGTTTTATCTCCTTTTCATTAGACATTTTCAGGAATATGTTTGGATATAGATTTTGTTTTATTTTTATAATAATTAATAAATAATATCGGAATCAATATGCCAATTCCTATAGTATCCGTTAACCAACCCGGAAAAATAAGCAAAATCCCAGTTAAAAAAAGAAATAGCTGCTCTACGAGCGTCAATCTTGTAAATACCCACTTTGATATTGCTGCAGAAAGCGCAAAAATACCTATGGTAGCAGAAATTACTGCAAATAATACGGCTTTAAAACTCCCTATCAAAAGTATGGACTGATTATAAACCATTACATACGGTATGATAAATCCTGCGATAGCATATTTAAATCCCGCAAATCCAGTTTTCAGAGGATTGCCTCCTGATATTGCAGATGCTGCATAGGACGCGACAGCTACTGGTGGTGTGAGTGCAGAGATGCATGCGAAATACACGAGAAACAGATGTGCTGCAATAATAGGAATACCAAGAGAGACTATTGCTGGACCGCACAAAACAGCAACTAGAATATAAACCACTGGCAAGGGCATACCCATACCAAGAATTAGAGCGGCCGTCATTGTCAAAATGAGAGCTAATATTAAATTCTGCTGAGATAATGCAATAACGATACTGGCAAATTTGCCACCCAACCCTGTTAACATTATTGCGCCGACGACGATGCCAGCAGATGCACAAGATGTCATAACAGCAATCGAAGTTTTTGAAGTTGCGACCATTGTGTCACAAAGTTTGGAAAAAGTTATTCGTGTTTTCTTTCGTAAGAAACTTGCCAGATATATAAAAAAAGATGCCACGATTGCCGCATATGCAGGTGGAAAGCCTCGCATTAATAAAATGATCAACAAAGCAATGGGTATTATATATTGTGTACTGATAGGAAGCGTTTTAAAGAAGCTTGGCAGATTTTCCTTTTTATACCCTTCAATGCCTTTTTTGCTTGCTTCAAAATAAATCATCAAAGTACAGGACAAGAAGTATAGGACTGCTGGGAAAATGGCCGCGACACAAATATCTGCATATGGAATCCCTGTTATTTCTGCCATAAGAAACACGGCTGTACCCATAACAGGTGGCACTAGCGCAGATCCTGTACTGGAAACGGCAGTAATCGCTCCTGAAAAAGTTGAACTGAAACCTGTCTTTTTCATCATGGGAATACTAAAGGAACCCACAGCAACCGTAGTTGCTGTGGGGCTGCCAATCATCATTCCAAACAACGCCGCAGCAACGGTACCTATATGGCCTGCGGCTCCTTTCATTCGTCCAACTAAAGACATTGAAATGTCTACGAAAAAAGTTGCTGCTCCCGAACTCTCAAGAAAGGCTCCAAAAAGTATAAATTGAATCACTAGGGTTGCCACTACGGCTATTGGCTTACCATAAATTCCATCAAGGGTGAGATACATTGATTCAACAATATCTTTGATCGTGAATCCGCTATGGCCGAACATGCCCGGGATATATTTCCCTACATAACAGTAGATAAGAGAAATTACTGCAATCCATACGAGTGACATTCCTATGGTTCTTCTTGTTGCTTCAAGCACCAGTAGAATTGCAAAAATTCCTAGAATAAATTCAATCGTTGAAACTTCTCCTATCATTGTAGGACGAATCGATATTTCATCATAGTTAATGCAAAGATAAACTCCAATCAATAAGGATAGAACCGATGGAATTATATCGAAGATTCCAATATATTTTTCCTTGCTATTTAATGGAAAATACAAAAACGTGAGGCAGAGGAATAAAGAAACTGTTACTGAATAATAAGCCAAAGGCTTTTCTATCCCGAAAAATCCAATATATATGTGATATATTGCGGTGAATATTGCGATAATATTTGCAAATTTCTTTATTCCATTGTTCATGATTATCTCCAGATTTTAAAAAAGTTTACACCGTTTCATTAAGTCTATCACAGTTAAAGATCTCAACATTAAACTGCAATAAACGGCACTGGGCTCATATCATTCTTAACCGCACAAAAACAACAAGGTATTGTGTGTTTTTAGACAGCAAAAACACAACATGTCGTATGTCGGAATAGTGTGAGCCCACTACCCAATAAACCAAAACAAAATAAATTAAACCAAATGGGGACACCCCTCTCATTGGACGGCATTAATCTATCGCTCCTATTTCCCTGTAATATTTTTTTGCACCAGGGTGTAGTTGAACGCCTCCTGTATCTGACATAAATTTCGGATTTAAATCCTTCATTGCGATATGAACAGTTTCCAAATAATTAATATTTTCATGGATCGCCTTAACAATATTGTAGACAACTGATTCATCGAGATCGGCTCTGCACATGAAAATATTTCTTGAAGCAACCGTCTTTATATCCGTATCAAGAAATTTATAGGCGCTCGATGGAATAATTGTTTTTGTAGTGCGATATTTGTTGTTTAATGAATTAATTATCTCGTCACTCAGAGGAAGTATGGTTATGTCATGAGTACTAGATAGTTCCATAAATTTTGTGGTAGGAACAGGACTGCAACCACTTAAAGAGTATAGTGTGCCTCCTCTTAACAAATTTATTGATTGACTGTAGCTGTTATAATAAATATTGCCTTTCCACTTCCTGATTTCTTGATAATCATAACCGTAAAGTTTGAACATAGCCTCGCATAAAATTTCCATAAACGACCCATTTTTATTTGGAGAATGTTTAAGAGGAAAATGTTTTACCTTGATATCTTCAAAGCTTGTTATCCCTGTTTTTTTAAGAATAACAAATTGAAAGGGCTCATCGAAGAGGCTGGTGATTGCTCTAATGTTGGGGCATATTTTTTTAAAAGGCTTTTCACCTTTAGAAGCACTCAGGACAGTGGATGATACTCCGATGGCAAAATCAGAAACCCCTTTATTTATTCGTAAGGGATTTGTTGCATCCGTACCGGTCGTTGTAGAAACTGTAGAGCCCGCCGGCAATTTTTTTCTTAGAACTTCCGCAATACCTTCTGTTACAGCTGACCATGCTCCTCCAGCAGTTCCCCCACTGATGGATAATTTTATTGGATTTTCATTTGCGAAAACATAAGTAGATTGAATTGTAACACAACATGTCATGAAAAACATAAATAAAAGGAAACTCGATGATTTAAAAAAATGTTTCAAAAGATTGACTTTCATATTTTTCTCCTTTTTATTGAATAAATTTATGTTACAGAACTTTCAAATATATCATTGAATTCAATTCAATTCATATATTCCTCAAATAATTTCAGAAGATCCTTTTTTGCTATTTTTCCTCTTTGCGTTTTTGGAATTTCAGGGATAAATAGTATGTTTTTCGGAATTTTAAAGTCGGGTAATGTTGTTTTACAGTAAGCGATAATATCAGCTTCGTCTGCCTTTGAACCGTTTTTGAGAACCACAAAGGAAAAAACCTCTTCACCATAGATTTTATCCGGGATTCCGATGGTTGCTGCTTCACTTATTTCCGGATGAGTCAGTAGGCAGGCAGTGATTTCCAAAGGAGATATATTTATACCACCTCGTATAATCAGTTCTTTTTTTCGTCCCTTGATATAAATATAACCTTCCTCATCCATGAAACCAAGATCTCCAGTAGCAAAACCTTCTTTAGAAAATTCTTCAATGCTGCCATCTCCATTAAGATAGCTTAAGCCCATCGTCTTTCCTTTTATCCTCATTTCACCAATTTCACCTGGTTCGCACCTGAGGCCATTGTTCTTTACAAAGAAGACTTCTTTGTATTTGAGAGGCAAACCGACGGAGCCTCTTTTCTTTCTCTCTGGAGGATTAAAAAGCATCCATCCTGCTTCACTCATGCCCATTCCCTGCACTATGGGGATCCCGTACATTTCTTCAAACTTGAGCTGCGTTTCCATAGGCAGCGGGGCAGAACTGGATGTGATGAATCGCAAATTAGGCACATCCTCCTTGCACAAAGACACTGGCTTGTTTACCATCATACTCAAAACTGCTGGCACGCCCGATGAAACGGTGATGTTGTTTTCTTTCAGCCAATTCGGAAAATTGCTCAGTGAGAATTTCTTCCCGAAAAATAGGGAATTGCCCTTCATCATACTTGTAAGAATGGTCAGGAGCTGTGAAGAAAGCCAATTGTATGCCCTGTATTCTAAAACACAATCTTTTTCAGTAATTCCTGTTCTTTTCGATATTTCTTCCACCATGTAAAACAATACATCCCGAGAAATAAAAATGCCTTTAGGCAGTTCTGTGGTGCCTGAAGTGTATACAATCTCAGCAATATCATTTCTATCTCCGAGATGATCGTTAAATGTAACGGATTGGTCTTTTAAATGCTCAGAAAACTCGCATTCTGCAGAATCATTTTCGAAAAATTCAGAAAAAGAAATCCATTGTACGGGGGGGCCGTTTTTCTTATCAAGATTCAAGTCACTATCGTAAAGAACGAGCTTTATCTGTGCGAGGCGTAAAATTCGGTGGAGATTATCTTGGCTCTCTTCTGAAAAAATGGGAAGGAGGATAGCTCCATATTTTAATACGCCAAAATAGATAATCATATTTTCTATCGAGTTTTTACCGATCAACGCGACTTTATCGCTTTTCAACAATTTTTGGCTTTTTAAAAAATTGGCTACTTTGTTGCAATATTCATTCATTTTATGAAAGCTTATTTTCTTATTTTGATCTAAACTTTCGATAAAAATTTTGTGACCTAAATTCTTGGCGTTATTTTCAATTATACTGTGCCAGCTTTCATATTTAGGCTCAGGCTCGTTTAATTTCATTTTTTTAGGAATCTCCTCACTCATAAGAATACACAATCTGCTGGTAAAGGCTACCCGGCAGCAGAAAGACTCCTGCTGAACCGGATAGCGATATTGTCCCTATTGTCCTGTTTTAGAAAGAATTTTTACCCATCCGCTCATAAAGGATTCACCTTTTTTGATTTGTTCATCACTAAAGAAATTTTTTATTAAAACTTTATCTACTGCATAAGTCGGACGATGGAAATCCTCTTCATATCCGAATGGAATCGTCGCATCAATAGCCATTCCACCCTCAAAACGAGTGTTGGATGCTGTCCAGTCTTTTTCCCCGGCAGTCATTCGTTCAGCAGGCATAAAGGTTTGGCCAATACCACCGGGTACAGGACTAATAATATCAGTCTTCGGATTTACTCTAGTTGTGACTGCCCACATAATATCCTCCATGCTATTAATATCCACGTCCGTATCAATGGCAATGGCTATTCGCATTCCTTGATTGCAACTCATAATGGCAGTAAGAAAATTTCTCTGCCAGCCTTCTTCTATAATACTTCGTTTCTTAACTTGAATGACGCATCCTCCCCAGTCGGTAAAACAATAAGGTATGCTAACATCCTGAACTATACCAGGTTGAAGCCGTTCACAAAGTTCATAGATTGCAGCCTCTCTGACCGTCGTATCAATATTGCTGTCATCCATAGTATGAACACCAAGGGGGAATATGATTGGTTTCGATTCTGGTTTTCGCATAGTTATTGCCGTGACATGAAACGTTGATGTTTTGTAAGCCTTCCCTTGGTATCCTGCCCACTCTGGGTGAAACCATGCCTTTCCTTGAAGGCCCTGTTTCTCTGCCTCGGTTGTTTCCCAACGCCGGTCTTTTGGTTTTAAATAACCTTCAAGGACCACTTCGGCATCTGCAAGCGCATAGGCATCAACAGTACGACATTTGACGATTCTAAGTGGTTCTCCTTGAAGTGCACCTGCAATCCCCAATTCGTCACATCCTTTTGGGAGAATGACATAATCAAACCCTGAGCCTGCCATTAAATTGGCTGCCGGTGGGATTCCAAAGCACATGGTAATAGGTATCCCTTCCGGTTTATTATAGTGTTCAACCTGCAATTGCCACATATGAGAGCCTGGAGCTGCCTGAAAAGTCCCCACATTTCCCCATCGAAAACTCATTCGATTATACCCCACATGGGATCCTTCCTTAAAATATTTCCCAACGACCACGCTTTGTCCGCTGCCAATAGTAAACTCATCTTCCAAAGGGGTATGCTTTATCGCTAACAACCATTTGTTAACATCCAAATCATCTGTTATGACGAATTCTTGTACCGGTGCCTCATCCTGATCGATTTCGATTGGAGGCAATGGATGGGTAAGAGCATATGAAATATCTTTTGTCCTCTCAGTATCGTTCTCCCACCCAAACATTTTATTCATAACGGATGTATTTCCGAAAAGATTTGTAACCGCTCTAAGATGGGGATAATTCTTAACATTATTGAAAAGCATTGGCAGACTTCCGTCGAGATGCTTTTCCAGAGCGGTAATTTCTAAATCCGGGTTCACTTCTACATCAGTTTCCAACAAAAGCCCTTCGGATTTCAACCATTCAAGTGCTCCACGCAGATCTTTACTTTGATTATTGTTTGTTTTTAGCATGACTCATCCTTTCTGATATATGGTTTTTATTAATGTTATTCATAATCTTTTATGTGGATAAAGGTCAAAGCATCTAAATTTATAGGGATATAAATAATTTTATGATCGTGTTGTTCGCTTCTTTCATGTAAATATATAGTTCCGAGACGAATCCGATTTCTAAGGAGACCCAAGGCCTCTGGAAAAAACAGAAACAGGTCATTACCAGACTCCATATCAAAACAGCAGATGCCAGGAACCATTTTTTTCAAAAGTTTTCCACGACCATGTCCTCATCTGCAAAAGGAACTATGAAAGAAAGGGTACTTGCCCAGATTCGTACGGAAATGCACGCTAAAGATTTTAAAAAAGATCTGCGTACTTCCCTATTCCGATGGCACCCCTGAAATGACCGCAGAAATACGAAGGCTTGCTTTATGTTTCAAAATGCTGACGTAAAGTGCTCACACAAAGCATTTGGTGCCCATCCTTGGGAATACAACTGCGCGTCCATAAAGCATCACAGTTTCATTCTGGAAAAGAACAAATGTAGTCCAAATTTCTACAATCCTGTCCAGCCAGTGACCATACAGATGCCCGGAAAAAATGAAGAAACGCGTTGTAACCGGCTGTATCAAGACACCAAAATCGGCAAAAAGAAGTAACACCACTCATCATAGTTGAACGTCTTGAAAAAGCCTTGCGGAAAAACATCAGAGTCTGGTAAATACACCAGACTATTTTGAATCCTTGAGGAATGAGGCGGCCGAAAAGCTTTTGTATATCTATGATATAATAAAGTTTTTTGTAAATTGCCACAATTGTTATTAATGAGAGACCGTATAATTACTCATTATGATTGTGCTTAACATAATGAGTAAAATGATAGGGAAATTTGGATTAATTTTCAAGCTGCTATACCTTTTCATCGTTACAATAATCCGGGAAGGCAGGATTTAATCAAAGAAATTGTGGCTCACGAGATTATTATTGGAATTGAGTATATTATGTTGATTTAAAAAAAGGCTCATGTTGGATTCCGGGGTCTTGATGTGGTGAAGGAAGATTTTACATTTTCCAATCCATGAAAGGAGCCCACCAAATGCAGGTAAACATAAAGAATTTGATTGATGACACACAATGTTATGACACTGTAAGAGAGTTGCGCTGGCCAGAAGGAAGAGCGTGTCCGTTTTGTGAATCCCGGCGAGTTATCAGAAGAGGTTTCGATGAAAAAGAGTCTGCCAGGCAGCGCTATGAGTGTAAAAAATGCGGAAAACGCTTTGACGACCTTACCGGCACGATCTTTTCCGGGCATCATCAACCCCTTAAAGTCTGGATTTTGTGCCTCTACTTCATGGGATTGAACCTGTCCAATGACCAAATTGCAAAAGAATTGGGGCTTAACCGCAGCGACGCCCATCAAATGACCAGCCAGCTTCGTGACGGGGTTGTCAAAAAAAACCAAAAATAATCCTCTATGATGAGGTTGAGTTTGATGAAGTCTATATTGTGGCAGGACATAAAGGCAATCCTGAAGCCGTAGCCCGGAAAGGTAGAAAGGGCCGAAGAAACAGGTTGAAGGGAGCACCTGGCCGGGGCACACAGGAAAAAGAGAAGCCACCGGTTTTCGGGATGATTCAACGATGTAGAGATGTGGTAATCCAAATGCTTGCCGATGTCCGTCAGAAAACCATTGAGCCTCTGATAAAAGCTACTGTATTGTCGGGGACTTTAGTTTATACCGATGAATATGCAATCTATAATCGGCTGAATGATTGGGGATACGAGCACGAGAGTGTGAACCATGGGAAAGGGGAGTATGCAAGGGATGACGATGGGGATGGATTCCATGAAGTCCATGTCAACACGATGGAAGGCTTCTGGTCTCTTTTGCGAAGCTGGCTTCGACCGCATCGGGGTATCTCACAGGAAAAACTCCCTTTATATTATCTTGGTTTTTTTGAATTTATTCATAATGCCAGGAAGCGCGGCAAAGCCTTGCTTCACTCTCTGATTGAACTGCTCATTGAATAAGACCCTGGAATCCATATATGGACCCCGAAAACTGGACAATGTGTTAAGATAAAATATAACAGTCCAGAAAGGGGATATTTTGAAACGGAAAAACTATAGTAAAGAATTAAAAAGCAAGGTCGCATTGGCAGCCATAAAAGGAAATCAAACTGTCAATGAGATAGCCTCTGAGTTCGGCATTCATGCCAGTCTTGTAAATCGGTGGAAAAAGGAAGCCATAGAAGCCCTGCCATTGGTTTTTGGCAATAGCAAGGCAAAACAAACCAAAGAAGCCGAAATTGAGCGAGACCGTCTTTATCAAAAGGTTGGTAAACTCCAGGTTGAACTGGATTGGTTAAAAAAAAACACCGGACACCTTTAATGAGTATTGAAGAGAAAAAACAGCGAATTCAACCCAAGCACTCTAAAATCAGTATTCAAAGGCAATGTGAGTTGTGATAGGACTGCCTCGTTCCAGTTATTACCGTGAAAGCCTGGGGGAACAGGAAACGCCTGAAAATATTGAGCTAATGAAACTCATTGACATTGAATATACTGAACATCCGTTCTATGGTACCCGCCAAATGCGCAATGTTCTGAGACGCAAAGGATATAAGATTAACCGAAAACGGGTTCAGCGATTGATGCGGAAAATGGGAATTCAATCCATTGCACCGAAGCCGAATACCAGTAAGGCTCATCCCCAAAATAAAGTGTATCCATATCTTTTGAGAAATTTTGATGTAACCAGATCAAATCAGGTGTGGTCTACGAATATAACCTATATCCCACTTTCTGGTGGTTCCATTTATCATCACACCGCTTCTCAAGATGATGCCGATTATGCGCAGAATGCGCTTATCTGACACGTGGCCCGAAAGCAGACAAATGAGTCGGTCATGATTAACTCGATCAAAAAATTTAGACAGGTCAATATCCACCACATATTCTTTTCCACTTTTAACTATCTTTTGTGCCGCTTCAACCGCCTTTTGCGGACTGTAGCCGGGACGAAAACCATAGCTGTTATCAGAAAATGTGGGATCAATTATCGGTTCCAGAAGGTGCTTCATCGTGGCATGCACAACCCTGTCCCGAATACAGGGAATCCCCAGCAAGCGAACACCGGTATTACCTGGTTTTGGTATTTCCACCCGTTTCACCGGGCTTGGTTTATAACACCAGCTTTTAAGGTCCTTACTCAGCTGGGTCAGCTCTTCATCTATTCGGCTTTCAAATTCTGCAACGGTTACACCATCAACACCTGGTGCCCCGCCGTTCCTTTTCACTGCCTCGAAACCGGTCAACAGGTCTCCCTGATCACACAATTTCTCGAAGAGACTTCTTTCATCGGCGAACAGGCTAAGTTGTCTCATTTTGCTTTTCATTGTGGGTTGCTTTGTCATCGTTCCGCGTTTCCTTTGTTATCACAGGATATATACGTCTCCCCTTCAAAGGAAACTCCTATGGCTGAACTCCTTCAACCGCTATTCTGAGATTCCTTATACCAGTTCCATGTTCCGCCCTTCGGCTCCAACATTTCTGTCACTTTCCAGCAGTTTTACCCTCTGATACGTCACCGCATCTTCATCGGCTACCGGTTTTACGCCTACTATGGCTTCATCTGAAAACCCTCTGTCCATAACGGCTACATTTCTGTTCCGCTTAGGGCTTGGCTGTCGTAGTTACAGCGGCTCGGTACAGACGGCTCTTCACCGGGTAAGGTCATACACTTTCATTGCCCACCCACCTCTCATACCCTGCGGAATTACGGAAAGGATTTCGGGCTTCGATAATCGGAGGTATCTCGCCCATTCCGCCTGGCCTACCGGAGGTTCACACCAAGTTTGGGTGACAAATTTGACGCAGGCTTCCTTCAGATCCCTCATTGGCTTTCCATCACCGGTTGTTCCCTCTTCGGGCAGATCCGGAAAGTTTCTTCGGGCACCCTTGCCGTTGTCTATACATTCCCTCCTTTCAGGGCTGTAGCTGGACTTTCACCAACAAGTTTATGACCATGCCGGTCACACTCCGACGGGCAGATTTTGGGGTGCCCATTCTCAGGGCCTGGCTTCCACTTCCGCTAGTCACCGAAGCAAATCGGAGAGCTGAGCCATGACACAGAATTATGAACACTCCCAAAAATGGAAAATGACGCTTAAATTGAATGAAAAACTGTCTTGACATTGGGGTCCACTATACTATTGTCCTCAAGCCATGGCTGAATGTATTCATCAATGTGCTCTAAAAATATTTTTGAAGCCTGTGGAAGTTCGTAATTTCGCAGGTAAACGATATAAATATCTAACAAAAATTTGTGATTTTTAATGGGAATAACTATTAATGAACCCTCGTCAATTTCCTTTTTAACTGAGGCTTTTACAACAAATGAGATTATTTGTCCATTTTTTACATGTTCCTTTATAAAGTCCATGTTACTTGTTTTAGCAAAGATATTTAAGTTTAAACCATTTTTGGAAATACTCTTCATTACAATTTTATATGTACCCGAACCGGATTCTTTCATTATGATTGGCCAATTTTCAATTTCTTTTAAAAGAATTCCTGTTTTTTTGGATAAAGGATGGGTAGGAGATGCTATTAAAACAACCTTTTCAAACATAAGTGGTCTGAAGATCAGATCGGAATTTTCCTCAACTTTGCTTATAATGGTCAGTGAATTTCTAAAATTTATCAAGCTGTTGCTTATATTTAATGAACTTCCTTCATCTAAATCTATTGTTACTTCAGGAAAGGCGTCTAAAAATGGTTTTAATATAATGGGCATCAGAAATCGTGCATATGTTTTTGTAGTGCCTATGCGAAGGGAAATCTTCTTAAATTTATGGATCCCGTTAATTTTATTTTCTAATTGTCGCTCCAGTTCAAATATTCTTGAAGCATATGTGAATATTTTTTCTCCCTCTTCAGTAAGGTGGATCTCTCCTTTGACTCTGCTGAAAACCTTTAGATTAAAAGATTCCTCAAAAAGTTTTATTTGCGCTGAAACAGCTGGCTGGCTTATAAACAAATTATCTGCTGCACGAGAAAAATTAAGATTTTTAGCAACTTCATAAAAGCATCTTAGTTGATGTAAGTTAAGCATTTTGTAAATTCCTCCTGGCTGATTTGGTGAAAAATAATTAATCTCAACACAATTATTGAGATATTGCTGTATAGTGGACCCCAATGTCAAGACAGTTTTTCATTCAATTTAAGCGTCATTTTCCATTTTGAAAATGTTCGTAATTCTGTGTCACGGTTCGGCGTTCAGATTTGCTTCGGCGACTAGCGGAAGTGGAAACCAGGCCCTGAGAATGGGCACCCCAAAATCTGCCCGTCGGAAGGGGTTGGTTTCCGCTGGAGCGGGTTTTTCGGTACATCGTTTTCATCATCCCACCAACCTCAACTGATTTTTACCATAATATATTTCGGCTGGCGTTTGCCCGTTAAAACTCTGGTGAGGTCGTTCATGGTTGTAAAAATTGAAATATTTTTTCAAGGACTTGCGCAGCTGCTCAACGGATTGAAATTCGTTTACATAAATTTCTTCATATTTCACGCTGCGCCATAGCCGTTCTATGAAAATATTGTCCATACACCGGCCTTTCCCATCCATACTGATTTTAATGTCCTTATCTTTCAATACTTTTGTAAACTCGTGACTTGTGTATTGAGATCCTTGATCCGTGTTGAATATATAGGGGGTTCCATGACATCGCAGTGCCCTTTCCAGAGAGGATATACAAAATTCCTTGTCCATGGTTATAGAAAGTTCCCAAGAGAGGACATAACGACTATGCCAGTCCATGACCGCCGTCAAATAAACGAAACCACCAGAAAGTGGGATATAGGTTATATCCGTAGACCACACCTGATTTGATCTGGTTACATCAAAAGTTCTCAAAAGATATGGATACACTTTATTTTGGGGATGAGCCTTACTGGTATTCGGCTTCGGTGCAATGGATTGAATTCCCATTTTCCGCATCAATCGCTGAACCCGTTTTCGGTTAATCTTATATCCTTTGCGTCTCATAATATTGCGCATTTGGCGGGTACCATAGAACGGATGATCAGTATATTCAATGTCAATGAGTTTCATTAGCTCAAGATTTTCAGGCGTTTCCTGTTCCCCCCGGCTTTCACGGTAATAGCTGGAACGAGGCAGTCCTATCAACTCACATTGCCTTTGAATACTGATTTTAGAGTGCTTGGATTGAATTCGCTGTTTTTTTTCTTCAATACTCATTAAAGGTGTCCGGTGTTTTTTTTTAACCAATCCAGTTCAACCTGGAGTTTACCAACCTTTTGATAAAGACGGTCTCGCTCAATTTCGGCTTCTTTGGTTTGTTTTGCCTTGCTATTGCCAAAAACCAATGGCAGGGCTTCTATGGCTTCCTTTTTCCACCGATTTACAAGACTAGCATGAATGCCGAACTCAGAGGCTATCTCATTGACAGTTTGATTTCCTTTTATGGCTGCCAATGCGACCTTGCTTTTTAATTCTTTACTGTAGTTTTTTCGTTTCAAAATATCCCCTTTCTGGACTGTTATATTTTATCTTAACACATTGTCCAGTTTTCGGGGTCCACTATACTGGATAATGCAGCCATTTAATTCACCCCATCGTAATTTTCATTATCCTTATTAATCTTTCCAACTTGTCAAACAGCTTTTTGTATACTCTCCTTTTATCAGAAAAAAATTATCCCATGAGGTTATGGCCCTTACCACGACATAAGATTCTTACCGCAAAATAGTAATTATTATTACAACCAAGCTGCTTTAGTCAACTGATACCGTTTTCCCAAATCCACCGCCTGATTTTGTAAATACCCGTCCAAAGGAAATTCGGGAAGATTTTTTTCTTGGCGGGAGCTGATTTCGGTGGGGCTCATCCGTTTTTGGATTCAGGCCCTTGTATGCCCCTGGCTCGGGCCTTTTTTAGGCGCACCTATCCCATGGGTAGCCGGAAGAAACCAATTTTAAGGGGTATCTCTACCATAAATTTTATCCTGAAGGCTCCCAAACACCGTTGAGCATTGCAATCCGTTTGCGTGCCTCGACTAGAACCACATATGATGGGTGGCCTTTGGATAAACGCAAAAACAGATTGCGGGAACGTTTGATTATCCTGCCCGGGATATTTATGATCGAGAACCGGATCCGTTTCATCCGTGTAGCTTCCATGGACGGATCCAATGCTAATTTTTTCATCATCACATTTAGATTCAGGGCCAATATCATGATCCACCACCACGCTGCATTCTCTCCAAAATCTGCAGACGGCAGTTTTCCTCCGGCCAAGTCGTCTTTCATCACCGCATGAACCTCTTCACTTTTGCCGCATCGTTCATGAAGCCAATGAATCAGGTCTTCTCCGTTCATTTCCTCATAGCCTATATTGGTCACAACGCCAAAGACCTTATATCTTTTTTCCACCATTTGCATGGTGGGAAAAGGAAGGGGAAGCTTTGGATCTTCCATGCCGGGTAAAGGCGATTGTTCCTCAAGAAGTTGCCGTTTGGCAAGATACCTGTATTCAGGTGCATTTTTACTGTGGCACAGCTCATTGGGAACAAAACAAACTTCCGCCCACTCACTGCCGGTCTTCATCCGTTTGCCATTCTTATCTTTATAAATTGGTTGCCACTCAGAATCAGGGACTTGAGCCACAGCAATTTTGAATGATCGGGTTACGTCGCACCCTATTGCAAATTCAATTCTGCCGAAACGCTCACTTTCGCCTGTCTCACAGTATTTTAAAAGGTCGTGCTGGTATCCTGCCGTATCTGATCTAAGTTTTATTTTTTCCACATTTTCCGGAAGGCAGTCCAAGGATTTTTTGAAAACCCTTAATTGCTCAAAGCCGGCGGGAACATTACCGTCACGAAATTCTGTATGCAGGATGACACCCTGCTCATACCACCAGGTATTCAACGGCTGATAGGATTTGAATCCTTTATAGCAATAACGGGCATTCTGTTTGCTGGATTCAATCAGGGTGGCATCCATATCCAATGTGGCCGTTTTTTTCGGATTCACCGTGTTAAGGCCGGCACACATATCTTTGTTTATTTGTACCAGACCCTTTAAATGATCATTGGGTCTGGGAATGAATGCCTTTATCTTTGTCTGGTCACGGGTTTTTTCCTGTTCAGTGTCATGGAATTCGGATAGATATCTGAAAGCCGCAGATGGTGATGGAACAGAACGTTTTTTCTCTTTGCGCCACCTCCGTTCCAGGGCTCTGCGTACTTTACGTTTTAGACCTTGCATTTCAGATTTACGCAGTATTTCGCAAAAGCCCTCATCCGCCTCCAGTATTTTTAAATCTTCAACGCAATCACCGCCGGCAAGATTGAGTAGCACCAGCGACAAAACCATTTGGGGATCGGTCCAGCCCTGGGAATTCTCTCTTATCTTTAAATGCTTTTGAATGGACTTGGATAATCCGATTACCTTGGCCAGGTCAAGATAGACCGGCAAGCTTGCCAAAGCTGTAATGCCGGTTTGAGATTTTTCTTCTTCATACTTGAATGGTAGCACGCCTTGTGTCATAGTTTGTTTCACCCCGTTGATGATAGTTTTTTGGTCGCACAAATACACTATCTGCTTGATCCATCAAGCGCAACGGGGTTTTTTATTTTTTTGGTGGTGGATTGGGGATGGATCATTAAAACACAGGACACCAATGGAAATATTTGAATCATTTAAAAAATTGAAGGCAAGTCAAGTATATTAAGGCAATAACCATTACGAGCTAAAAATCTCCAGAAAAAAGGGGTTGACCCGGTTTTGGCACTTTCTTTTTTAAAAAGGCTCAGGAGTTGAAGTCTCTCACTTAGTTTCAGTATTCGATCGTTTGCCTGAATCAGATTTTCGTTGGTGAAATACCAGTTCACGGTATTCTCGAGTTCGTTCTGATTGATGTTGCGGGAAATTCTGGCAATTTTGCGGATACCGAGATTACAGCCGTAACCCATAACGCCTGCAAAGAAGGTCTTTTCTTCGGGCTTTTCCCGGTTATGCTTGATTTGCCAGTGCTCGAAACAGTCCGAAAAGTTCGAGAGCCGGTTGACCGTCGTCAGTACTTCAAAAAGGGAAATAAACCGGTTTTTGGGAAACAGATCGGTTACCGTATATGACACATCTTTTTCCACCTTCGGTGTTGAAACCTTCAGCTTTCCCTTGTCGTCAACTTTTGCGTATGGGTTTTTTCCGGAATCGATGTTTTTATTGGTTGTCCGGTACTGGGCTTTAAGCGCTTTTTTCAATTCAGGTTCCAGTTCCTGGAAACTTTCAAAGCCCTCAAGTCCTGCTCGCTGAAGCAGCTCTTTTTTTCTTACTTTCCAGACACTCTGCGGAATCAAATAATCATCAAATATAGTGGACCCCAATGTCAAGACAGTTTTTCATTCAATTTAAGCGTCATTTTCCATTTTGAAAATGTTCGTAATTCTGTGTCACGGTTCGGCGTTCAGATTTGCTTCGGCGACTAGCGGAAGTGGAAACCAGGCCCTGAGAATGGGCACCCCAAAATCTGCCCGTCGGAAGGGGTTGGTTTCCGCTGGAGCGGGTTTTTCGGTACATCGTTTTCATCATCCCACCAACCTCAACTGATTTTTACCATAATATATTTCGGCTGGCGTTTGCCCGTTAAAACTCTGGTGAGGTCGTTCATGGTTGTAAAAATTGAAATATTTTTTCAAGGACTTGCGCAGCTGCTCAACGGATTGAAATTCGTTTACATAAATTTCTTCATATTTCACGCTGCGCCATAGCCGTTCTATGAAAATATTGTCCATACACCGGCCTTTCCCATCCATACTGATTTTAATGTCCTTATCTTTCAATACTTTTGTAAACTCGTGACTTGTGTATTGAGATCCTTGATCCGTGTTGAATATATAGGGGGTTCCATGACATCGCAGTGCCCTTTCCAGAGAGGATATACAAAATTCCTTGTCCATGGTTATAGAAAGTTCCCAAGAGAGGACATAACGACTATGCCAGTCCATGACCGCCGTCAAATAAACGAAACCACCAGAAAGTGGGATATAGGTTATATCCGTAGACCACACCTGATTTGATCTGGTTACATCAAAAGTTCTCAAAAGATATGGATACACTTTATTTTGGGGATGAGCCTTACTGGTATTCGGCTTCGGTGCAATGGATTGAATTCCCATTTTCCGCATCAATCGCTGAACCCGTTTTCGGTTAATCTTATATCCTTTGCGTCTCATAATATTGCGCATTTGGCGGGTACCATAGAACGGATGATCAGTATATTCAATGTCAATGAGTTTCATTAGCTCAAGATTTTCAGGCGTTTCCTGTTCCCCCCGGCTTTCACGGTAATAGCTGGAACGAGGCAGTCCTATCAACTCACATTGCCTTTGAATACTGATTTTAGAGTGCTTGGATTGAATTCGCTGTTTTTTTTCTTCAATACTCATTAAAGGTGTCCGGTGTTTTTTTTTAACCAATCCAGTTCAACCTGGAGTTTACCAACCTTTTGATAAAGACGGTCTCGCTCAATTTCGGCTTCTTTGGTTTGTTTTGCCTTGCTATTGCCAAAAACCAATGGCAGGGCTTCTATGGCTTCCTTTTTCCACCGATTTACAAGACTAGCATGAATGCCGAACTCAGAGGCTATCTCATTGACAGTTTGATTTCCTTTTATGGCTGCCAATGCGACCTTGCTTTTTAATTCTTTACTGTAGTTTTTTCGTTTCAAAATATCCCCTTTCTGGACTGTTATATTTTATCTTAACACATTGTCCAGTTTTCGGGGTCCACTATAAAATGACCTATATTTATAGGAATGGTGCAAATTTAGAGCACCTGATTTGATAGCGGAGGCCATTGTTTTGAATAGCAAAACCTTATAAAGGGATATTCTGATTTTGCCCTTTTCATCAAACACAATCGTCTGCTCCTCGGCTTTGGTAAATAAAAAAATCGTTTTCTTTCATCTCCGTTAAATTCCGGTGGTAACTCGAAAGACTTGATGTCGTATTGAGATAGAATTTTGAGATGTGTTGCCATTTATGAGCCCTCTATTTTGTTACAATTTTACTGGGAATATACTCAAAAAATGCAAAACATATCACCTATGTTCGGGTTTCTACAGACGAACAAGACTACTGAAATCAAAATTTTGAAATCCTGAATTATTGTGACAGGGAAGGTTGGCAGATAAATTGGTGGCTGAATTTGGAAATGTCCCGTCGCAGCTCTGCTAAAGAAAGTAAAATGCACCCAACATTCGTTGACATTGCCGACTTCTATGGGGATTTTCCCCTATTTGTTTAATTTTACCCAACGACCAAAAAGAATCCATTGAAGCCATGATGCCGGTTTCTTCAATACACCAGGGAGAATACCGGTGGGGAAAGCGCCTTGTTTCATCAACCCATGCTTCCCAGTCGATCCATTTTACGGATTCCACTTCCTCCTGGTTAGGCTGAACGTCGCCGTCATAATATCCGCTGAAAATGGGGCAGATTTCATTTTCAACAATGCCGTTTTTTGAAAAACAATATCGGTAGTCGCTGATTTTGTGCAGTTTTTGCACATTTATCCCAAGTTCAAAACGTGCCCTTCTGATTACTGCATGCTCATAAGACTCTCCAGGTTCGGGATGTCCGCAGCAGGAGTTGGACCACACCAGAGGCCAGGTTTTTTTAATGCGGGCCCGCTGTTGTAAAAGAAGGCGATTCTCCGGATTGAACAAAAACAGTGAAAATGCCCTGTGCAGGGGGGTGTTGTGGGAATGGACATCCTGTTTGGCCTGGATGCCGATCTGCCGGTCCTGTTCATCGACCAGAACGACAAATTCCTGAACGGTTTCCATAAAAATACCTCCTTTCAACTGTGATGATAAAATTTTAAAACTGCAATAAAACCAAATTTGACAACCCTCTCATTGGACGGCATTAATCCATCGCTCCTATTTTCCTGTAATATTTTTTTGCACCAGGGTGTAGTTGAACGCCTCCTGTATCTGACATAAATTTCGGATTTAAATCCTTCATTGCGACATGAACAGTTTTTAAATAATTAATATTTTCATGGATCGCCTTAACAATATTGTAGACAACTGATTCATCGAGATCGGCTCTGCACATGAAAATATTTCTTGAAGCAACCGTCTTTATATCCGTATCAAGAAATTTATAGGCACTCGATGGAATAATTGTTTTTGTAGTGTGATATTTGTTGTTTAATGAATTAATTATCGCGTCACTCAGAGGAAGTATGGTTATGTCATGAGTACTAGATAGTTCCATAAATTTTGTGGTAGGAACAGGACTGCAACCACTTAAAGAGTATAGTGTGCCTCCTCTTAACAAATTTATTGATTGACTGTAGCTGTTATAATAAATATTGCCTTTCCACTTCCTGATTTCTTGATAATCATAACCGTAAAGTTTGAACATAGCCTCGCATAAAATTTCCATAAACGACCCATTTTTATTTGGAGAATGTTTAAGAGGAAAATGTTTTACCTTGATATCTTCAAAGCTTGTTATCCCTGTTTTTTTAAGAATAACAAATTGAAAGGGCTCATCGAAGAGGCTGGTGATTGCTCTAATGTTGGGGCATGTTTCTTTAAAAGGCTTTTCACCTTTAGAAGCACTCAGGACAGTGGATGCTACTCCGATGGCAAAATCAGAAATTCCCTTATTTATTCGTAAGGGATTTGTTGCATCAGTACCAGTAATTGTAGAAACTGTAGAGCCCGCCGGCAATTTTTTTCTTACAACTTCCGCAATATCTTCTGTTACAGCTGACCATGCTCCCCCAGCAGTTCCTCCACTTATAGATAATTTTATTGGGTATTTATTATGCTGGTCATTTTTGCCATTCACCATTGAGGTCAGTTCATCAACATAAACCTTGAGCTGCTCGGCCTGGGCATTCATTTCCTCTGAGGCAGAGGCTGACTCTTCTGCATTAGCTGCATTCTGCTGCACCACTTTATCCATTTCAATAATAACTGTGTTAACCTGATCAATACCACTGGATTGTTCTTTAGAAGCTTCTGAAATTTCAGAAACCATGACACCGACCTTGTCACTGCTTTCAGATACTTTAAAAAATGCATCGTGAGTAGCTGAGACGATTTCTGTTCCATCATTAATTTTTTTCACAGTACTTTCAATCAGTTCAGCTGTATCTTTTGCAGCGTCTGCAGCTCTCATGGCAAGCTTCCTGACTTCATCGGCTACAACAGCAAATCCAGCACCAGCTTCTCCAGCACGTGCTGCTTCAACAGCAGCATTCAATGCAAGAAGATTGGTCTGAAATGCTATCTCATCAATTCTTTTTATAATTTTAGATGTTTCCTCACTGGCTTTAGAAATTTCATCCATTGAAACAATAAGCTCTCCCATGGATTTATTGGCGGTTTTCACGACCTGATTTGCATCTTGCATCAAATTATCTGCCTTACCAGCATTTTTAGCATTTTTAGTTGTCATAGAGGCCATCTCTTCCATGAATGGTGATGTTTCTTCAATGGATGTAGCTTGTTGAGATGAGCCTTCAGCAAGGAATTGGCTGGAAGAAGCTACCTGGCCTGCAGCAGATGCCACCTGGTGTGTTGCCTCATTAAGTCCGTCAACTATAAATTTCAATGGTTTCGTCACTGAACGTGTTATGAAAAAAGCCAATAAGCAGCCAATAAGCAGCGCAGCACCTGCTACAATGCTGATCACCTTTATGGATCTGGAATTTGATTTGATGAGTTGAAAGCCTAATATGTCCTGAGTCTTTTTAATATCAAGTTTTACTTCTTCAGCATTACTTGAAACCTCTGGGCCAATTCGGTCAAGTGTATTGTCTATGATATCGTTTCTTTTGAAAATCGTATCGACCAGTGAGTCGAATGCTGTCAAATATATTCCTTTCATTTCTTTGACAGCTGACAAAAGCTCCCTTCGCTTGGGATCATCAATTTCATTATCCAGAACCTTTATGTTTTTATCCATATCCTGAAATTTTTTATGGACCCTGTCGACAGAACCATGATCATTAGTGTCCAAAAATTTTGCCATGTAAAGCCTTGCCAACAGCAGACTTTTCATGGTCATGCCTGCATAGAAAGCTGCAATTATATGACCATCATCCCTGGCTGAGATCATGATTTTTGTCAAAGATTTTTCCATCAAAGGCCCTTTTACATTCAAAACATCATTGACCAGTTGATTGCGTTGTTCTGTGTCCCTTCGGCAAGGTTGCGTGAATTCCTCAAAACGGCATGATATCATACACTCAAGGACACTATGATAAGAGTATGCGGTTCCCTTTGGTCTGGCAAAACAATGCGACAAATAGGGGTGTACCAATATATGTATGTGAAGATGCTTTCATTTGGCGGATCTGGCAATATTGCCAAATCCGCCAAATGCTAAGACTAAAGCTGCCTTTTAGGTAAAAATGGGAAAAAGGTTGTACTGTCTACGGCTCTATGCCCATGGCTGTCTCATAATTCCAAGGCATCCAGGATGAGGGGTTTTTAAACACCTGGGCAGAGTGTTTTTGCAGCGATATGAGATAATTCAACGCATTGACTTTCATCAGGTTGCAGGTGTGAATTATGCTCATGAACATATCCCCGATATAGGCCCCATGTTCTGTCTTATAGAACATTGAGTTTTTTCTATGGAGGATAGAGCGTTTCAAGCATTGTTCGCAAATATTATTATCAAGTGGGGCTCCGGGAACTCTCAGAAATTGAGTCAGCTCATGCCAGTGCTTGATCATATAGGTGATCGCATTCCCAAGCCCGGAATTGGGTTCCACCAACTTGTCTTTGATCTGGGTGTCGAGCCAGGAACGTAAAGTGTTCATCAGTGAACCACTATGGACCTGGTGAAATGCCAGCCGCTGATCTGCTGTCATGTTTTGTTCTTTAGCTTGAGCATCCACATGATAAACTTCTGCCAACGTCTCAATGACATGGCGGCATTCGTCCGGGAAGCTGGAGATTACGTCGATAAAACCTCTGCGGGCGTGGGTAATGCAATGGCACAGGATAATTTTAAATTCACTGGACATGTTTCTTGAAAGAGAATCACACATTTGAATCGGAGGGTCTTTTTCTCCATCCCGCATTTCATAAAGGGAAGCGATGTTTTCTCCTGCATGATTACGACCGGTGTAGAAGATGGCAATCCTTTTCCCTTCTTCAAGCAGGGAAATGATACCCGATGTAAAGATGCCGGTACGCTCATCCTTATCCCGTGTTTTGTTTTCCTGGATCAGATCCAGAATTTTCATGGTGGTATCATCATTGTGAAGGACCTCACCCTGGGCTGCCTGGCGTTTTAATTCCTCAAATGCCGGGTAAATCAGATCTGCCTGGGATTCTATTTTTTCCCACTGGGTGGATGCCGGCAGGGGTATGCCCAGACTTTCCTGGAGTTTTTCCAGGCGATACCAGGGAAAACCGTAGCCATATTTTAAAACTGCCATCATGGCCTTGGCCGTTTCATCATAATGTTTTCCGGTAATGCCTTCCGGAGCCGCTGCCGTGAACACCTTCCCGCACAGGTTACAACGCAGTTTTTCAAGGTTATAAATCGTTGCATTGATGGGGGGTTGGCCCTTCAGGTAGATGGCAATGCCCGATTTTTTCATCGGGTAGAGCTTGCCGGTGAAGCATAGAGGACAGGAATCCTTGGGTTTAAACTTTTCATGGGATATGAACTTTTGATCGGCTTCAGTATATTTGGAAGCAGGTATCTTTCCATGTCCTTTTTTCTTTTTTTCAGGTTTGGTTTTGGGTGGTTTTTTATCCTTTTTTTTCGGCTCTGTTTCTTTTGAGTTTTCATCCGTTTTTTCGGGCTCGTTCTTTTTTAAAACATTATCCTTTTTTTCAGTTTTTGGGCCAAACAACATGGTAAGAAGGCGTTTTATGGACGCTGCTTTATTGTCCAGGGCCTGGGCCAGTGTCATGATGGCTTCCGTCATTGATTTGATGATCTCATAATCACCTTTATCAAGTGCATTGGCTTCCACCCTTTTCAAAAGGGCGTCAATCTCTTCCTGGGTCAACCGGATATGCTCCATGGTCTATGCGCCAATCATCCTGCTTCGAAAATCCCGGGTCAGGGGATACCCCCAGATCGCCTTGATGGATCGGGTTTTTACATGTTTTTTTTCATTCTTTCCCCGCCCGGTTGTATCGCCAAGATAGATCCAGTTGCCGGCCTTATAACAGGTACCCAAAAACCGTTCCGTGTCCACAAAGGTTTCAAGGAAATAGAGTGGATGATTATAAATCTTCTCCCAGTCCCTGGAAATATTTTTTGCCATAAGCCCCAGAAGATGAGAGGCCAGGTGGGGAACCCTGATCCAGGGCAGAATAAGAAATCGGCTGTTGTACGCTATATATTGAAGGCCTTTTACCCGATCCTCCTTGTTCCAGCCGATATATTTGTCCCTGGCACCGATATGACGGGGTGCCGACGACCATGAAAAACAAGCGATGGGCCTGTTTTGGGCATACACCATATATTTGAGCTGTTCACCCACGGGATGACAATATCCCAGGTAATGGTGGTGCTGGATCAGGCTGTTGAAAATTTTTTCTTGGTCTGTTTTTTTAACCTGCCGTATCTCCAGGGGCTTTATTCTGGACAGATTGGTCTTAACCAGGGTCTGATCCATCTCTATCTCTGGGGGCGGGGTTCTGTTTACAAACGGGTTCTTGATTTTGCACCTTGGGGGCGGAAGGGTGATATGCCCTTCCCTGTGGAGCTTAAGCATAAACCCCCTGGCCACCATGTCTCTGAGATTGCCATTGGCCTGAACCCAGTTCCATGCCTTGCACAACTCCTTTGACAGGGCGTAGCGGCTGACATTGGGATGATTTGCCACCAGGTCATTTATAAAAGCAATATCTTCTTTTGTTACGCTCTTGCCACGGTATGTGAGTATGATGTTATTCTCCATGGCTGGTTTCTATAACACAGCCGTTACTTGAACGCACGCAAAAAATAGAGCGATAAGAAAAAATTATGCCGGAATTTTTCTCCACATGGGTGCTGCCTGGGTATGAAAAGGGTCACCGTTCCAGATCAACATTTGCAGTTCATGGGCATCCAGGGGTTTGTCAACGCCTTGGCCCTTTGTTGGCCACCAGTTAAATCTGCCTTTGGACAATCGTTTCTGGCAGAGCCAAAACCCCTGGCCATCGTAGCTTAATATTTTTATGGCAGTCCTGCGGCGGTTGAGAAAGACGAACAGACAGCCTGAAAAAGGATCTGATTTTAGAACCTTTCGGCACAATGCAGCCATTCCATCTATGCCTTTCCGAAAATCAACAGGCTCTACAGATAAAAGAATCTTCATGTGGGGAGTGATCTGAATCATGGCTGGTGTCTCCAGAATGACTTACAAATCCCAAGAATGCTCGGATCGGTTTTGCCCCGGAGGCACATCCTCATTTTTGCTCCGGTACTGTCCTCCATTTCTATTATACATTCTGAGACAGGAGATGGCGGATCCAGTTCAAATGCTATAAAAGCAGGGGAATCTTCAGGTGTTGCATCAGGCTCAACATCAATTAACGATGGAAGATGCGATTCCACATGTTGCTTAAATGCGGTATAGTTCAGGTGCAACGTTTTTGAAATCTTGTGTAGACTATGCCCCCCAATATAAAAGACTTCTGCGGCTGCCTGCCATAATGAATCAGGGATACGTTCCCTGCCGGTTTTTGTTTTACGCCAGAGTTGAAATTGCTGCCGGACCTCTTCCAATGCGGAAACTGCCTCTGGTGATGGTGGTGCTGATTTCATCGGTTCCTCCTATATGATCATGTTTGGAACCGATAATATCACTCTAAAAAAACTAAATCACGCAGGCTTGCCGAAGGGGCACGACCCATGAGCGCTACCATCACCCAGGGTTTTGGTCCGCTTTCCTGTTGACCGGCAGTTGGCTCTGAGCCCTTCAAGAGGCAAAGACTATAAGAAAGACTGTTTTATAATTGTAAACAATACCATAGCCGGAGAGGACATCCATGAAAAATAATCGATCCTTACATAGCCTTGTTCTTTTGGTCATGGCCTTATTCATTCACGGCTCTTTGGCCTCCTTGGGCCATGCGGAAATCACCCTGGATGGGACCTTGGGGCCCAGTGGCCCGCTCTCCGGTCCAGACTTTATGATCCCGGTCGAGGTAGGCCGGCAAGTGGGCGGTAATCTATTCCACAGCTTCGGTGTCTTTAACGTTAATACAGGAGAAAGCGCGACCTTTAGCGGACCCAATTCCGTCGAGAATGTCCTCGGGAGAGTTACAGGGGGATCAAGTTCCACCATTGATGGCCTGTTGCGATCCGAGATTCCGGGCGCGAATTTATATCTCATTAATCCGGCCGGAATTATGTTTGGGCCGAATGCGCAATTGGACGTGCAGGGCTCTTTTCACGCCAGCACAGCGGATTTCATTCGTTTGGGAGAAAATGGGCGCTTTGACGCTGTTGAGCCGGATAACAGCCTGCTGACAGTGGCACCACCTTCGGCATTTGGGTTTTTGAGTGAAAATCCGGCATCCATTTCTGTGCAAGGGAGTTCGCTTAATATTCCACAAGAAGAAACTCTTTCCATCGTGGGAGGTGACATTCAAATTATGGGCGGGATTCTCTCGGCGCTGGACGGAAGGATTAATCTTGCCAGCGTTGCTTCCACCGGAGAAATCAATATTGAAAATATCCATCTTAATGCCTTTGAACGATTAGGAGATATTGAGATTACCGAGTCTTCGTCCCTCTTTACCACTGGTTTACAAGGAGGCAATATATACGTAAGCGATCAGTTAACCGCACCTTTTCGATAACGCAAAAACAGGGTATTATTTAGCCGGAGGACCTTCAAGCAGGGTTTTATCAACATTCTGGGGCATCAAGGCAATAAATTCATCAGCCGTCATGGCTTCAGGTAAATTTTCAAACAGGTATTTAAGATACCAGTAAGGTTCAAGACCGTTTGCCTTGGCGGTTTCGATCAGGCTGTAGATGCAGGCGCTAGCGCTTGCACCTTCAGGGGTGCAATTGAACAACCAGTTTTTTCGACCCACAACAAAGGGTCTGATGGCATTTTCAACCACATTATTATCAGGTCCGACCCGACCGTCTTTGGTATACTGGATCAGACGATGCCATTGGTTAAGGGTATAGCCGATTGCTTTGCCAAGAAGACTTTTAGGCGGAATTTTCTCAACTTTTGCATCCAACCATTTTTTAAATTCATCGAGGATGGGCACTGCTTCTTCCTGCCTTTTTTTGTAAAGGTCTTCAGCAGACAACTCCAGCTCTCGTGCTTCTTTTTCAATCTTGTAGAGCTTGCTGATATACTTCAAAGCAGTGCCAGCATTACCGGTGGGAGGATCACCTTTTTTGATACCGGCGGCTTTGGTCACCGACACGAATTTTCTTCGAGAATGAATCCAGCAACCAACATGAATAATGCCGGAAGCCTTGTCAAGGAAGTCATATCCTCCATAGCCGTCGGTCTGAACAATACCCTGGTATCCATTCAAAAAGTCTGATGCAACATCTCCGGATCGTGTGGGGTGATACTGGAACAGGATAATCGGCTTATCCGGTGTCCCTCCCTTGAACACCCACATATAGCATTTTGACCGATTCGTCACTTTCAACACTTGAACCGTGGTCTCATCAATATTAATCACAGGACTCTTGAGAATTTGGGCCTGCATAAATTCCATTAGAATTTCACACTGTTGGGCCACCTTCATTGCCCAGCTGCACATGGTTGACCGAGGAAGTTCAACGCCTATCCTGTTGAATTGTTTTTCCTGCCGGTAAAACGGCAGGGCATCTGCAAATTTGGCTGTCAGAATATGAGCAAGCAGCCCCGGTGTTGCCATGCTTTTGGGAATCATCTGCTCTGGCATTCTGGCAATGGATATTGTGGGACCGTCATCTTCAACCCCCTCACAATTTTTACAGACGTATTTATAGCGGATATTTTTAATGACCTTCATTTGTGCAGGGATAATCTCAAGTTGTTCCGATATTTCCTGACCACAACGGGATTTGATGCACCCGCATCCGCACAGTTTTTCTTCTTCTGTAAGGTCATGGATAACTTCAACCTGCGGCAGGTTTTCAGGCAGCGGCTTACGCCCCTTTTTTTTCCGGTTGTGGGACGGAACCGTTATTTCCTCGGGTTCTTCCGATACTGAACATTCAGGCTCGGGAATCTCAAAAAGAGAAATCTGGTCGTCATCCCAATGAATTTTTTCTGTTTTTTTACCAAAAAGTCTATCCTGAAGGCTTTTGATCTGCTCATTGAGAATTTTGATTTCCGCTTTATAATTCTGCTCTTTGTTGGAAAAATCTTTGGCAAAAGAAAAGATTTTCTCTTTTAATTTTTCAACATCATTTATGTCTGCAAAAACCTCGATATTCATGCACTGTACATAGCATAACCACTCGGTTTTTCATATCTTTTTCCATCAAAAAACACTATAAAATCTTAATGGTTTATGAGCTTTTTTCTGATGAATTGAAAGGCCGTCGATCAGCCAGGCAAGTTCATGAGCCCCTATGGTCATTACCGCATCTTTTGACCGGGGCCATTGGAAACGATCCTTTTCCAATCGCTTGTGCCAAAGGCAAAATCCATTGCGATCCCAATACAGGATTTTCAATATGGTCTGCTTCCGGTTGCAGAAGACAAACAGGTGCCCTGAAAAAGGGTCCAGATTGAATTTTTCACTGACCAGAATGGACAGTCCGTCAATGGATTTACGCATATCCGTGTTTCCAAGGGCAATATGGATTTTTAAATTCTGCTTAGGAGAAAACATCATTCTATCCTTAATACCTGGAGTACCTGCGCCAATGTTATCTGGGAAAAACCGTCCGGTATTTCAATCTGATATCCTGAGTCGATATTCAGCAAAAGTCTTTCTTTACGGGAATTGAGCAGCTCAGCAATTTGCACCGGCGACACCTGGGCAAACTCTGCCGGGAGATTTTGGCGCTTGAATTTATTTTTCCAATAGGTGAGCTGGTTGGGTTTTAAACCATTTTCTCGACAATAAGCATTCTGGGATAATCCTGATTTGGACCATTCTTCTATATGGTGTTTCCAGAATTGGGAACGCTTCCGGTTGGCTTCTTTGGACCTGTCCGACATTTTATAACCCTCCTTGGATTTGGGTTATCTTCTCATGTGCTGAATCAAATTAAAAGATGGGGTTTACTGATCGCTTACATATATACATCCGCAGCAACCGGTTTGTCTTGGACAATTCATCCGTATGGTCAGATACGCTTGGTGAAGGCAAAAACGCAAATATTGCGATCGATATCGGTTCTCTCAGCCTCACCAATGGGGCCGATATTGGCTCAAAATCCTGGGGTTCTGGAAACGGCGGAACAATTACGATTACCGCCAATGATGCGATCACCGTCTCTGGAAAAAGCCATATTAATCTTTCATCAGAGGGCACCGGGGACGGTGGGAGTCTCTTCATCACCGTACCGAATTTAAGCCTTGATGACAGCAGGATTGATGCCGCAACAGACGGTGAAGGCAAAGGGGGTAATATTGACATCAATGTCGGTTCTCTCAGTCTCACCAAAGAGACCTATATCGGCTCAAAATCCTGGGGTGCCGGAAATGGTGGGGAGATTACTCTTACCGCCAGTGAGGTGATCACCGTTTCTGAGCATAGCTTGGTTACCGTTTCGACATGGCGAGGGAGCAGCGGAAACGGCGGGAGCCTCTTAATCACTGCACCAGCTTTGAGCCTTGATAAGAGCTGGATTGATGGTGAAACATTAGGTGAAGGCAAAGGCGGAGATATTACCGTCGATGTCGGTTCCCTCACCCTCAACAATGGGGCCGATATTAGCTCAGACGCCTGGGATATTGGAAATGGAGGAACGATTACAATTGCCGCCAGTGAGGCGATCAACGTCTCTGGAAAAAGCCGTATTAATATTTCATCAGAGGGCACCGGGGACGGTGGGAGTCTCTTCATCACCGTACCGAATTTAAGCCTTAATGACAGTTGGATTGATGGCGCAACGGATGGTGAAGGCAAAGGCGGAGATATTACTATCGATGTCGGTTCTCTCGACATCACCAATGGAGGCGACATTTTCTCAGACGCATGGGATATTGGAAATGGGGGAACAATTACCATTGCCGCCAATGAGGTGATCACCATCTCTGGAGAAGAAAGTGAAATTTCTGTTTTTACATACGACAGGGGTGACGGCGGAAATATTTTAATCACCACACCGGATTTGGACCTCGATGGCTGCTGGATTTGGGGTACTACAGCCGGTGAAGGCAAAGGCGGAAATATTACCATTGATGTCGGTTCTCTCAACCTCACCAGCGGGGCCAACATAGCATCCAACGCCTTTAATGTCGGCAACGCCGGGAAGATTACCATGAGCGCAAGTGATACGATTACTTTCTCCGGGAATAGTTCGGTTTCCGTTTCGACAGTTGGCAGCGGGGACGGTGGGCAAATTTTAATCACCACACCAGCATTGGACCTTGATAAGAGTTCGATTAAAGGTGCAACATTGGCGGAAGGCAAAGGCGGTAGTGTTCAAGTTAGAGCAAGAAAAATCAAACTGATCAATGGAAGTACCATTTCGGCAGAGAGTTCTAGTGCCGGTTTAAATATAACCAAAGATCCAGAAGCAGGTAAGTCTGGAAATATTGTTATCTTGGTCGATGATACACTCCAACTTGATAATAGCAGCAGTATAACTGTGGAGACTGCCCAAGCAAACGCGGGGGATATTATGGTCAACGCAGGATTTTTAGTTCATTTGCGAGATGAGAGTGCGATTACCACCTCTGTTGCAGGTGGCGAAGGTGATGGTGGTAACATCATCATTGATGCCATATTCGTTGTAATGGATGGGGAAAGCAAAGTTGTTGCCAATGCCAAGGAAGGCAGTGGAGGTAACATCCATATCGGAATTGATGGTGATGGTGCCTTCCTCAAGTCCACGGACAGTGTTGTGGATGCCTCATCAAAGTTCGGTGTCAGTGGTTCGGTCACAATCGACGCGCCGGATACCGATATCAGCGGCAGCATTTCGACCTTACCGGTCTCATTCCTTGATGCATCCTCCTTATTGAGCGAGCGCTGTGTGACTCGAACAGCCGGAGAATTGAGCACTTTCATCATCGTTGGTCATGGCGGCATGCCCCTCTCCCCTGATGCCCCTTTGCCGGCGTACTATTTGCTTGATAAGCCAAAGGATCAACAAGACAATTCATCATTCAACAAACAAGAAGAACCTCTGCCTAAGCAAACAACCAGCAAAGAGGTATTTGTCCCATTTGACATCAACTGCTGTCAATAATTGGAGTTTTTATCTATGAATTTTGGATTTTGGTTCAATCACTTTATTTGTATTGGATTGGTATTGACGATAAACCTGAATTCTCCAGGAGTCTTTGCCCAAATGCCGATTTTCCCTCAGACGCAACGGCCAAGCCAGGAAAGACCACCTCTGCCTGAATATGAAAAACCTGGTTCGCCCCCCTTGGAGCTACCTCCGGTTATACCGTCCCCGGAGGCCGCAGACCGACTTTCGGCAAGGCCCTTGGTATTTGTACGCAAATTCGAAGTGACGGGCAATACGGTCTTTTCCGATGAGGAATTGGCAACAATCACCAAGGCGTATGAGGGACGGGTGATCACTTCCGAGGAATTACAGGAAATACGGCGCAAACTCACTCTTTATTATGTGAATGAGGGTTATCTCAATTCCGGAGCGGTTATTCCAGACCAAAAAGTAGAGAAAGATATCATTCATATACAAATCATTGAGGGCGAACTTACCAGGATAGAGGTGGAGAACAATAAATGGCTAAGTTCCAATTACATAAAAAAACGGCTGGCCCTGGGGGCAGAACCAGTACTCAACATCAATCAGTTACGCCGGCACCTGAAACTCCTGCAACAAAACCCGACAATTCAACAGTTACATACGGAACTCGGTCCCGGCATCAAACCTGGAGAAGGTATTTTAAAAGTACGGGTAAAAGAAAAACCTCCTATTGAGTCAGGCCTGATATTTGCCAATGATTGTGCTCCCAGCGTCGGTGCAGAACGAGCCCGAATTTACGCAACACATCACAGTCTGACAGGATATAGCGATACTCTGGCTGTTCAATATGGACTTACTGAAGGTATGGATGAGGTTTCCATCTCCTATACCAGACCGATCAATGTTTATGATACCATGTTGCGCCTGAGCTACAATAGAAGTGATTGCTCGGTGATTGAGGAGCCGTTCGATGATCTGGATATAGAGAGTGACCTAAAAACCTACAGCATCTCATTAACCCATCCCTTTTACAGAACTCCTCAACGAGTGTTTTCCATGGGATTGGCCTTTGAACAGCGCCATAGCGGCACCTCTCTTCTGGGAAGGCCTTTCTCTTTTTCTCCTGGTGTGCAGGATGGAGAAAGCGATGTAACGGTATTGCGCTTCTCCCAGGAGTGGTTGGACCGCAGCTTCAATAATGTGATTGCCGTACGTTCCATTTTCAGTATAGGTATCGATGCCATGGGTGCAACGTGTGGAGAAGAACCAAACGGACAATATTTGGCTTGGTTAGGACAATTTCAGTGGGCAGGCCGTTTCAGCAATCGGGGAGACCAAATCCTTTTCAGAACTGACCTGCAATTGACCGAGGATTCACTTTTGCCGATGGAAAAGATCGCTGTTGGAGGTGCCAGGACAGTGCGGGGATATCGTGAAAATCAGATGGTCAGGGACAATGCACTGGTGACATCTTTGGAGTTTCGGATCCCTGTATTTCGTTTGCCGATTCCCAGGATAAGCCGGGGACCCGAGGAGGGTATTGTACAAGTTGCCCCGTTCGCAGATTTCGGATGGGCATGGAACACTGATTTACCAACACCTGCCCCTGATACCATTTCCAGTGTAGGTATCGGTGTGAGATGGGGCCCCAGCCCCAAGATACACACCGAACTTTATTGGGGCGTTGCCTTACGAGATATCGATACCCCCGACACGAACTTGCAAGATTCAGGAATTCATTTTCTGCTGAGCTGCTCCTTTTCCCTTCCCTAAAAAGAGTTTCTTGCATAAGATTTTTAGATCGACCCCTCCAGCCCTTTCGACTTTCAGGCCACAAACTCGGTGCCTGCCTTTCCGGCCACGGCCTGTTCTATCTCTTCTAAAAACGCGATCACGGCTCTTTTTCCTGGAATCCCTACAAACTGCATGGCTGCTTCCACCTTGGGCTTCATGGAACCTTCTGGGAAATGCCCTGCCCTCATATGTTTTCGGGCATCCGCAAGAGTGAGGGTGCGCAAAATTTTCTGATTCTTTTGACCGAAGTTGGTGGCAACCCCTTTGACATCCGTGGCAATGACAAAAAGATCTGCTCCCACCTCCACAGCCAAGCGCGCACTGGCAAGGTCTTTATCGATGACCGCCTCTATCCCGCTGAAGGCTCGTCCTTCACGAATAACCGGAATACCGCCTCCGCCGCAGCAGATCACGATAAAATCCATGTCGATCAATTGTTTTATTTCATGCTTTTCAACAATGGTGACCGGTTTGGGAGAAAAAGTTACCCGCCGGTAACCTTTGGCGGTTTTGTGAAAAGGCCAGGACGCTGCTTCCGCCTGGGTCTTTGTGTAAACAGGCCCAATGGGTTTTGTAGGGGTCTTGAATGCCGGATCATGCTCATCCACCACCACATAACTGATCAGGCTGACCAGGGGGCTTGCATTCAGGTTCTGGGCCATCAGCTCAGAATCCAGGCAGGATTCGATCATGTAACCGATCTGTCCCTGGGTCTGGGCCACAAGAATCTCCAACGGCATTTTGGGCACTGCATCACAGCACTCCTGCTGCAGCAACAGATTCCCCACCTGAGGGCCATTGCCATGGGTAATGATGATGCGATGGGTTTGTGAAAGACGGGCAATTTGCCTGACAGTCACTTTCAGATTATCTCGCTGCTGGACGGCAGTACCCTCCTGGCCTTTTTTGATCATGGCATTGCCCCCCAGGGCCACAAGGAGGATTGGTTTTCTATTGTCAGAATCAATCATGAGTCCTTTTTACCACTGATTCATGTGCCGGGAGATTTCCATCTCCAGCGTGGGAACCCCATGGTCCATATACTCGTACCGGATACGTATTGCGGGTTTATTAATGGAAATGATCCGGGTCAGATCACTTGTGGTTCCAAGGATCACAAGATCACAATCCACTTTATTGATGATCTGTTCCATATCGGATATCTGCTGCTTGCTGTATCCCGCAGCCGGAAGCAAAGGGCCGATGTCCGGGTAGGTCTTGAAAAGCTCTTTAAAAGTTCCTAAAAGCCAGGGGGCCGGGTCCACGATCACTGCCGCGCCAAACCGCTGTGCAGCAATGATACCGGCACCGAACCGCATCCCGCCATGGGTCAGTGTGGGGCCGTCCTCCACAACCAGCACGCGTTTATCCCTGATCCGGCCCGGATCTTGGGCAGTAATCACGGAATCCGCATGGAGAATGACGGCATTGGGGTTGCGCGTTTCAATGGTGTTTTGAACCGCCCGGATATTTTCCGGGTCGGCGCTGTCCACTTTGTTGATCACGGCAATATCGGCCATAAGCATGTTGGTCTCTCCGGGATGATAGGATATTTCATGCCCCGGACGATGAGGATCGAAAAGCACGATGTTCAGGTCAGGATGAAAAAAAGGCGTATCATTGTTTCCGCCGTCCCAGATAATTATATCCGCCTCTTTTTCCGCTTCCCGCAAAATCTTTTCATAGTCGATACCGGCATAAATCACCGCCCCCATCTCAACCACCGGCTCAAACTCTTCGCGCTCTTCAATGGTGCAGTTGTATGTATCAAAATCGGCAAAGGAAGAAAAACGCTGGACTGCATTACGTTCCAAGTCTCCGTACGGCATGGGGTGACGTACTATGATCGCTTTTTTTCCCATCTTTGTCAAAATCCGGTAAACCTCCCGGCTGACCTGGGATTTTCCGCACCCGGTCCTGACGGCGGAAACGGAGATGACTTTTTTACTTGATTTCAGCATAGTATAAGGAGCTGCAATCATTACAAAATCAGCCCCAGCCGCATTAACCATGGAGCCCTTGTGCATCACTTCAGAGTGAAGGATATCGCTGTAAGAAAAAGAAACCAGATCGACCTTGTATTTTTTGATCAGAAAAACAAGGTCTGTTTCCGGATGAATGGGAATTCCATCCGGATAAAGGCTGCCTGCAAGATTCGGGGGATAACTCCGGTTTTCGATATTGGGGATCTGGGTCGCGGTAAAAGCAATGACGTTATATCTTTTATTATCTCTGAAATAAACATTAAAATTATGAAAATCGCGCCCGGCGGCGCCCATGATAATTACATTTTCAACCATAACTGTTCCTCCTGTATGTCCGTGCAATGCAAGCTATCACTGCCGGATGTGTCGGGTTCAGGCAAACACAAAAATAGTAAATAATCCGGGGATTTTTGAAATATTTCAGGCTCGGCAATCTGCATGAAAAACTCCTTTTTCTGTTAAGATACCATCTCTTTACATAAAAAATCAATGATCTTGTTTTTTGCAGGCTTTCATCCCTGTCAATCCTATCATTCATTAAAAAAACTAGGGGTTTTTACCTATTGATTTTTCCATTTTTCCTTTATATAAACCAATCTGCACAAAAAATTATTTACCAACAAAGATCTCGAATGTAGATATAGTAATCGACAGGGCGAAGCTATGCGAAAAATTAGCTGCCTACAGACCCCAAATATAATTTATAACAGCATGAAAATTATGAATTTGCCTTCGACGATAGCACAACCATCTTATGAAAAATTCTGATTCTCAGATGGAATCCTAATTGTTTATTAATTGTGCATCAAATTGCTTTAGCAGTTGTTGAAGTATTTTTTTCATCACAGTATTATCCGTGTGTTAATATCACCCCGTGACTAATGATATGCGGACAACCGCTCAACTACTTATTCGGTCACACAATATGGAAACATACAATTCCTATGAAATTGTCATTAAAATGGTCAAGTTGGATTTTTGCCCTTGTATTGTCACTGGTATTAGCGTTTTCGGCTGATGTCTTTGGCTTAAAAGATTCTTACGAAAGAAGCATTGAATATATGAGTGCTGATGGTTTGCTGTTAATAATTTATGTGCTAATTGCATTAATTATTTCATTTCTCTGTTCAGTAGCGGAATCGGTACTCTTAAGCATCACGCCTTCATATATAGAGGGGCAGAAAAAAAGGCGACCTAAGCATGCTGCACTTTTGAAACGCCTGAGACGAGATAATGTGGATCAATCACTTGCGGCAATTTTAACACTAAATACTATTGCTCATACGGTTGGTGCGATCGGTGCAGGGGCCAAAGCGACAATTGTATTTGGAAGCACGTGGTTTGGCCTGTTTTCAGTTATTATGACACTTTTGATTCTTTTTTTTTCTGAAATCGTGCCCAAAACTTTAGGCACCATCTACTGGTCAAAACTTGCAAGTCCAATTTTATATTTTGTAAACACTCTGATTGTGATTCTTTATCCAATCGTATGGATTTCGGAGAGACTGACAAATTTTATTTCACACGGAAAGGATATTAACATTTTCAGTAGAGAAGAGTTCATCGCCATGGCTCAGGTCGGTGTAGAGACGGGGCATATTCTTGATAAGGAATCAAAGATTATCCGGAACATATTCCGATTCGAGTCGCTGAAAACGAACGATATCATGACGCCACGTGTTGTAATTTCCGCATTGCCCGAGGATATGAAAATTATTGATTCGTTGAAAGAAGTTATCCAAACCCCTTTTTCACGTCTGCCGCTTTACTCGACGAATATTGATGACATAACCGGTTTTGTTCTTAAAGAGGATATTTTAATTAACGCCGCCCAGAAGCGAGGCAATGAAAAAATCAAAGCATTGAAGCGTGAAATAATTGCTGTTCCAAAATCAGTATCGTTGATCGCATTGTTAGAAAGGTTTCTTAAGGATCGCCAGCACATTGCTATAGTCGTCAATGAATATGGAGGGACTGATGGAGTGGTGACATTAGAGGATTTAATCGAAACACTTACTGGCATGGAAATTATGGATGAAACAGATGATGTTGAAGACATGCGCGCTCTGGCCAGGAAACAATGGAAGGAACGTACCAAGGCAATGGGGCTTGATGCTGATATCTTTGACCAAAGCAAGGCCGAAAAAATGAAGGATTAGTAACCGTGCCGAGGCACGAAGCTTGGTGCCAATCCTATGGTTCATGAAGCCGCGGATCTATAGGGGAAAGGTTAGCGGATCATCAGTTTCGTGCAGTTATCCGGGCTTGCCTCGTGGTTCAGGCTTTACAAAAAAGATGGATTTTAAATCATGGCCGCAATGGCTGCATTTAATACCGGGTATTGCAGGTTCCGGAATCTCAGTGAAAAGAGAGATAATGTCATGGATGAATGAAATAAGTTCCCGAATTTTCTCTATGGGCAGCGCACTGCTGGGGTTAAGAAATCCATAATGCCTTATTTTCATAAACCCTTTGGGAAGAACATGCTGCAAAAATCTTCGGATAAACTCCATGGCATCCAGTGACATGGTTTTCCATTTTTTCTTTTCACGGTCTTTGTACGAAAATTTGATGACACCATTTTGGGATTGCGATGCGTTTTATAGTATTTGCGTAAAGTCAACAGGGTAATTTTAGGCAAGGGTACCGTCCTGTCCAGGGCACCCTTTCCGCCGTGAATATGCACAAGCCCCATGTCGGAAAGGATATCTTTAACCTGAAGGGTTGTGGCTTCCCTCAAACGCAGTCCCATGGAATATAATGTCAAATAAAATGTATGACTTTGCACAGTGGTAAGGGCATAAATAATCTTCCTGACTTCCTCCAGACTCAAAATAGTCGGTAAGGTCTGTTCTCGCTTCCATTTGATGTCGTTGAAAATATTCCAGGACCGGACCAGCGTTCTGGTAAAGAAATGCTGAATACCGGAATAACTGATGCGCAGAGTAGCGGCGCTCCAGCCGAGTTCATTCTGGCAGCAAAGCCAGTATTGACGCAGCTGCTCTTCGCTGATATCTTCTAATGGTTTATTATAAAATCGTTGGAGTTTTAAAACCGCGCTGGTATAGGATTGAATACTCCTTTTTTGCATAACCGGCAAGTTGGAGATCTTCTTTAAAACGTTTGATTAAATTGCTCATGGTATCTTCCTTTCTTCTTTAACCTTGTCGGGTGAAGATACCGACCTGCAAGCCGGTAAGAAGATACCATGAGCAATAGAATGAAACAACGGCGGTACTGCTTAATCTGCCGCGCAGCGGCTTACTTGAACCAGCGAGTGAACCGGACAGCAAGGGTCTGCTTCTTTTTAAAGATTGAAAAACTTTTAAATGATGTGCTTTCAATCAACTTTTTTGGAAACCCTTGCTGCCCATTACCCAAGCGTTATAGTGCCAAGAAAATAGGAATTCATTTTGAACTTGAACAATATTTTGAAGAGAGTGGACATGAACCAGATGCCGAAAAGATTCCCCACAAAATCAGCTGACCGGGCACTTGCCGGAATGCTGGGTCCGGTTACCTGTGTTATTCAACTTGAGATGGGTTTTGATTATAAGTTGGATGAAAAACGACTTAAGAGAGCGGTTTCCCTTCTAACGGAAAAAGTACCGTTGCTTGGGTGCTGTTTTGTTCCTAAATTATTTCGCCCCTATTTCAAAAGACTTGAAATCGAAGAGTTTAAGCTCTTCCACATGACATCGGACAAGACTGAATTCGAAGATTTTAAAAATGAGCGAATGGATTTTTTTAACGGCCCTCAGATTGAGACATGTCTTTATCGATTTGATTCTAAAGACCGGTTCTTGATAAAGGTCTCTCACCTTGTTTGTGATGCAGCGGGAGTAAAAGAAATTGCTAGTGAGTTATCAAAAATTTTTAACCGGCTTAAAGATGATCCGAATTTCAAACCTGAACCAGATATTGAAGATTACCGGGGATTTTGGCAGATTGTCCGGCAAGTCCCTTGGTATGCCATTCCTAGGATTATTTATAATTATATGTGTGAGATTTATAGAGCAAAATTCCCTGGTCATAGTCATGTCGTTCCGATACAGAAGGTATTTGGTGACAAGATACAATTGTTTACGAAGCATATTAATGAAACTCAATTTGCCTGTTTAAACACATATGCAAAAGAGAAGCATACCACCATAAATGATGTATTGGTTACAGCTATTATCCGTGCGTTATCAAAGACCGGGACTCTCAAACCCGGGAAAGCCTTGCGGTTGGGAATGGCGATTGATTTGCGGAGATACCTGCCGGAGAAAAAGGCCAGATCAATTGCCAATTTTTCATCCCTTGAACTTTTTAATTATGGGAAAAATGTTGAAAAAGATTTTGAATCAACCCTGATCCGGGTGGCCCAAAAGACAAACAAAAGGAAATCATCATGGCTCGGCCTTAGTGCTTTCGTTTCAACTTACCCCATGCTTTGGAGTCTTCCTTTTTTTGTCCTGAAAGTTGCTGGGAGTAAGGGATGGGAAATGAAAAGCAGCAGCCCGAATTCCTTTGACTGGCTAACCAATATGGGTGTAATCCAGAAAGAAAGAGTGAATTTCGACGGTGAACCATCAACAGCATGGTTGCTGGTTCCGGGTTGTGTTTTGCCGATGCTCTTTTTTGGATGCAGCGGCTACAATGAGACGCTGACTTTAAGCTGGAGTATTGGACCAGATGATATGAATGAACGAGTAACCCAGTCATTTTTTGATCTTGTGGTCTCAGAACTGCCATTATCTGGGGAAAACGAATAAAAAACAATCATTCAAAGTGAACCTGAACATTGTTGACAAAGTACACAAACTATAACAAATGAAGGGTTAGTAACCGTGCCGAGGCACGAGGCTCGGTGCTAATCCTATGGTTCATGAAGCCGCGGATCTATAGGGGAAAGGTTAGCGAGTTTCTGGATGCGGTGGATGTCAAGCAAGATGTCGCCTTTTTCTAAGAGCCTGTTTGAAAATTAGTTATTAATAATAATCAATCGTAATGAGCTGTTATTACAATGTCTTGGATTTCCTTCTCATGTTATAGATAACCTTTCTATAAACATAATTTACACATGAGGAAACCATGATATCATTACCAGTTAAAATTTATGAGAGTGATTTGACCCCGGAACAATGTCGATATATCGAATTTTTGATGATGCCAAAAAGCCCCTCAAAAGCTGGACGTCCAAAATAATGGCTTGTCTCTTTAATAATAAACGCCATTATGTATGTTGTCAGATCGGGATGTCAATGGCGAATGTTGCCTATTGGTTTTCCTCCGTGGCAGACCGTATATTATCATTACAACAAGTGGTGTAAAAATCGTACATGGCAAAAAATTAATGATGCTCTGGTCCAAAAAGATCGCATGCGGTGCAAGCGCAAATCAACACCAAGTGCTTCTATTATTGATAGTCAGTCGGTAAAAACCACTGAAGCGGGCGGTTCAAAAGGTATGATGCCGGTAAAAAGATCAATGACCGAAAACGTCATATCCTCGTTGATGTTGATGGTCGAATCATCGGTGCCACAGTTCATGAAGGTAATATCCAAGACCGGGATGGTGCAAAGCTCCTTTTGGAAAAGTTGGAGGATAAATATCCAAGCCTGAAACTTATCTGGGCTGATGGTGCCTATAAGGATAGTAACTTCTGGCACCCTTTTTGACTTTGTTGAATCCAACGGCAGACCCTTCAGCATGCCCTTTGGTAGATAAAACCGAACCATCAAAATCCAAGGTAAGCCTCCCAAAGCTTTCCCGCTGGAGCCCATTGATTACAAATGATCTGGACAGTCGACGAAGGTTTGCAATGCTTTGAGTATCCATCTGGGATAGACTTCTTGAAATGGTTGAAACATCTGGAAGCTTTTTAAATCCCATTAAGCGAAGAACAAGAGGATCATCCCGATAATAATCAATTTCTCTCAACCTCCGGAACCCCAATATCAAGTGAACAATCAGCAGCAACACAACCAAATGATGACCGAAAATGGGAGATACTTTTAAATTGGAAAAACATTTTTTTAGTTTATCTTTCAATCTTATCCGTTTAAAAAACAGTTGGAAAATCAACAAACCTGAAAAGGAAGTAAGTTGCTGATCTTCGAATTTAATCTCAGGAATTTTATGGAATTTAGTATGAATTTGTGCTTTACTGGACTCCACTTGGGGTGGCCTCCTGAATAAGTTTTTTTTGTTTCGCAAACTCATTATAACCTTTATTCATGGGCTACCTCAAGTTTTTTTACTACTATTTTACTCGTTTTTTATACAACTGTCGGGTTCATTGGAAACATACATACTGAAGCAAAACCACTATCAAATTGAGCTCCTGAAGAATTTGGATGAGGTGCCGGAAATAGGTGCCCTGGTTGTGGTGGCTTTTCCGAAGCCGAAGGGTGGGTCTGGCTTCCCTGCCAGGGCATTTGCCATCTTACCGTAAGAGGGTCTGCTAACTATGCATCCAGCGGCCACCTAACCACGCCGGGCACATTTTGTGGTTACATCCGAAAACTCATAGGTGGCGTGGTCAGGTCCGCTGATGCCGCAGTTGGAAGCCTAAAGATTCTGAATCGGACTTTTAATCAAATTGTATGGAGAAAATAATGAAATCAGAAATAGTAAAAGAAAGCCTGAAGAAATTTTCAGAAGTATTATCTTTTAATTATCCTGCTGTTGGCTGGTACTTTTCTTCTGAGGAAATGGAAGATTCATTTGTTTTTAGAAAGGATAAATGGGTATGTATGTTCATGTATCTGAAGATGATGATGAAAAAAAATAATAAAATCCGTTTCTCGGATGATAATAATAGAGCCTGCACAGGTCCTGCAGAATACTTTGGTTTTACTGAACTTGAGGATGATGGAGGTATTTTTCTCGCTGAAACAGAAAGATTTTGCAAAAATATTGAAATTTCAAAAGAATATACCAGGTGGTCGGCAACCCTTATTCACCCGCCAAAAGGCAAATATCTATACATGGAAAAACTTGAGAATATTGATGATAGCAGACAGATTGAGGTTGTTAATCTTTTCCCGGCAAATATGACCAGCCTGGCAAAGCTTGCAACCCTTTCAAGTTACGACAGGATGGCGAATGTGGATAATGTTTTGATACCTGATGCTTCAGGTTGTCAGTCTGTCTTTACAACTCCCTATCATGAAAATTTTCAAGAAAATCCAAAATGTATTATTGGGCTAATGGATCCGATGGCCAGAAATTTTGTCCCTGAAGATATGATTTTATTTTCAATGCCCACCAACAGATTTGTGGAAATGGCGAATAATATTAAAGGCAGCTTTCTTGATAAAGATTTTAAAAACCCGACAGGTTTTTGATCTTGATTATAGCGTGTTGAAAAGTACGGACAGTAATCATGGAAGCAAATAGCAAAAGAATAATTGCAGGCTATTTCGAATCGGCTGAAGGAAAAGAGGGGATGCTTCCAACAAATGAAGGATTAGTAACCGTACTGAGGCACGCAGCTCGGCACTAAGCCTTGGTTCATGAAGCGCGGTAGAACTTGGCATAATAATTGCTATTATTAAGAAAAAGGTTCGAAATTGTAACTTCAGATAGATAGGTTGATGTGGCAATTAGCCGTATATATTGGCACTTTAAAAAAAATAATACTTTCTTTATGAAAGAATATGTTGCTGGTGTCAATACTTAATCTGCTGGTAGAGCCTGCGCGTAGCGCTTACTTGAACAAAATGCCGGAGAGGGACCAGGCTTACTGCTCAGCCTTTTCGGAAGTTCCTGGTTCAGGAAAATTTAACTTTTTATTGGAGCTTTTTGGGTTAAAAAGCCTGGCCCCTCAGCTCCCCGTTCCATGCGGCTGCGCCGCGTTGTATTTGCCTTAAAAGTTTTAGATCGGTTACTTTTCGAGTTGATTCAATCAAAAAAAAGCAAAAAGTCCCTGATCGGAAACTTTTTGTTGCTTTTCGCTTATAAAGCCGCTAAAAGTATCCTATCGGAAACATTTATATGGGAGGCCAATTGAAACCTTCAACAAAAATTAATAATCCTAAAGAATTAGGGCAGCATCTCCTTAAAGAACGTAAAAGTCTCAAGCTGACTCAAAAGGAGATCTCAGAGTTTAGTGATGTTGGTAGAAAGTTTATTATAGAGCTTGAAAAAGGTAAGGCAACTGCTCAACTTGGAAAAGTATTTGAATTATTAAACAGTCTTGGTCTTGAACTCCATCTCATTAAACGTGGAGATCGCTGATATTGGATACCTTGAATGTTTTTTTTGAAAAAACCAGAGTCGGTTCCCTAAGCATTAATGACAGGAGGCAGTTTTCATTTCAATATTCTAAGAAATGGTTGACATCACCTGATGCGTTTCAAATATCAATTTCTTTGCCGATGCAGGAAGAAATTTTTCCACATAACAAAGTAAAATCATTTTTTTCCAATCTGTTACCTGAAGCTGCCGTTAGAATATTAATCGCGAAACAACTTGGAATTTCCGATAAAAATGATTTTATGCTTCTCAAACGTATTGGGGGAGAGTGTGCCGGGGCAATAACAATCCTACCTGATGCAGGAATACCTGAATCACCGGATCAATACACATATCGTCTTTTATCAGACGAACAATTGGCAGACCTGATAAAGGATATCCCCGCAAGACCTTTACTTGCAGGTCAGGAAGGTATCCGAATATCGCTTGCCGGGGCACAGGAAAAGCTGGCACTTTTCTACAATGATCCTTCATTTTATATCCCGGAAAATGGTGCGCCAAGTAACTTTATTTTAAAACCGAATATGGCGCATTTTCAGTTTTCCATTGAAAATGAATGCTTTTGTATGATGCTTGCCAACGCTGTTGGTTTGGCTGTCCCGCCTGTTATGATTGCTCGAAAACAAGATCAAAAGGTTCTGTTAATCAAAAGATATGACAGGATATTGGATAATAATATTCTCAAGCGTCTTCACCAGGAAGATTTTTGTCAGGCCATGGGGCTTTCACATGAACTGAAGTATCAGGCTGATGGTGGTCCTGGGCTTAAAGCATGCTTTGATCTCGTTCGATCATACTCTGCAAATCCGATTAAAGATTTTCAGCAGCTGATGCAATGGGTATTTTTTAATTATCTGATCGGGAATATGGATGGGCATGCAAAAAACTTGTCTTTTATATATCAGGCTAAACAAATTCGATTGGCACCTTTTTATGACATGTTGTGTACGGACATATATGATACCCTGTCACAAAAACTTGCTATGAAAATAGGTGGGGAGAACAGACCCGAATGGATAATGGAAAGACACTGGAAAGATTTTGCAGAAGAGATAAAAATAAGTCATCCGATTTTCAAGAAAAAATTATTGGATTTTTGTCTTAAAGTGACCAGTAAAATTGACAGTACATATGCGGACTTTATAAACAGATATCAGCAGAACAGCCTGTTAGAGGATATCACAGTTGTTATAAAGAAAAGATCGAATAGAACGCTTAAGCAATTCAATTCAACAAAAAAATAAACCGGGTATAACCGGTTTATTTTTGGTTTCCAGGCGGCTGCGACGCCTGGAATGCGTTGCTGACTTCGTCCAGCCCGGTCACCACACACCGATCAGTACCGCGTTAAGTGTAAACATTTTGAAGTAAAGTGTAGGTACAATGAATATTCGAAAATATGGTTCAGATCCATATAAATGCGTTGTAGTACATGGAGGTCCAGGTGCGCCAGGGAGTGCTTCATCACTTGCGCGTCAATTATCAACATATTGCGGCGTATTGGAACCATTTCAAACAGAAAAAACTGTTTTTGGGCAAGTAAATGAACTTTATAACCTGATTATTCATAATACTCGGCATCAAGTCTCCTTGTTTGGTCATTCTTGGGGTGCATGGATTGTTTTTTTGTTAGCATATAAACATCCTGAAATCATAAAGAAAGTCTTCTTAATTGGATCAGGGGTATTCGATATTTCTTATCTTCCCGAATTAGAAAGACGAAGATTAAGAGCAATGAATGAAAATGAGCAGATGGAATACAAACGGATCATATCATTATTATCTGAAGAGAATGAAAATAATAATAAAAACCTTAAACGTTTGGGTGAGCTATCGGAACAACTCCAATTGAGGGAGTGGTTGATCCAATAAAAGATAATATTAAAGATATCAAATGGTACGAAATACAAAAATGTGGTCACTCCCCCTGGAAAGAAAAATATGGGAAGGACGATTTTTTTAAAATTGTAAAAAATGAGCTCAATACATAAAAATAACTCCGGGTAGTTTTTCCATTGCCAGTCTTACTTTTTGCATTGAAGGATAAATATAGATTTCTGTTTTTGATTGAGCGACCCGCCACTCAGTGGCAAAGGAGTGCCGAAGCACATGGGGAGTTATCCTTTCTGTGATACCCGCTTTTTTGCAATACTGGCGCAGCTTTATTTGAACCCGGTCGGTTGATATGGCAGTTCCTTTTTCAATTGGGAACATAGGATCTTTTTTAAACTTTAATGTCTTGGGATGGGCCAGATATGCCACAAGGTTATCGTACAATTTATACACCACAAATAAGGCCCGCTGTTTCTTGTTTTTTCCTTTTTCCCTTAAAAGACCGATTTTAGACCCATGCCCAGGTTCAAAAGATCCAATGACAAGCCGGGTAAGTTCACTGACCCTCAAACCAAGCGCCCACAGTAACGATAGAATAAAGTCATTGCGGCTTTCCATTCTTTTTGGGAGAAAAGTTAAAAATTTCTGTTTGGGAGGTTCTCTATGCTTTTACTACAATTTTTACACCTTACAAATCCTTATTTTTTGCTAACCGCAGGGTTTGGGGGTTATACAGTAGAAAAAATGACCGGAAGAGCAATGAAAAAGAAATTTATAGTTGGCACAGTAAGCCTAATATTATTAACGGGGTGTACGGGGAGTATGCCAGATCTGGGGATAAATAATGGAGAGTTGACGCCGTGCCCGAAAACACCAAACTGTGTAAACAGTCAGGCGATTAGTGAAAAAAATTATATCCGGCCAATCCGTTACGCAGGAACACAACAGGAGGCGCGAGCCCGTCTCTTGCAGATATTAGAGTCTGAAAAGCGAACAAAGATTCTGACAGCCAAGAAGAATTATATTCGAGCAGAGTTCAAGTCGGCTTTGTTTCGATTTATTGATGATGTGGAGTTTTATTTCCCAAAAAAACAAACCGGCGAGGTGATCATTCATATCCGATCCGCTTCCCGCATCGGATATTCTGATCTTGGCGCCAACAGAAAACGAATCGAGCGGATTCGAAGTAAATTTTAAGATCGGGGGAAAAATGGTATTGATTCTTAACATTCTCTGGTTCATCTTTGGCGGCGGTTTTTTAGCTTGGCTGCTTTGGGTCCTTCTGGGCGGACTTCTTTTTATTACCGTGATTGGGATTCCTTTTGGCTATGCTGCATTCAGAATTGCCGGATTTGCGGCATTCCCGTTCGGCAAAGAGCTGGTGGATGCACGGCTTATAGATGAAAAAAGGATTGTCGGCACCTCACTTGCCAACTTCTTGTGGATTATTCTGGCCGGGATCTGGCTTGCCGTTTCCCATATCATTGCCGGAATAAGCCTTTGCCTTACCATTATCGGCATCCCCTTTGGATTTGCACACTTCAGGCTGGCCGGAGTCTGCTTTGCACCCTTAGGCAAAAAAGCTGTTCCCAGATAGCTGATTCCAGGAGGTATCCACACATAGTTCCAACAAACCAAATGAACCGCGCGAGCCGGTTATTTGGAAATGTTGTTTACAAATTGATCGGGTATGGAAGTGCTGACTTTTTAATAAAAATATTCCCGGATTTTATTAGCATACCAAACAAAAATTTCTGGTTTAACCCGTCAAGAGCTGAACTTACTATCAGAAAAGTATCAGGACAGACCTACTGAATATTATTTTTAACAAATATTCTCATAGGAATCATTTTTTTTTGCAATATATAAAGCAAGTATTTGTCATAACAAAATGCTGAATTCAAATGGACAGATGGACAGACAAGACTGAATTTGTGATGATCAGAAATGAAATCAAAATCATGACATACTCGACTTAATATAAAAATGATAACGGAAGGTGCTTACCACAGCCCCTCCAAAACACGAGAAAGGAGGTTAATACCAGTCTGAAACTTTTCATAATCCCCGTACTTGAGGATAGGCAATATATCAAAAATAAATTATAATAAACAGAAAGGAATTGAGTAAAAAATGAACAAAAAAATATCAATTATTATTCTATCCTTAATGTTGATAGTAGGATTTTCAGCATTAAGTTTTGCAGCCAAAGTACCCGCGCCTGCAAAAGGTGGAGAAGGATTCTCAGCCGTAAGCCTGGAACAAGCAAAGAAACTTCATGCAGACGGTGCAACAGTAGTTGCATGCCACAGTCATACAACTGATTTTATGAAGGGTCATCCTTCCGGAACAATTCACATCACTTGTCTGGTTCCAAAAGATCACAAACGCACGGACATGCCCTTGGATAAAGTTGATTTTGATCTGGCGCAACTGCCAAAGGACAAAAACACAGCAATTATAACCTATTGCGCCTCCAGCAATTGATGGAAATCATATCACGCTGCCAGGTTGGCAGTTGAAAATGGTTACAAAAATGTATACTGGATGAGAGATGGTATTAATGGTTGGAAAAAAGCAGGATTCCCGATTGTGGGAGATCAAAAGCTCCTTGAAGATCTTATTTCCTTAAACAAGACTGATTTTGCCCAATTGGTCATTGCCGAAAAAGAGGCAAGAAATCTGAAGAACTGCACCTTTGTCGATTTTCGGGATAAAACTAAATTTGACAAACATCATGTCAAGGATGCAAACCATGTTGATTACAGCGACATGTTCTCCAAACCCATGATGGAAGAACTGAACAAAAGCAACAGCCTTGTAATTATTCACGATGTCCCTGAAGTCGCAGGTGTCATTGCAGCAACGCTGAAACTTATGGATTACCCTGATATATATATCCTCCAATAAATGCCACGGGCAGACCTGGCCATTTTTTATAACAATCTGGCCACCTTGGTTTGCCCGCGACAAAACATGAAAGTATTGGTTTAAATTTTTTAAAACTTTCATATAAAAAAAAACAGGGATATTAATAAGTCGTTCTCAAAGTACGGGGATTATGATCATATCAACTTAATAGTCAGAACAGAAGCTGCATAAGACTATTACAATTTCCCAAAAAAATTATCCAACGGAAAGAATTCAGCAGACACAAAAAACCCACAATTAAAACAAAATCGCAAACAGGAGTTTTCAATGACAAAAGTAGCTATTATACGATGTGAAAAAAACCTGGACAGATGTCCTTTGACCAATTGTTTTAAATGCCTGGCAGAAAAAAAGGAGGGATTTTCAATTTACGATGATTGCACCCTGACAGGTGTTTTTAACTGCCAGTGCCCGGGTGATGTCTCGGTCAATTTATCCAAAATACTCAAATCCAAAGGAACTGAAGTTATTCACTTTTGCACCTGCACTTTTGCCAAAAAGACAGATGAGGGGTGGGTTGACAAAAACGGCGGATTTTGTGAAACTATCGATAACCTTATTGAACAGGTACATAACAAAACAGGCATTCACTGCGTGAAAGGCACGGCCCACCTTCCCAAAGATTATTCAATAAAGACATGGGGGGAGGTGTCTGCTTAAAAGCAATAACAACAAGGAATAACAATGGGGATCTTGAAATTTTCCGTACCGGAAATTTTTTTTGGGCGGGGCAGCTTGAAATATACAGGTATGTGCGCCCTGCGTCTTGGTGCGGAAAAAATATTTTTTGTCTCTGATCCTGGACTGGAAAAATCAGGATGGGTTGACCATGTTTTTAAAATTATCGACAAAGAACGCCTCAAGTGGGTTTACTATTCCGACATATCCTCCAACCCCCGGGACTGGCAGATAGAAAAAGGCGCTCTTTTATATAAAAAGCACGGCTGTGACGTGGTTATTGCCCTGGGTGGCGGAAGCCCCATGGATGCTGCCAAGGGCATCGCACTTGTTGCAAGCAACGGTGGCCGTGTCAATGATTACGAAGGGGCAAACCGCATAAAACACCCTCTTGCTCCAATGATTTTCATTCCTTCCACCGCCAGCAGCGGATCTGACATTTCACAATTTACCATTATCACGGACATGGAACGGCAGATCAAAATGTCGATCATCAGCCGGACTCTGGTGCCCAATATTTCCATTATCGATCCCACGCTTCTGACCACAAAATCCCGTGAACTGATCATTGCCGCTGCTGTGGATGCACTCTCCCATGCAATTGAGGCCCACGTCTCAAAGATTGCCTCACCCATGACGGAAGTCCACTCGCTTAAAGCCATTGAGCTTATTATCAAATATCTTCCCCTGGCCCTGGAAAGCCGTTCCATCGATCACCTGGAACAACTGAGCATGGCGGGGACATCCGCAGCCATAGCATTCAGCAATGCAAGCCTGGGACTTGACCATGCCCTTGCCCATACCCTTGGCGGTATGCTGGATACGGTACACGGTACGATCCACCCCATACTGCTTCCCCAGGTCATGCGGTATAATCTTTGTGAATGTACGGATAAAATCGCCCAGATCGGCAAGGTAGTGCTGGGCAAATCCCTGGCATCACCCGAAGCAACCGCCCTGGCAGGTATTGAAAAACTTGAAGCTTATTTCCAAAGCCTTAAAGTGTCCACACGATTGCGTGATATTGTGCCGGACCGATCAACATTACCCCAGATCTGCAAAATGGCCACATATGATTCATGTCTTTTGAGCAACCCGAGAACGGCAACGGTTGAAGATATGATGCAAATCTGCAATGGAGTTTGGTAATGACTACGCCCACAACCCTTGAGGATATCGTCGGTCTTGAATATACCAAACTGGGATTTTTCGGAGAGGTTAAAAACAAAGTGGCTGAACTCCAGGCAGCCAACCTCAAACTTGAGCGAAAACAGCGAAAACTCCAGGCTATTTTAGACGGCATCTCCGATGTCATGGCAATCATGTCATCGAATTTCACTATCATCTCCGTAAATGGTCTGTTCTCTGAAATTTTCAAATGTGAAAATCCGGAAGGACAATTGTGCTATGAAATCTTAAAAAACCGAAAAACTCCCTGTCCGGAATGTCCCATCATGACTGCCAAGAAGACAGGTAAAGTTTGCCGTCAACTGCTTGTTTATCCGATAAAAAACAAAAAACATCAATTTGAAGTTTCCGTATCTCCCATGGAGGACTCCAACAAAAAAATATTTCGGTTCCTTTTTCTCATGCGGGATGTGACCCGTGAGAAAGAGTTTCAGGAAAAATATTATTATTCAAAAAAAATGGCCACTGTGGGAGTCCTTGCAGCAGGGGTTGCCCATGAAATAAACAACCCGTTGACCTCCATCAGCGGATTTTCAGAAGGACTCAAGCGCCGACTGCCAAAACTTGCGCGCTGCATGGAAGATGACCCGGAAAGTCAGGAACTTATGGAGGATTTCAATGAATATATTGGAACCATTATTAACGAGTGCAACCGGTGCCGTGATATCGTAAAAAACCTGCTGACATTCAGCCCCAGGAAAAGAATAGATTTTACCCCGGTGAATTTGAAAAACCTGGTCACTGATGTTCTCAAACTGTTGTGCTACCGATTGAAGCAAAATCATTTGCTGAAAATCGAACTTAAATTTGACCCCGGCATTCAAATGGTTCGGGGCAATGCTGCCGAACTCAAACAGGTCCTGCTCAACATCATATGCAATGCCATTGACGCCGTTGAAAACGAGGGAAGACTTCAGATTTACACGGCAACGGAAAGCCGTTGGGTAACCCTTTCGGTCAAAGACAACGGCTGCGGCATTGCACAGGAAAACATGGACAGGCTGTTTGATCCCTTTTTCACCACAAAACCTGTGGACAAGGGAACCGGCATAGGACTGTCCACCTGTTATAATATTATCAAGCAGCATAAAGGGGAGATCTCCGTAACCAGCAAAGAATCAATGGGAAGCATTTTTAAAATCAAATTTCCTAACCCGGAATATGTGAAAAATGACTGACCAAACCAGCACAATGAATATTCTTGTGGTAGACGATGAAAAATCCATTCGAAGACTGCTGGAAAAAGAATTAACCTCTTCGCGCCGCAGCATAACAACAGCCGGTAATGCAAAAGAAGCACTTTTAGCTGTCAAAAAAAAGGTGTTTGACATCATCATTCTGGATATAATGCTGCCAGATGCCAACGGCATTGAGTTGATGGCCGGATTTCAGGAACAGGTGCTGGCGGTTCAGATCATTTTAATTACCGGGTATGGCGATGTTGACGATGCTGTTGAAGCCATGAAAACCGGTGCCTGCGACTATATCACCAAACCCTTTGACCTGGAACGGCTGGAGCAGGTTGTTGAAAAGGCCTATCAGCGGGGACTTCTTCGCAAAAAAGAGATTTTAAAGCAACAGGGCCGCCAGGAAAAAATACAATACCCGGAACAGATCGTGGGCCACTCCAGTTCAATGGAAGAGGTTCGCTTCCTCATTGGCAAGGTGGCACCAACAAGTGTTCCCGTACTGATAACCGGTGAAAGCGGCACAGGTAAAAATGTCGCGGCAAGGCAGTTGCACGGCCTTAGCCTGCGCAGTGCCAGCCCCCTGATCACAAAAAACTGTGCCACATTGCAGGAAGAATTGATCCGAAGCGAATTGTTCGGGTATTGCAAAGGCGCCTTTACAGGAGCCGAAGAATCCAGGACTGGCCTGCTGGGACTTGCTGACAAGGGAACCTTGTTCCTGGACGAAATCGGAGAACTCTCCGTGGGGGTGCAGGCTTCCCTGCTGCGGGTCATGGAAAATCAGACATTTCGACCCGTGGGGGATAAGAACGAAATAAAGGTGGATATCCGGTTTATCTTTGCAACCAACCGGGACCTTAAAAAATCGGTGGCAAAGGGAACATTCAGCGAGGCTCTTTTTCACAGGCTCAACGTGTTCACCATAAAAATCCTGCCGCTGCGCAAACGAAAAGAGGAAATCCCCGTACTGGTGGAATATTTTCTGGGCCAAATGAGTCACGGCACAGCCCCCTGCAAGGTTGCTAAAAATGCCATGCAGCACCTCATGGCTTATGACTGGCCCGGCAATGTACGGGAACTTCATAATGTCATAGAGCGGGGAATTATTCTTTCCGACAACAATATTATCACCGAACGCAGCCTGCCCCTTGAACTGCTTGAGACCATGGATGATATGGACACAGGTGTCCCGGGACAGTTTCCCAGCCTTAAAGATTTGGAAAAAAACCACATCATGAAAGTTCTCAAGCATGTGGATGGAAACAGATCCAAAGCAGCGGAAATACTTGGTATTAGCAGAAAAACCCTGTATCGCAAATTATTGGATGATATTGAACAATAAAATTCAAACCCGGTCAAACCGAATCAAAAACACAGGGGGATAAGAGAATCTCCATCCCCCCCCGGAACCAACAGCAATCACAGGATCAGTTTCATGACCTGATAGATGATCTGATTTAACCTACGGTAAATGTTTTTGCATCCTGAAGCTCGTCTTCGGTAAAGGTCCATTTTGTGTTATGGGGTGGAAAAGTTTGATTGAACATTTCAGGAAGCTGATCATCCTTTTTGGTGAATCCCGCCATGAGATTGAACTCATTTTCATTCTCCAGGATGGAAATTCCCAGTTTAACAACATCATCCGGTGTCAGGTCGATGTCATATTGAGCATTGAGCATGTCAACAATCAATTGAACGCCGTCTTCGCTGTCCAGGACAGCAAATGCAACAAACAGGCAAAGGCCTGCGGCATCAATTGCTGCAGTCGCAATCTGGAGGTTTTTAGACAATTCCACCTGATCATCATTTTTCAAAGGATCAATGGAACCGCCAACCCCCAGAATATTTGCTGTGACGCCATAACCGGCTGTATGGTCCGCCCCCATGGGCGATGTGGCATAGGTTACGCCAACCCCTTTTACAGATCTTGGATCATAAGCCGGCAATGCCTGGCGCTTGACCACGGGAACTCTGTCCACACCCAGGGCATCACCTGTAAAAGCCGCACCATTTCCAAGTATTTTGCCGTTGCCTGTGCCAAGGGCAATTTCTTTGATCAGTTCAATACAGGCCTTGCCGTCACCCCACTCAAGCAACCCGCCTTCCATTGCCACTCCCAGGGCCACACCCGTATCAATGGTGTCCAGCCCGTAATCATCACACAATCTGTCCATCATGGCAATATCATCAATTTCCCTGACCATGGTATGGGCTCCAAAGGCCCAAAGGGTCTCATACTCAAAGCCCGAGGTCAGATACTTGCCGTCTTTATCATGGTAAGCCTGGGAACATTTGATAACACAGCCCGGATGGCATCCTTCTGCAACAACACCCTGCCGTGCTTCAATGTTTTCAACCATTTTTTCGCCACTGATATCTGCTGCATGTTCAAACCGGCCTGTCCTGAAGTTCTTTGTGGGCAAAGCACCTGCCTCGTTGATAAGATTAACCAGCACGGCGGTTCCAAGACCCGGCAGGCCCTGGCCGGTTACCGGATGATTTTTTAGCAGTTCAACCCATTTTTTGTTGGCTGCCTTAAACGCTTCAGGATCTGCCTGGACAATTCTGTCGCATCCCTTGTCATCAACAATAATGGCCTTGATTTTTTTAGACCCCATTACCGCACCAAGCCCTCCCCTTCCCATGGCTCGACCAGGTCTTCCCTTGGGATCGGCCTGCTGAATGCTGGCGGCCTTTAAACGCTGCTCGCCTGCCTGGCCAATAGTCATAAGCCCGGTTTTTTTCCCGTACCGATCCCAGAGTTTCTCCATTACTTCATAGTTTCCCATGCCCGCATACTCATCAGCAGCAAGGATTTCAACACAATCTTTTTTTATCACGATCATTGAAAAAGTGTCATCATCAGGCTTGTCTTCCAGAACAAGAGCTGAAATACCAAGCCTTGCGAGTTTTTGTGAAACAAGTCCGCCTGAATTACTCTCTTTGATGCCATTGGTCAGGGGTGATTTTGACCCCACGGAAAGACGTCCTGAATTGGCGGCCGGTGTTCCGGTTAAAAGTCCGGGTGCAAAAACAAGTTTATTTGAACGGCCCAAGGGGTGACAGTTTGCAGGCACTTCATCCAGAACCATCTTAGAGGTCAAAGCTCTTCCCCCCAGACCGGCAAAAAAATCAGGAATGTCCTGAAAAACTGTTGTTTTGTCTTTGGTATTTATTCTAAGTATTTTACCCATAATCTTTACCTCTATTGTTCAATTATAACGCAGCCGTGTAAATACCCACAACATCATCCAGGGTAGGACGTCTTGGGTTGGTTGCTCCGCAGGCATCTTTTTGTGCATTTTCAGCCATGATCATAAGGTCTTCTTTTTTTACCCCAAGCTCTGTCAAATTTGCAGGGATACCCACATCTGCGGAAAGCGTCTTAATCGCGGTCAATGCTTTTTCTGCTGCATCCCGGACGGACAGTCCCGCGATATTTTCGCCCAGAGCAACGGCGATATCGGCATATCGCTGGAGGTTGGCGATAAGGTTGAATCTTGAAACATGGGGAAGCAGTATTGCATTGCAGACACCATGGGGAAGATCATAAAAACCGCCCAACTGGTGTGCCATTGCATGGACATGACCCAGGCTTGCATTGTTAAACGCCATACCTGCCAGATATTCAGCATAGGCCATTTTATCCCTGGCAGCCAGGTCATCGCCGTTGGCAACGGCCTGTCTTAAATTTTGTGCAATAAGCTCAATGGCCTTTATGGCACAGGCATCAGTGATTGGGGTGGCAATGGTTGAAACATAGGCTTCAACCGAATGAGTCAAGGCATCCATACCTGTTGCAGCTGTCAATGAGGAAGGCATCCCCATCATGAGAAGGGGGTCGTTAATGGCAATGTTGGGGGTTACGCGCCAGTCGACAATGGCCATCTTAACTTTTCTGCCGGTATCGGTGATAATGCAGAAACGGGTCATCTCGCTTGCGGTTCCTGCCGTGGTATTGACGGCAATAAAAGGAGGCATTGCCTTTGTGGACTGATCTACACCCTCATAATCGTGTATGGTGCCGCCATTTGTAGCAACCAGGCCAATGCCTTTTCCGCAGTCATGGGCACTTCCGCCACCCAGGGTGATAATCATGTCACACCCGCTCTTTTTGTAGAGGGCAAGACCCTCCTCAACATTTTTGTCTGTTGGATTTGGAATGGTTTCATCATATACAACAGTATCTGAATCCATCTCTTTTTTAATCATGTCACAAATCTGCTGGGTAAGCCCGGCAGCGGTAATGCCTTTATCCGCCACAAGAAAAGGTTTACTCACTCCAAGGCTTTTCATCTGGGCACAAATCTCTTTGTGCGATCCAACACCCATGAGTGTGACTGTAGGAATAAAAAATCCGTAAACTGCTTCTCCGTTTGCCATGTTACGCTCCTTAACTTAAGTTTATTTGTCAACTAAAAAAAACACTTGTTCAAACTTCATCGAGATTAATAGCAATATCAGGGCCATGGTATTTTTATTGGATATAAATTTATTTATTCGTTTTTATTTTTTTTTGGATAACAGCTTGAAATAAAAAGGCAATAATTTGAATAAAAAATTTAAAACTATTACCTTCAGCAGAAAAATTGGCCGGACTTCTTTCGAATTTCACGGCTGATTAGAGGGTCAATGTGACCCATTGCCGACATCGTGTTGAGTCAAGGAGAAACACTGTCATTAACAGGAGCGTCTGTTACAGAATACTGGAACATCAGGCCGTGTTTTTAATCGATAATAGTTTTGGAACACCATGTCACAGGGCTGAATCGGCCAAGCATGTCAAGATATTCCTGATTGTCTATTAATTTATGACCGTTCCCGGTAAATATATTGAATTCCTCAGAACCAGGGAAAGTATAATATCTTTTTTTCGACTCATCCTGTGGAAAAGTTTCAATTTTTTTTTGAATTTCATACTTTGCTAAAAATTGTTTAAAAAGATCAATGCCAAGGGGATATAATTGGCACATATGCCATAAAACAGATTTGGAATAATCAACCGGCATGGTTTTAATATCAACTATCGGACCAGTATCAATTCCTTCGTCCACAACCCGGTGCAAGGTACAGCCGACAGTAGCCTCTCCATTTAACATGGCCCTGAATGGAGCATATACGCCCCGGTATTCAGGTAAAGATCCCGGGTGTACATTGTATATACCGAAGCCGGGAATATCGATAATATTCTTCTTGAAGATAAAATCATTGCGAACGGATAAAATCATATCCGGATTAATGTTCCGGATATAATTTTCCCAGGCTTTGGAATTAATATCATCGGAAACCACAACAGGAATATGATATTTCTTTTTGATCTGATTAAAAGTAAGATATTCCGAAAAATATTCTTCTTTGTCATTTTTCTCAAGCAACGGAAATATCTGATGAACAAGCAAATCTCTTTCATAAAATATAAAATCGGCTGATTCCTTTACTTCTCTTTCTGCTGCTGTAAATTTATCACTGAGAATCACCGTGTAATCATGTGATTCAATATGTTTCAACAAATAGTTAAGAGCTATGCATCCTTCAAGATCACGCTTGATACAAATGATGATTTTCATAAAAAATTAAAATCAAAACGATAATCCGTCCTGATTTTTTTCCTGTTATATTCATTTTTAATAAAAATTTTTAACATATCATACACTGTACAGGATTGATATTTCTCTTTGTAAGCTCCGATAACTCCCCTTAAAGCCGGATCACAATTGTTCTCCAAAAAATAGATTTGTTTTGCCGGTGTAACAATAAAATCCATCCGTGACAAATTTCTGCAATCAACGTCTTTAAAAAGTTTTCGGGCAAAATCCTTTATCGATCCAATTTTTTCCTTAACATACACATCATGTCCGTCTGTTGCTGCCTTATATTTGTCCTGAGTATTTAAAAAATCATTTTCCGTAAAGAATTGTTTTACGGCCAGAATATCAACCTCACCATTTTTTTCCATGCAATAACAACCATATTCATCCCCCTGAATATATTCTTGTATAATGGCCCGGCGATCATACTCAAAAATATTTTTAGCCAGCTCTTTGATATCATCCTGATTCTTGTTGTTGCATTCAAACATCTTTACATAAATACTAGAACCCAGCGAATTGGGCTTTACAACAATTTTTCTGTCAGCAAATCCGGCAAAACATGAGTCCAGTTCTTCAACAGAAGAGATATAAGCCGTATCCGGAATTTTAATATCGGAATAATTAGCAGCAACGAACCGATCCATATGAAATTTGCTCTTGCATATATGAAAACTTAACGGCGTTCCAAACGTGCCTTTAATACCATAATTTTCAGCAATGCTTACAAATCGTCCATCCGTGCCGACCGGGCCGTCACACATCAGGTAAACAAATTCATTGTTTTCCCTGATCAGGAAAAAAGCATCAACAATGTCACAAGAAGCAGTCCTGCCGGGGTCAAAATAGAATGCTGCAGGTTTTTTTAAATCAACCGGCGACACCAGCACTCTGCCGTCTTGCAGTATATAGTAAGTGCTTGACACCTCAATTTCTTCATCAACTATAGATGACTGGATATCCATATAAAAGTTTTTAAAACTGAAAATACTGGCATCATGCTCTGTAGACTGGCCGCCAAATACAACAGCTATTTTTTCAGGATAGTTTATTTTTAATTCCATTTTAATTTCCATTTAGCATAAACAATTCAATTTTCATTCTGCAACTTAAATATTTCTTACGTTTCAACTTCTTTTTTTGAAACAAATACAAACAACAGGGTAAGGACAATATAAATTAAACCTATCATTGAAAGACCTTTTTCAATTTCTCCAGAGGCAAGTATAACGCTAAGCACAAGAGGCCCCAGTAAACACCCGATTCTATCTATTGCTCTATACAAGCTCATTGCCTGCCCGGCTCCGATTTCAGTGACGATGTTTTGCTGCAAAGCATATACGGTTCTTGCAGAGTGACCAATGGCTGCGGCAAAACTTAAGATAAAAATAACAAAAACAATTGCCCAAACCCCTTTAAAAAACAAAAAGCACAACATCCCTGATCCACCGATTAGGCCACTGATAATAATATAAATCCGCTTATCCTTAGTCTTATCCATAAGCGGGCCAAGCAAAGGGGAAATATAAATCATAAAAACCCCGTTTATCATTAAAATCCTTGCAATATTGGCCTGGGATGTCCCCATTCTGTCAAGGTAAATAGGGCTGATATAATAAAGGATGCCGATTAATGTAACAGCGGCGGGAAGACTTAACAGGACCAGCAGAGAAATGATATTTCTATTGGTCACAAACCTGAATATCAGTTTTAAGTTAGTTTTATATGACCTTGGTTTATTATTCTCCCTTATTTTTTCAGGATAATAATACGTCTTTTGCATAAATAAAATTGTGTAACCTATTGTGATCAGAGTAAAAAAAGCGGCCATGAAAAACACATTTTGAAATCCAAACCTTTCTGCCAGCATCCCTCCCACTGCGCCTCCACAAATACTTCCTGAATACATGCCTGCGCTCATTGTGGCAAACCCGGTTGTACGATTTTCTTCCCCTGTATTAGTGTATACAAACCCCATGTAAGACATGAACACAAGGCCGTAACCAAAGCCGTATAAAGCCCGTGACAAAATATACAGTTCAATCGAAGGTGAAATACCTGAAATAACCTGGGCTGATCCAGCCAGGAGTATTCCCCAGAAGTGGCTTTGCTGCCAGCCTTTTCTATCTATCCAGTATCCACCGACAAGAAAGGCAACAGTGGTAAAAAGCATGGAAATGGAAATGGGCATTCCCATGACATATGCTTTGGACAATCCAAAAATGGGAGCATATAAATCCTCAGCATACAGGGTAATGAATGATATCGGCAAATCTATTCCAAAACAGAAAAGAAACGCATCAGGTCTGATTAAAGAGTAAAGTTTTGATTTTTGTGTCATTACTGTTGAAATCCTGATTTCATTATCAAATAAAGATAAACATAAAAAAAAGCAGTTCTGTAATAAAAACTAATGAAATTAAAAGAACAGTAACACTGTCCATAATAATTTCAAATATTTTCTTTTGTATGGCAGACTTTGAAATCTGTATCTGTATATGCCCGCTGATCAATTCTTTAGATTTAAGAGTTCCTTGTAAAATCTGTTTTGATTCCATGTTATTTTCAATGGGGAAATCCTCATGTTTATCATATGCTGAATAGAGAAGTTGCATATCCTTATTTAAAACATTAATATTATCTATGTATGGAGTTGAATCGGCAATGGATTTGAGCCTTTCATCAATTTTATTCAGTTTGCAGATATTGATCCCGGCCGTTAAAAATTTTTCAATTTCTGTTGTTAACTGGTTTTGAATACCGAGAGTTTTCAAATGAATAATACCTACATATTTTTCATGAAAGTAAGTTATACTATAATAAGAATAAATCATCTGCCCTAAGCATAGAAACAAAAACAACAAGCAATACAAGCGTTTCCTCTGAAATCTCCCGGTACTAAAATCAAAAAGCCAGACCATGCTTGAAAAAAGCAGAACAGATACAACCAATGTGGTTTTTGCAAGCTTTTTTAAATTCCACTGTATTATTAAATTAAGAGGTTGTTTAACAAGTGATTCTTTAAAAGTAACATTGATCATCCCGGTAATTTCTTTTTTTTTGTCCCGGATTTCAAGGAAAATATAATACATACCGTTATGCAATTTTTTTTCAGTATTATACTTACATAGGATTTCTTTCCCTTGTAAATAATCAGGAATTAAATTTGACAGGATAACGGTATGAACTTTAGCCGAATCAAGGCTGTATAAGATTTCTCCACCGGGACGTGCAATGGATATGTCCGTAATATTTGAATTTTCCTCTTTAAATTGTTCCAATAACATATTTATCCCGTAAAATTCATGCAATTGTTTTCCAAATTTAATGGACAGTTCAATGGTTCTCTTGAGATTAACAGCAGCATCCCTGTATATGGAAATCACTGAATCCGTATACATCTTTTCAAAAGATGAAATACTTAAAATACCATTAAACGTATTTGCAACAATTAAAATACCTATTGCTATTACAAAAAACTTCCAGTTGTTTTTAAGGATATTAAAATAGTTATTCATCTGTCTGCTGTTTAAAAACAATACAGGTAAACGGGGAAATAAAACTTTGAAGCATGCTCATGTAATTCATTTTAAATTCTATAAAGTCACCTGGTTTCAAGTCTTCCCGGCTATCTGTAAAATCAATGACCGTATAATTGCTGTTAATACAGACAATATCCAAACCGACATTTACCGGCGTCAATCCTGCAGGATATGTGTCGGCAATGCCAAAATTCATTACGGCTCTCTTCCTTATTCCCGTATGCTTGAACTCAGGGTTGTATCCAAAGGCATTTTTACCAAGATTTTCAGGCAAATCAATTCTTTTTTCACTTGTTTCCAGCACATCACTTCTGAATATCAAAACATCGTCATACAAATTTTCATGTTTTTTATCAATGGTCGGGATATTGCCAAGAAAAATAGATTCGCCCAGCCTGATTTGATTGATTTTCTCCGGCAAAGGATTGGTCTTAAGATACTCCAGCATGACGGAACCGCCGACTGAAACGGTTTTAACCGGCAAGCTCAATTGCGTTTCAATCCGGGTTGCCAATTCCTGCAAAATATCAACATTCAAATGAGTTGGAATAATACCGGCACAGCACCCCAGATTGGTTCCGATTCCGGAAAAAACAAGCCGTAATTTTTTTATTTCATGTATCCGTTTTACCGTATCAACAACATTTTCAGGCAGGACACCTTCACGCAAATCACCTGTATCAACCATCAGGATAATATTGTGGGTTTTGTTCCGGGCAATCGCCACTTCATTCATCTTCTTGAGAACAGACAATTCAGAATTAAAACTGGTGCCAAAATACTGAATCATATCACCGAGTTCATGAAGGGATGGCAAAGATATAAAAACAGGCTTTTTTTGAAATACATTGTCGTAGTTTTTATTAACCGGCAGATTGGAGAATCCGATATTCTCAACCCCATTTGATATAAGTTCATGAAGGATAACGGAATCCAACCCCGGCCCCTTTAATATGCCTGTAATTTCAAGGCCCAGGCGATTACAATATTGAACTAAAAATTGTATATTATGTCTTAATTTTTTTATATCTATTGTTAGCTGACTCATAATTTTATTGCTATATCACAAAAAAAGTAAAAATTAATTGTTTTTACATAATATTGCGACGGCAAACTTTACTTTTTCTCAGCGTTCAAACCTTGTGAATCGGATAATATTGTGTTAGGAAACAGTCAATATTTTTCTTTTCTTTGTAACTATCTTGTATAACAGATATTTACAGAACAACGAATTTCAAAATTTTATTCGGTTCAGGAGGTATGTATCATGAAAGCATTAAATCTCAATTCCAAATTTATTTTATTTGCATTGTTAATTTCTGTTATTCCACTGGGATTTAGTTTGTTTCTATCAATTATGAACAATCAAAAAATGAGTTCCCTGTCAGTAGAAGAGTCAATGAAACTTGGGGATGCCGACATGACCCATATCGTTGAAAATGTTAATTCAATGTGCCTTGCACAAAATGGACTTGCCCAGGAAGTTATCAGCAATGCTCTAAAAACATCCCGTAATATTTTAGAATCAACTGGCAAGGTTACCCTTTCTATGGATGAAAAAGTAACCTGGAATGCTGTAAATCAATTCACAAAAACCGCAACCAGTATTGATCTTCCTAAAATGCTGGTTGGCGGACAATGGCTGGAAAAAAACCAGGACATGAACTCACCCTCAATCATTGTCGATAAAACAAGGGATCTGAGTGTTGAAACATGCACTATCTTCCAGAGGATGAACGAGAAGGGAGATATGCTAAGAGTTTGTACCAATGTACAAAAGCTGGATGGAAAAAGAGCCATAGGAACTTTTATCCCGGCTGTAAACCCGAATGGTTCACCCAACGCAGTCGTATCAACCGTATTAAAGGGAAATACATTTAAGGGTCGGGCATTTGTCGTAAATGCCTGGTACATGACAGCTTATGAACCCATTTATGATGATTCAAACAATGTCGTTGGAATATTGTATGTCGGCATCAAGCAAAAGACCCTTGAAAAAAGCCTGGTTGATGAAATTGTTAAAATCAAAGTAGGTCAAACCGGCCATGTTTATGTTCTCAATTCTAAAGGAGAATATATTGTTTCAAAAAATAACGAACAAAATGGACAAAACATCCTGGACACAAAGGATGGCGCAGGCAACTTTTTTATCCAGGATATTATTGAAAAAGCCCATGGTCTTGATGCAGGCAATACTGGCTCTCACAAATACTTTTTAAACAGAAATGAAAAACTGCCCCAGACTAAAATTGTAAAAATCAAATATTTCAAAGACTGGGACTGGATTATTGGCGTTGAAGCCTACGAAGAAGATTTTCTGGTGGTAAAAGATAAGATCATTAAATTGGGAAGACACTCAAACTATTTGTTTGTTATTGCTTCCGCCATTATTCTTGCAGCGGTAATGCTGGCTTCTTTTTTCTTTGCCAGAAGAATTACAAAACCGATTATGCTGACCACGGAAGGCCTGTATAGAGGAACTGATCAAACCTATCTGTCATCAACTCAGGTGTCGGATTCAAGTCAATCCCTTGCTGAAGGCTCATCAAGACAGGCTGCCTCAATCGAAGAAACATCCGCGTCAATGGAAGAGATATCCTCCATGACAAAACAAAATTCTGCAAATGCCTCTCAAGCCGATAATTTGATGATGGATGCAAACAAAGTAATAAATACAGCCACTGAATCAATGGAACAGGTTATAGCGTCTATGGATGATATTTCAAAAGCCAGTGAAGAAACCTCAAAAATAATAAAAACCATTGATGAGATAGCCTTCCAGACAAATCTTCTTGCCTTGAATGCCGCTGTGGAAGCAGCCAGGGCAGGCGAAGCAGGTGCCGGGTTTGCGGTTGTGGCCGATGAAGTCAGAAATCTTGCCATGAGGGCGGCTGATGCGGCTAAAAATACGGCGGAAATGATCGAAGGAACGGTTAAAAAGATCAACGCCGGTTCCATGCTTGTTTCTGCCACCAACAAGGCATTCAGCAAAGTTGCGGAAAGCTCTACCAAGGTCGGTCAACTTGTGTCGGAAATATCAAAAGCTTCCAAAGAGCAGTCAAACGGCATTGAACAGGTGACCAGTGCTTTTCAAGATATGGATAGAGTGATTCAGCAGAATGCAGTCGATACTGAAGAATCAGCCTCTGCAGCAGAAATAATGACCACCCAGACAGAACAGCTTCGTGAACATGTGGGAGATCTTGTCCTGCTAGTATCAGGAAAAAAAGATCAAGGAACTGCACTGAAGAACTACAGAGCAATAAAAACAATTTCTTCAAGGCCCGGCTCTTCCAAAAGAAAAAAAATTCTCCCTCGACGCCCTGAAAAAATCCGGGCGGTTAATTACCTCCCCGTTGACACTGATGAAGATTTTTAAGACGTTTACACAATTTTGAGCAAACTGCCACGGCCCAAGATCAAAAGTTATCCGGGTTGACCGGTTGAATCCATGGGCCGTTTGGCAAAAAATTTCACATAAAATCAATTTAATGAATTCTTTACATTTCCATCCAGCACCTCGCTAACAGACATGGCAAATTCTTTTTTACCGACCGGCTTCACCAGAATCTTGTCTATGCCCATGGAAGAAACCGAATGGGTGCTGATCTTCTCACTAAACCCAGTACATAAGATAATCGGTATATCAGGTCGAATTTTTTTTTAATTCAATATATGGGTATTATAAAATGTATGCAAACAATAGGTAATAACAAACAGAGCAATCGTAAATACCGATAACAGCCAGATTTTTTGTTTTTCCGTTGTTTTGAGCCTTATTTCTAAAATTGAATTTTGAGTATATTCCATTTTGTTATTAATCCCCATCAAGAAAAATGCTGATTTATCAACAATGCGTCGCGTCTAAAAATCTTTAAATTCATCCTCTTCAAAAGGGATAAGCTGTTCAGGTTTAACTTCATTTTTCAAAGAAAGCATGGCACGCTTTTTAACTGCAAATTCCTTTTCAGGGGCAAAAGATATGTTATGATTATTTTGAAATCCCCTTCCTGATATTCCTTTTGTTTTACCGGTAACAAGCGTGACAAGATCTTCAACATAATCCTTGAGCTGTTCTGCCTGGGCATTCATTTCTTCGGATGCAGAAGCCGACTCTTCGGCATTTGCCGCATTTTGCTGGACCACCTTGTCCATTTCACTTATGGCAAGATTAACCTGCTCTATACCATTGGCCTGTTCATCTGATGCGCCTGAGATTTCCGCAATAAGATCTCCGACCTTGACCGAGCTTTCCGCCACTCTGGCAAAGGCCTCATTGGTGCTTGACACAAGCTTTGAACCTTCACTCACTTTTTTGACAGTTCCTTCAATAAGTTCAGCTGTATTTTTTGCGGCTTTGGCAGACCTCATGGCAAGGTTTCTGACTTCATCGGCCACAACAGCAAACCCGGCACCTGCCTCACCTGCCCTGGCTGCTTCCACAGCAGCGTTCAAGGCAAGCAGATTTGTCTGAAACGCAATTTCATCTATGGTTTTTATGATTTTAGAAGTTTCTTCGCTGGCTCTGGAAATATCTTCCATGGAACGGGTGAGCTGATCCATGGATTCATTGGCTGTTTTTACGACTTTATTTGAGTCTTTCATCAGGGTATCTGCATGAATTGAATTTTCAGCATTCTGTTTTGTTATAGAAGACATCTCTTCCATTGAGGCGGATGTTTCTTCAATGGATGCCGCCTGCTGAGACGAGCCTTCTGCAAGAGACTGACTGGTAGAAGACACTTGGCCGGCAGCAGAGGCCACCTGACCTGCGCCCTCGCTCAACCCTTTAATAATGAAATTAACCGGACCGGTAATGCTTCTGGTAATCAAAAATGCAAATAATGCACTCAGTAAAGCCGCAATAGTGGCACCAAGAACTATAATTTTATTGGCAATTGAAATCTGATTTTCCATTTTTATTTTTTGATCAGCTCTTGCCTCCATACACAATTTATTGGCAGCCCTTGCGGCTACAACCATTTCAGCATCTATATTTTTTTGTTCTTTCATTATTTGTGCAAAAGTCTTAAAGGCTTTATCATATGCCTGTATTGCAGCAATAACAGCATTGATCTGTTCTATATTTTTATTGTTTTCAAACCGTGACTTCAAATCATTTGACAATTCAAATATCTTTACCAGGTTTTTATCAACACTATCCTTCCATTTGCTTTCTCCTGCAGATATGATGAACTCTTTCTCGTTTTTACGGCTATCCATAAACAAGTTGATCATTCGGCTGGCATCATCGGCCTTCTCAAGCCTGTCATCAATGACGTCATCACCTTCACCATTTTTTCTTGCTGCCGCAAGCTGCTGTTTTTGATCCGCCCGGATGGCCTCAGTCTGTGCCAAAGCCTCCCTTGCCCTGGACCGCATTTCTTCCATAGCCATAGCCTTTTGCCGATCTGATTTTTCATATTTTTTAAATGCAGCTGAATACATATTGACCTTTTCAATCACCTGGTCCATTTGATCTTTGTTGATTTGATTATTAAAATTGCCTTTTGTTTCCATAGCCTGCTCAACAAGTTTTTCAACAGTTTCTTCAACTTTGTTTATATAAGTTTCTCCACCACGAATAATATAATTTTTTTCATGCCGCCGGGCTTCCGAAATCGTTTTAACAATACTATTCATATCATCTGCCTTTTCCACCCTGTCAACAACTCCGGAAAGGCTTTTAAAACCGATAAAGGCAACTATACAAAGAAACATAAGAACAATGGCAAATCCAAACGCGATTTTTATCCCTAAACTCAAATTTTTCATTATGACACTCCTATTTTATATACTGATTTGCTGCTTAATATCATTTTTAATATGATCCAGTAATAATTTCAGATTTGCTGCTTCAATCGGCTTTACCATGTAGTATAAAATACCTTGTTCCCTGACTTTTTGTTCCAATTCGCGGCTGCTTTGCCCGGTCATGGTAACAATACCGATATCAGGATTCATGCGTTTAAATTTCGGGATCAAATCAAAGGCCATGTAATCAGGAAGCATTATATCCAAAAGGATAAGATCAAAATTTTTCTTTGAAAACAGTTCAAGAGCATCTTTACCGGTTTCTGCTGAATTTGTTCTGTATCCCCAACCGGATAATCTTTTTGTAATATAGTTTGTAACCTGAGGGTCATCCTCGACAATTAAAATTATCATAAAATCCTCCTTTATGTTTTAAAACACAGCAAAACCAATGCCAACAGGATATAAAATCGAATAACCACTTGAAAACAAAACTATAATATTAATTTTTGAGTACATAAGATTGAAATCAGAAAAAAATCCCATGTATCAGGACTGACACATAGGATATGAGGAAAGATATCTTAATATTCTGAAATTATTAACAAACAACAAATGTGTCAACACTGCAACTAATGTATCTGCATTAACCCATATTTGTTGATTTTTCTAAAGAGGGTACTGCGGGTGATGCCCAATTGAGCTGCCGTATTGATCCGGTGCCAGTTGTTCTTTTTCAATGTTTTTAATATGTGTTCTTTCTCACATGCTTCGACAAATTTGATTAAATCTTGATGCTCACTGCTGATCAGATCACAAGAGTTATCACTGTTTGTAGGCATATCATTCTTAACGTCTAAAAATTCAAACACACCGGTTGAAAAAAACCTGAGCAGCACGTTTTGAAGTTCCCGGACATTTCCGGGCCAGTCATAATTATAAAATTCACTTATTATATAATCAGGAACCCCGTCATATTGACTTGTTTTTGAAAACATCTGCGTAAAATGTTCCACAAGAAAAGGGATGTCTTCCTTACGTTCCCTTAACGGCGGTAATTTTATTGGAATGACCTGAATTCTATAATAAAAATCCTCCCGCATATTGCCCTTAAGCACTTCTTTTTTCAAATCCTTGTTGGTCGCGACAATAATGCGAAAATCAGCCATGCGTTTTTCATTGCTTCCAATTGGATTATACCCTCCTCCATCTATTGCCCTGAGCAACTTGGCCTGCATATTGAGTGAAAGTTCACCAATTTCATCTAAAAGCAGGGTTCCGTTATCTGCCAGATCTAAAAAACCATGCTTATCAATCACAGCACCTGTAAAGGAGCCTTTTTTGTATCCAAAAAATTCACTTTCCAACAAGGGTTCCGGAATAGCCCCGCAATTAATGGTTACAAAAGCATTATCCTCTCTATGGCTTAAATCATGAATGGCCTTGGCGACAAGCTCCTTGCCTGTTCCGGATTCACCAAAGACAGAAACATTTGCATCAGAATTGGCAGCGCTTAAAATCTGATCATATACATTCTGCATTGTTTTGCTTCTGCCGATAATATTTCTGAAACGGTATCTCTCTTTCAAAGAAGATCTGAGCAGAATATTTTCCTGGCGAAGCTGTTTGGTTTCCTCTATAGACGACACCTCTTTTTTCTTTTTTTCCGTCATGTCCCGGAGTGTACACAATAATGCACAAGAAGAGTTCCAGCTTATGACATTACGCTTCTCCTCCACCCATATTATTCTTTTGGTCTTGGAAACAAATTGGTATTCAATTGTATTTTGGACATCATCACTATCAGAAGTTATTATTGTGGATTTATCGTACTTGCTTATAAAATCACGGGAAATAAACCTGTTATATCTTTTACCAACAACATGTTCCGGCGAATCATAGCCTGCCATTGAGGAAAAAGCATTATTTGCAAACTTATACTCCCCGTCCTGAATGATAACTATTCCATCAGCAAACCGGTTGGTCAGTATTTGATATCGAGCCTCTATTTCTTTTAATTTTTTATTTGTTTGTATCCGTTCAATAATTTTACCCACTCTTTTGCAGACATTGTCAACGAGATCTTTTTCTTCTTTCTGGAAAGGGTCTTTATCAAGCGGGGATATTTCACGGGTATAATAAACTTCCAGAAATCCTATTTTTTTTCCCCCTGTATGTATTTGTGAAACCAATTTTAATTTTGTTGCTTTAAAAAACCTTGATTTATAGCTTATTCCATTAACACAAGCTGTTGCACAAGCGATGTCAGGATATCTAAAGCTTGACGGAACAATGTCAACCACAGATTGCATCAGATCGTCAATTGTAAGATTTTCAGTTTCAGCTACATTTGCTATGGAATACACGCAATGAAGCTCTTTAACTCTTTCTTTTAATTTTTCGCGTAATATTTTATTTGTCTGTTGATAGACAGAGACTTTTTTTTCCATTGTTTTATTATTTCCCAAAAGCCTTTTTTGTCAAGACAAGATAAGCGAAAAAAAACACTCTGATTTCAAACTTTTTTTAAGAGTTCTTTTTATTGTAAAAGTGTGGGCAAAAATGTAATGATCGCCGGAAAAATCATCAACAGGATAATACATAAAATATACGCCGGAAGAAAAAAAGAAACCCCCTTAAATACCTCTTTAAGCTCCGTTCCCTTGGCCATACCGGCAACGACATAGGTGGTTGCCCCGACAGGAGGAGTTACTGCACCCAAGGTTGTTACCACTGTAATGATAACCGCAAACCACACGGGATCACACCCGAGTTCTTGTGCCACCGGAAAAAAAATGGGAATGGTTATCAACAGCAGGGCCAGCGCATCCATAATAGCTCCGCCAACAGCATAAATCAAAAAAATAACCGCCAGCACAACTGTACCGGAAACCGGCAGAGATGCGACCCATGATGCAATATTAAATGGGATACGGGTCAGGGCAAGAAATTTTCCAAGTATCATGGCCCCTGCAATGAGCAAAAAAAAAATCTGTTTGACTCGATCCTGGAAGGACTGTTCACAACGCTGAATCCATTATCCTTTACCAGATATCCATGGTGATGAAAGGTCTCTTCTTTTAAGGCAATAAGTGCGTCAGCCTTTCCAGGCCGGATCAGCGGACCTGAAAAATCTCCAATCTTAAGATAGGAAATGACAATCCCGCCTCGCTGAGCCATACCATGTGTTTCCGATGTCAGCACCTTGTAATTTTCTGCCATGGCTGTCTCGGCCAGCAGCTTTGTGACAAACAGCACGCCCTGGCCGCCCAGACCACTTATTATGATTTGTTGTTCCACAGACATATTACCCCTCCTGATGATTTATAATAAGAGACCCTTTAGGGCAGACAAAGCTGCACACCCCGCAACCGCTGCACAGTGTATCATCCAGCGACACACAGGTTTCCTCCTGGTTCAATGAAAGGGCCGGGCATTCAAAATGGTTGACGCAATAGCCGCAACCATCACAGGAAGACTCATCCACAACCACCTTTTGAAAATCTTCTTTGAGGATTTTTTTGTCCATATTGAGCAGACACGGATATCTGGATATGACAACGGCAGGACCATTGTCCTTACAATAGTCACACGCTTGCTTGAGCAGATCAATCAGTTCGGGAAGCTTATACGGATTTGCCTGTTTACAAAAATTCACGCCGCAGCCTTGAACGATTTTTTCAATGCTCACCGAGTCACAGGCGTCTCCGGAAGCATCAAACCCCGATGCAGGGGTTGGCTGATGACCTGTCATGGCGGTTGTCCGATTGTCTAAAATCACAAGCACATAGGGTGTTTTTCGCACAACCGTTTCAATAAGGGCTGGAATCCCGGAATGAAAAAAAGTTGAATCGCCAATGGTGGCAATCACCTGGGGGTTTTTCTTATTGTTCTCATAGGCCAGGGTGAACCCGGAGGCCTGGCTGATACTTGCCCCCATGCACAGCACCGTATCCACTGCCCCAAGATTTATTCCCAGGGTGTAGCAGCCGATATCACTGGTGTAAATGCCCCTGGGCGCTGCTTTTTTAATGGCAAAAAAACTGGCCCTGTGGGGACAACCTGCACACAGGGTCGGACGTCTTCCGGCAATTGCAGGCGGTGTGATTTCCTGATAATCAAGATTGTAAAAAGATGCGATCAATTTTTCAATGGTCTCGGGGAAAAGTTCCCCGGCCCGGGATACAAACCCTGAATTTTTTCCTTTAACCTTTTTTTTGTCGGCAAGCTGCATCTCAATCACACCGGCGGTTTCCTCTATAACAAGGATATCTTCATAAGATTCAAGTTCCTCCATAAATTTCGTATGAAGAGGAAACGGCTGAAGAACCTGATACACCGGAATTTCAAGATCCAGGTCTTTTACAATATCCTTTGCACTGGCAGCAGCAACGCCTGAAACAACAATGGCTTTGCCTGATTTTTTTGCAGTGCCGCTCATAAGCGTCGGTTGAGTGGGATTCCAGGCCGCTATTTTTGAAAGTTTTTCTTCAAGCTCTTTGTGAAGGGTTAACCGGAATTTTGGCGTGGCAGCCCATCTTGCCGGATTTTTTTCAAATTCAGCTTCTTTTCTTTCATAAACGATGTCATCCATTTCCATGTTTTGACGGGTGTGACAAACTCTTGTGGTCGGACGAATCATCACGGGAATTTCAAAGGCTTCAGACAATTCATAGGCCAGGCCCACCATGTTCTCGGCCTGCATGGGAGAAGCAGGGTCCAGAACCGGCAGTTTTGCCATGACCGCCATGAGCCTGCTGTCCTGTTCTGTTTGAGAGGAATGGGGTCCGGGATCATCAGCGCTGATAACAATAAATCCGCCTTTAACGCCTGAATATACGGCACTCATAAGCGGGTCAGCCGCAACATTCAATCCCACCTGTTTCATGGCTACAGCGCTTCTTACGCCTGCCTGGCAGGCGGCATAGGCTGTTTCAAATGCTATTTTTTCATTCACTGCCCACTGGGCATGGACAGGAATATTATATTCTTTTTTAAAGGATACGAACGATGCAAGAATCTCGGAAGAAGGCGTTCCCGGATAGGCAGTTGCAATTTCGCACCCATTTTTGAGCAGACCGTATGCAAGAGCATCGTTACCCAACATCAGTTTTTGTCTGGTCATAATCTCCACCAAATTTAAATAATCAAATTTCATTTGCGTTTCTGCGGACAGTAACATTGCAGAGAATGAAATAAAAATCAAAGCTTTTTTGATTTTTTTACTTTTTGATCATCTTTAATTCAGTGGATAACACCCTATTCTGATGAATCCGATCCAAGCCCCGGCCGGTAAAAGCTTCTCAACGTCTCAACTCCTTTTTTCACCCCCAGGGCAGACTGGTCCAAAGCCTGTTTTTCATCCGGCGTCAGGTCCAGTTGAATAATTTTTTCAATGCCGTTTCTACCCAGCAGCACCGGCACCCCCAGGAAAACATCATAATAACCGTATTCGCCCCTCAGGTATGCAGACACCGGAAGCACCCTTTTCTCGTCCTTTACAATGGCCTCAACCATTTTGGCAACCGATGCGCCGGGCGCATAAAATGCACTGCCTTTTTTCAGAAGAGAAACAATTTCACCGCCCCCGGTACGGGTTCGGTCAATCAATTGATCAATGGTGGCCTGATCCATAAGCTCACTTACGGGGATACCATTGACCCTTGTATACCGTGACAGCGGCACCATGCTGTCACCATGCCCCCCCAATACCATGGCCATGACATCCCCGGGCCAGACATTGAGTTCTTGTGCAATAAAATACCTGAATCGTGTGGAATCCAGCACACCTGCCATGCCAATGACTTTTTTAAGAGCAAACCCTGACTCCTGAAGCGTTACCATGGCAATAATATCCAGGGGATTTGAAACCACAATAACAATGGCGTTGGGAGCGTATTCGGCAATGGCCAGGGATGCTTTCTTTGCAATCCCCACATTGATTTTCATCAAATCCATGCGGTCCATCCCGGGTTTTCTGGGAATGCCGGCAGTTATCACCACCACATCAGAATCAATAATATCCTTGTAATCATTGGTCCCCGAGATATGAACACTGTATTTTCTCATGGGTGCGGCATGAAGATAATCCAGGGCCTTTGCCTGGGGAAGGCCTTCAACCACATCAACCATGACAATATCAGCCAGATTTTTTTCTGCAATATAGTAAACGGCAGTTGCGCCCACATGGCCTGCTCCGATTATAGATACCTTATGCATTAGTCTGCCTCCTTTATGGTCTTGGCAATCAGGTCCGCAGATTTTTTCAACGTCTTTATCTGTGAATCTTTGAGCCGAGGTTGAATCACTCTTGAAATGCCTGTTTTATTGATCACACAGGGAAGGGATAAGGCTACATCCGAAATTTCAAACACCCCGGACAGGACATGGGAAACCGACAGCAACCGCCCGGTATCATGACAGATGGCTTCAGCAACTTCAGCAACCACGGCGGAAGGTCCGTAGTATGCTCCGGCCAGCCTGGCCAGGTCAACGATCAGGTTTCCGGCCTGCCTGGTTTTTTCAAATATCTCCTCCATCCGGTCTGATGATAAAAAATTATCCAGGGAGATGCCCGATACACTGCAGTAATCCTTTAATATAATCATATCATCCATGTGCCTGCCAATCACCTGGGCAGATACATTTTCCGTGGAAACCTTGAGTTCTTCGGCGATGAGAAAACGAAGCCTTGTGGCATCCAACACACCGCCAATACCCATGATCTGATTTGCCGGAAGACCGGAGATCCGGGCAAAAACCGTTGTCAGAAAATCCACGGGTTCGGTCACGATAATGACCTTGGTGTCAGAGCCTGTAATTTTTGATGCATAAACATCGATAATCTTTTTGTTTTCCCAAAAAAGTGCATCCCTTGTCATTCCCGGTTTTCGCACAGCCCCGGCAGTGATGATGATGATATCACAACCAAGGACGTCTTCGGGCCTGTCAGTACCTGATATTTGGGTACGATACCCCCGGATGGGGGCCGCTTCCATCATGTCAAGCGCTTTTCCCTTTGCCGTTCCTTTCCGGATATCATAAAGCATCACATCGTCCACCCCTTTTTCAGCCAAGAAAAAGGCAGTGTTTGCACCCACATTGCCGCTGCCGATAATTCCGATCATGGTATCCTCCTTTGCTGATTTACCTTAAAGGCCCACATTTTAAAACTCCACATTGATGAATGACTTGTCTGAATCTGATTAATTGAATGGAATCTTAGCTTTGCACTGAATTGTAACATACGACAATCAAATTCCATAATGCTGCTGATAATAAAAATTTTATTCGAAACAAACAGGAAAAGTCAAGAAATTATATCGGGTCCGGCTATTTGATTGCCGCACATCAAATAGCCGGATAAATTTATTTGGCGGGAGTACAAACCTTAAAATCAATGCACGCTCATCATATCACAAATCAGGTGCAGGCCTTTGAAATAAAATGTCTGCCCATTGAAGTTATGCGATTATGGTTGGGCTTAAAACTTTTTTTGCCTGAAGACATGTATAGCCGTTTTCATACAAAAAAGATTCAATTTGATCGGATATTTTAGATCCTTTTTTAATAATTCCCTGATCATGTAATTCAATAATCCTGAAGATCGCTTTTGACAAATAGGTAAACCCTAAAAATATTTTTTGGGCGCTTTTTTCCTTATTACCCAGAGTAACGTCACCTCTTTCGTCATAAATTGTCTTCAAATCCTTTTTGATTTGACTTACTTCATTATCATCTTCAGCCAATAAAACAGTACCATACAAGCAGAATTTAAATATAACTCCACCACCTTGTGCAGAAGACCCCAGCAGACTTTCCAGCCCCATAAAAGCATCCAGAACGGCATCCCGATCTGTCTGCGACACATAACTTCTGCCCCAATACCAAAATGCCTGTTTTAAATCAGGCAGTTGTTTAATTGCTTTCCGGGCTTTTTTCATTAATAGCTTAACTGAATTTAAATCTATCTCTTCAAAATTGTAAACCATGCCCCCACAGGTTCGGGTCTGCCTTCGAAAAACCCCATAAAAGCCGGCTGACAATCGATTGCCGATGGTGTCGTCATAAACAATCATGTCTTCTCTAAAACCGGTAATAGGCTTTTGCCCTGACATCAAGGCCCATTTGCAAAGATCTAAAGTATCACATATTTCATTTTCAATAAGAGTGGTTGCACGAACCTTTTTGTTGCCGATCTCATATGAAGTTTCAAGTAATTTAGGTAAAATGGAACCCGTAAATTCTATGAGAGCAACTTTTTCATTAAAACCATAGCGTTGCAGGTCAACATAATCGAATTTATCACGATGCTTTGAGATATAAATAAGCAGCTGCTTTGCTGAATACAGTTTTAAATAAATATTATTAGATAATTTATAACCTTTAAATTTTCCGGAATGATTCACATATAACAATGGGCATCTGGCTATATAAATAGTCTTTTGACTTACAATTTGCTCAACGATCTTATTTATTAAATTTATTTTTTTGGAAACCGGCAAATACCAAAGAGTTATGTTCGCATCTTTAGCCGCTTCATCATAGGCTTCATCACTTAAACTTCGTATTACAGGATTTTTAATATACTTTTCAAAAACCAAAGATTTCCAGGTGTTTTTATCCTGGTTTGAGTCTGTCAAAGTTATTTTAAAAGCACCTTTTTCCCACATATAGTCATAAAACTCATTTATCTCCCGTCCGTTTTCGGGTGCAATTATTTTTTTTGCTTCAATACGATCATAACAAGGAAAATTAAACTTTGAGATTGGAATATGAGTTGAATCAAGATCACAAATCCCATAAATTGTCTTTTCCACCATAGGCACTTTGATCTGTTTGTTTTTTAAAAACTCAAGATACCAGGTTATGGTTGTTTTAAGAATAATTTTAAGTTTTTCTTTTTCAATTTTCTTAAGCTTTATGTCAGGTAATGTCAGGGTATTTTCTTTTTTATTATTCATGATTAAATCTTTAATATCCGAGTAAAATCAATTTTTTTTATTTAGTGAACTATATGCAAATTAATTCAAAAGAGGCTGTTTACGAAAAAGAACATCCAAAGGATGAATTCAACAATTTTCCTTGTGCCATTTCACAACATCCTTATAAGAAATATCGCCCCCAAATATATCAAGAGCGCTACCAATGGTCAGATCAACCCTGTTTCGTCCCAAATGCTTAACTTTGTCAAGATCTGAAAAACGGTTTGCGCCACCCGCATAGGTTACAGGAATGGGAGAACAGGTTCCCAGCAATTCAACCAGATCTGTCTGGATTCCCTGCATCATGCCCTCCACATCAACCCCGTGAACCAAAAATTCATCACAATATGATGCCAGATGAATTATGGTTTCCGGGTTCACCACAACATCCGTATATTTTTGCCATCTGTCTGTAACTATCCAAAACTCTCCATTTTTTTTTCTGCAACTCATGTCAAGTACAAGATTTTCTTTACCAACGCAATCGACAAGGGTTTGAAGTTTTGCAAGGTCTATTTTTCCATTGGAAAACACATAAGATGTAACAATCACATGACTTGCTCCGGCATCAAGATATCTTTCTGCATTAGAAGGGGTAATTCCGCCGCCGATCTGTAATCCTCCGGGATAGGCTTTTAGAGCAGATAGCGCCGCATCCGTATTCCCAGGACCAAGAGATATGACATGTCCACCTTTCAGGTTGTCTTTCCTGTACATTTGTGCGAATTCTGAAGAGGCTCTTCCTGTTTGAAAATTGGTAACAGGAGACACCTTTTCCGATTCTTTCAGGGTCCCTCCGACAATTTGAACAACCTTTCCTTCCCGCAGATCAATACAAGGCCTGAATTTCATTATTTATTTTCCTTAAACAACAGAACTTTGAGTGTCGGTTAAATCTTAATACCCATTAATATTCATTTATATAAAAACGACATTTTTTTATTTGTACCATTTGGGTGGTCATGTACCGAGGTTCCAATCCAACAACTGAATTTAAAATCAAAACAGCCAATAAAAGGCTATTCATATCAAATATATTGTTTTTTGCAAGATCTATATTGTTATACAGGCAACAAAATTAGTTTTTTTCAGTTCCTTGCTTTATCCTTGACACAGAAATCCTGTCTTGTCATAATTCACCATTATTCCAATTCTTCCAATTATTCCAGTTTTTCCTTGTTGTGTATATTGATTAATATAGTTTTGTTTTCATGGTGTTGATGCTGAATCCAAAACGTTACCATGGGGAGCGACAATTTACTTTTAGCCTTATCCGGGACAACAAAACATAATATCCGGATACCTAATAATATCAATGATATGTATTTACAAGGGACTGGATTTTAAATAAATTTCTTTCAGGAGGTGATTTATGACAAAAAAATGGGTATACCTTTTTGACGAAATTGATGCAGCCCTTCAGTATGCCAATGATGACTGGGAAAAGGTTCGCGGACTCCTTGGCGGCAAAGGGGCGAATCTTGGTGAAATGACAAGGATCAATATCCCTGTGCCACCGGGGTTTACCATAACCACAGAGGCCTGTATTGCCTATCTTGATTCAAGCGGAACTTTCCCGGACCGGATGTGGGAACAGGTACAAGACGGACTTGCTGATCTGGAAAAACGGCTTTACAAAAAATTTGGTGACCCTGAAAACCCGCTTTTAATTTCCTGCCGGTCAGGCGGTAAGTTTTCCATGCCCGGAATGATGGATACCGTCCTGAATATCGGACTCAATGATCAAACCCTTGCCCGGCTCATCGCCATGAGCCGCAATCCCAGGTTTGCCTATGATTCCTTTCGTCGGCTTATCCAGATGTTCGGCAATGTTGTGATGGGAATTGATGATGCCCTGTTTGAGGATATCATTTCCAATAAAAGGTTACAGGCAGGGGTTAAGCATGACACAGAACTGGATGCCGACCATTGGAAGGCTGTTTGTGAAAAATTCAAGACTGTTTTCAGCAGGCAGTCCAGGCATCCTTTCCCAGAAGACCCGATGGAGCAGCTCAAACGCTCCATTGAAGCCGTGTTCAAAAGCTGGAATGGAAAAAGGGCCATTGACTACCGCAATGCCGCAAACATCCCCCACAACCTGGGAACGGCAGTAACCATTCAGGCCATGGTATTTGGAAATATCGGTAATGACTGTGCCACGGGCGTTGCCCTGACACGAAACGGTACCACAGGGGAAAATGTCATTGAAGGAGACTACCTGGTCAATGCACAGGGTGAAGACGTGGTAGCCGGCATCCGCCAGACCCAAAACCTCAAAGATATGAGCCGGGATATGCCCGAAACATACCATGAGTTTGAACGAATCGCAAAAAACCTGGAGGATCATTACCGGGAGATGCAGGATGTCGAGTTTACCATAGAAAAAGGAAAGCTCTGGATGCTTCAGACCCGGGACGGGAAACGAACTGCCCAGGCTGCCGTCCGCATTGCCGTTGAAATGACTATGGAAGGCATGATTTCCAAAAAAAAAGCTGTAATGCGCGTAACCCCGGAGCAGGTTGATTTTTTTCTCCATCCCCAGTTTGATCCCACGTCCTTGAAAAAAGCTGAACAAGATGGGAATAAACTGGCATCAGGATTAAATGTCTCCCCGGGTGCAGCAGTTGGCCAGGTCGCATTTGATGCGGATATTGCCCAGGCGTGGGCAACAAAGGAAAACAAAAAAGTGATCATGGTAAGACCTGAGACAAAACCCGATGATGTTCACGGCATGCTGGCCTCGGAAGGGATACTGACAAGCCGTGGCGGCAGAACCAGTCATGCAGCCCTTGTTGCCCGCCAATTCGGAAAACCGGCAGTGGTGGGCGTGTCGGATATTCTCATTGACATGAGCAATCGCAGCATGACGGTGAACGATCTTGAAATCAAGGAAGGGGACTGGATTTCAGTGGACGGAACATCCGGGGATATTTACCTTGGAAAGCTGTCCACCATTGTCCCGGACATTAAAGACCCATGGCTGATCAAACTGCTGTCCTGGGCAGACCAATTTCGTCACCTTGGTGTCTGGGCCAATGCCGATTATCCCGGGGATGCCAAAAGAGCCCTGGATTATGGAGCAGAAGGCATAGGCCTTTGCAGGTCTGAGCATATGTTCTTTGAAACAGAGCGGCTCCCCCATTTTAGAAAAATGATCATGACCGATTTCCCCCTTGAACGGCGGGAATCCCTGGAAGCCCTCCTGCCTTTTCAACGAGAAGATTTTGCAGGGCTTTTCCGGGTAATGGACGGCAAATCCGTTGTGATCCGTCTTATTGATCCTCCTTTACACGAATTTCTCCCTGATCATATCCAGCTTTTAAAAAATCTTTCCGACCTTAAACTTCAAATCCGTGACGCTGCCACTTTAAAACACCTGGATGATCTGCTCGAAGAAATCAGGGCAAAGGAAACATTGCTCAAACGGGTTGAAATCCTGCGTGAATCCAACCCGATGCTGGGTCTTAGGGGAGTACGCCTGGGGATTGTTATCCCGGAGCTTACATCCATGCAGGTCAGGGCTATTTTTGAAGCCGCATGCATGGTCATTCGTGAAGGCGGTTATGTAAAACCCAAAATCATGATTCCTCTCACCAGCCATGTAAATGAATTAAAACAGCAACGGCAGGTTCTGGAAGATGAGGCGGAAAAAGTCATGCACGAGCATGATATCCGAGTGGATTACAGCTTCGGGACCATGATAGAACTGCCCCGGGCCGCCCTGACCGCCGACCAGATCGCAGAACATGCTTCCTTTGTATCCTTTGGCACAAACGACCTGACCCAGACCACCTTTGGCATTTCCAGGGATGATGCAGAAACAGGATTTCTTGTGCAGTATATGGAGTCGGGAATCCTCCCTGAAAACCCCTTTGAAACCATTGACCGTGAGGGAGTTGGCAGACTGCTGCAAATCGCCATGGAAAAAGGCAGGTCTGTCCGACCGGATCTGGAATGCGGCATCTGCGGCGAACACGGAGGAGACCCCCAGTCAATACACCTGTGCCACGACTTGAAGCTTACCTATGTGTCCTGTTCCCCGTTCCGGGTTCCCATTGCCAGGTTGGCGGCTGCCCATGCAGCCATCCGGTCAGGCCGAGCAAAGCCTTCTATATAAGGATTTTTTGGGGATCATTAATGCCGGGAAACAACAAAAACTTTCCCGGCATTAAAAAAATTCTTTGTGAGACCTCTTGTTTTGAAAAATCATACCAGGCAGACTGAATTTTCCCAAAGATTCAACCCGGAACTCTTTTTTCTCGACAATGGCTTTTGCAGCCAGAATTCCACCGGCAATTGCCGCATGGATACCCTCTCCCATATCAAGTGTGGACAAACCGGCTGCATCCCCGATCACAAACACATTGTCCTTTTGACATTGGTTCATACGGTGGCGCAGATAGTAGGTATGACCTTTGGGCATTTCCGGAATTTTGTTGATCAATGAGAGCCTTAAAAGTTTTTGGGTAAAATATCTCCAATGATCTATAATGGTTGTGCCCTGTTTTTTCATTTTCAAAAATTTTCCGCCGATCCCGATATTTAACCAACCATTGCCCTTGGGAAGATACCAGGAATATCCAGGAAGTTTTTTGTCAAAAAACCAAATGTGGCATCGGCTGTCCTGGTAATCGCAAACATACTCTTGTTCAACTGCTGCAATCATAGACTTCATGGGTCTTTTTTCATCTTTGCTGAAAAAAACTCTGAACACTGGACAATGGGTGCCTCCGGCCCCAACAAGATATTGGCACCTGTATTGGTTATCAATAATATAAAAACCGTTCTTTTTAATGATTTTTTTAACTGTATGCGTATGCACAGGAACATTGGCCCGCTTCACCATCCAGTCATCAAATTCAACTCTGCGTATGGCATACTGACGTGTTTGAACCGGAATATGAACCCCGAACAGGTAAAAATGAATCCTGTCAACCGGATGAAGCAAAAAAGGATATTCCTGTTTTTTAAAATCAATGGCATTCAATGCCTTTGGGTTTATCCATCCGGCGCACAATTTGGAACGCGGAAAAGGCTTTCGGTCCAGGATAAGGATTTGTTCTTCTGCCTGCTTTAGTTTCCATGCACATGCAGAACCCGCAGGGCCTCCGCCGACAATAATTATTTTAGAATCTATCATTTGAATCTATTCTGTTAAACATATTCTGTTAAAAATATCAGTTGAGTCTATCATAGATGAAAATCTCAATTTATCCGGCGGTCCGGACGGGTCCTGCCGGGTTTGGTCATTACAATCTGCCATAATTGCATGCTTCGTGAACGGAATCCGCCGGCACAGCTTAAAAGATAATATGTCCACATCCTGTAAAACCGTTCATCGTATTTTTCTTTCAGACCTGGCCAGGCTTTTTTAAAATTCTCATGCCAGGCCATCAGGGTTTTATCGTAATCCTCACCAAAATTATGCCAATCTTCCACCACAAAAAGCCCTTCCATGGCTTTCCCCAGAAAAGCTATGGATGGCAGGGAGGAATTGGGAAAAATATACTTGACCGTCCAGGGATTGCAAATTTTACGGCTGACATTGCTGCCAATGGTATGAACAAAAGCAATGCCTTCATCCTTGAGCAGACGATTTGTCAGTTCCATATAGGCCCTGTAGTTCTTGTACCCGACATGCTCCATCATCCCTATGGAAACAACCCTGTCATACAACCCTGATGCGTTCCTGTAATCATCGAGCCGGATATCAACGGGCAGGCCCCTGCACTGTTTTTTTGCAAACGCAGCCTGTTCCCTGGACACTGTAAATCCAGTGACATGGGCATCATATTTTTGAGCGGCATACCGTGCAAACCCGCCAAACCCGCATCCAAGTTCCAACACCTTCATTCCCGGCTTCAGGCCGATTTTCCTGCATACCAGTTCCAGTTTGGCTTTCTGGGCCGATTCAAGGGTGTCTGCCGTCTCCCAATAGCCGCAGGTATACTGCATTCTTTTGTCGAGCATGGCCTGGTAAAGGTCATTGCCGACATCATAATGTTTTTGACCTACCATGAATGCACGATCAGGTTTCTGCAGGTTAATAATTCTGGCTTTTAAAATTTCCCATGTGGTGTTCCAGTCCTGACGAATCTTGTTTACAAGATCTGCACGAAGAATTTTATCAATAAACCTGTCAAGGGCTTTGCATTCCCACCATTGATCCATGTAGGACTCGCCAAGTCCCAGTGCGGCTTTGCTCAATACCCTTTGGTACAAATTATCATTTTTAACCTGGATATCATAGGGACGTGGCCCGTTAACCTTAATTCCCGCCATATCCATCAGACCATGAAAAGTATGTTTTACCTTATCATTATTCATGTCTTCCACCTTTTTTCCCAAATATGGATTCTAAAAATAATATAAGCAAAGATTTAATTGATCTTACTTGTTTAATTCTTTAATGACTCTGAATTATAGCATATGTATATAATCAATAACTAACTTTGGGTCAATAAAAGCATAAAAAAAAACAAAACCTAACCAAACGGCCCCAAAAAACAAAAAAGCTGTTTTAGAGATCAGCAGATAATGGACAGCAAGGATTTCAATGGTTGCAAATTTGCAAACATCGAAATTTTTTCCAACATAAACCCACCCCTGTTTTTAATTATTTTCTTTCATACTCTCATAAAAACAAAAGTCAACTGATTGTAAAATAAGCGGATATCTCCATAAAAAATAAAACAATATTTCTATTGCTTATAAAAACAAAAAGGTTAAAATGTATTGCAATATTGCAACCACTTGGTTAAAATACCGACTAATGAAACTAAAAAAACTTGGGCAGATATAAATGACAAATAAAAAAATATTCGGGCCGCTTACGGAAGATACCACTAAAGTGATTCTTGAAAGCATATCAGATGGTGTTTTTACAATAAATTACAACTGGGAAATCACATCGTTTAACCGGGCAGCAGAAGAAATAACCGGCATTTCGCGCAAGGATGCCATTGGCCGGCATTGCTGGGAAGTATTTCGCTCCAACATGTGTGAAAAAGACTGCGCCCTTAAAAAAACCATGGAGGACGGCAAGCCTTTTATCAATTCGTCCGGATATATTATTAACAATGAAAAGAAAAAAATTTCCATTACCGTATCCACATCTCTTTTGATTGATAAAAAAGGAGAAGTAATCGGAGGAGTTGAAACCTTCAGGGACAATTCCCTTGTTGATCAGCTGAGAAAAGAGCTTTCAACAAAATTTAAAATGGAAGATATTGTCAGCAACAGCGATGCCATGAAAAATATCTTTAACATTCTGCCCCAGGTATCTGACAGCGATTCTTCAGTTCTGATTGAAGGAGAGACGGGTACGGGAAAAGAGCTGCTTGCAAGGGCCATCCATAACATGAGCCACAGAAAAGACAAACCGTTTATTGCCATTAACTGCGGTGCTCTTCCGGACACGCTTCTGGAATCCGAGCTGTTCGGATACAAAAAAGGGGCCTTTACCAATGCCATGAAGGACAAACCCGGCCAATTTGCCCTTGCCGATGGCGGCACCATCTTTTTAGATGAAATTGGGGATACAAGCCCAGCTTTTCAAGTCAGCCTCCTTCGGGTTCTCCAGGAACATGAATTCACCCCCCTTGGTGCTTTGAGCCAGGAGAGAACAGATATCCGCATTATGGCGGCAACCAACAAAGACCTATCCGCTCTTGTCGCTCAAAATCAATTCAGGCAGGATCTGTATTATCGGATTAATGTTATCCGGCTTTCCTTACCACCTCTAAGGCATAGAATGGAAGATATTCCGCTTCTTGTGGATTGCTTTATCAAAAAAATGAACATTCACCAGGGGAAATTTATCCAGGGAACTGATAAAAAAGTTCTTAAGGCCTTTATGTCCCATGATTTTCCAGGCAATATCCGGGAACTTGAAAATATTATAGAGCATGCATTTGTGCTTTGCTCAGAGGGGCATATAAAGCTCAATCATCTACCCGGTTTTCTGTCATTGCCATCCAGTATCTCCAGCGAAAAAGACAACAATCCTGTCAAATCAGCACAGATAAAACTTATCACCGATGCCCTGGCACGCAATAATTATAACCGTAGTGCCGCAGCTAAAGACCTGGGTATCCATAAAAGCACACTTTTCAGAAGAATCAAGAAACTGGGAATGAGATTATAAGACTTTTTCTTTTACAATTGCAACGCCTGCAATTCAAATCGTCTTATTTATGCAACCCTTTTTATTATACAGGCTAAACCATTTGATTTGTTTTTTGGCTTAAGCTTTTGTTTTTTATGGTTATATGGCCAAATGCCACGTTTTTTTTTCATCCAGGCACATGCCTTGCAGTTCCTTAAAGCTTTCAGAACAAATGGAGGATATCATTGAAATTAGCCATAACAATCTGGGGAAACCGTATATCACCTGTTTTTGATGCTGCCGGAACACTGCTGGTAGCAGAGATTAAAGACCGGATGATCATAAAAAAAAAATATGCGTCTTTTAACCCTGAAACACCATCGGATCTTATAAAAACACTAAAAAAAATGAAAGTTTCAGTTCTTATATGCGGTGCTATTTCAACAAAACCTGCAGATTTGATTGTTGAAAGCGATATTAAACTCATCTCTTTTGTGACAGGAAATGCATTAAAACTTCTCGATAATATTGCCCAAAAACAAACCATTGAAAAAACATTTATGATGCCGGGATGCAGCAAACAATACTGCTGGCGCTACAAATCAAAAAAAATTCAGATTTAAGGGTACGGTCGGACTCTTCGTATAAAGGCCATGGCAGATCACTCTGCCACGACAAATAATTAAAGATATTTAATTTCAGCAGGTTAAAAGTTCTTTTATATAAAGTATTCCCGGATAAACCTCCGGTAAAAAGAACTGTGACAGGCGCGTACCAATATTCTTGATGCCTATTGCTTGGGATGACATTTTGTACAGGATACAGGTGCAGGTTCCTTGCCCTTTGGATCACCTTTTTCCTTGTTGTAATCCCTGTGGCAACCGATACAATTGGCATGAAGGGCTTCAAAATGATACCTGGCTATTTTTTCTTTTTTATCAAGTTTTTCACCCTTTATTTTTTTTGTCCCAGGGTGACAATCAATACATCCCTGTGGAATATCAGTCGCTTTTAAATCCAACGGATTTCCGGTTTCATCATGATGACAACTGCCACAGGCAATTAAATATTTTTCCACATGCTGCTTATGAGTAAATTGCACAATCCCTTTAGTGTGCTTTTCATACAAAGGATTATTCATTGAAATGATATCAATATTAGACTCAGTACCAGATTCAACTATTTCAGGCTTAATTGTTTCAGAATCTGTTTTTTCCTGAATTGATTGCTCTTTGATTTTGATTTCCAGGGATTGAACAGTTTTTTCTTCAGACGGGACATTGACAGGTTCAGAATGACTGGTCAAAGATTTTTTCACAATCAACTGATCTTCCACTGCCTTTGTTTTGTCTTTTTCATCAATATAAACTTTTGTCTGAGCTTTTTTTGATATTTTGTTATGTTTTTCAGTATCATGCAAAGAAATTGAGTAATAACTCAAAAAAAGAATGGAGATTAAAATAATCAAGAAAATAATATTTAGCCCTTTTGATTCACTGTTCACGTCTTCCCTCCTATTTAAAATATTTTAAAAAGTTTTTTATCCTCAGCAAATGCCTTTAACTTGAAATCAATTAAAAATCAAACAAATTTTTCTTTACACCACGGCCTGCAATTGATAATCAAATGCTATCCATACGAAATGGCTTAATTTTTTGATATCATTATTTTAACAGTACATTAATTCTAATGCGGATAGGATTGCTCATGAAACCATTAAAAAAAATCGTTATTCTTGTCAGTGTTATTTTCTTTAGCAGTATTTTCTGTGTGTCTGCACAAAATACCGGTAAAAAAACCATTCTATTAAACGGTGGTAAAAAGGGAAACATTAATTTTGAACATCATATGCACCAGGCTATTATCAATGATTGTTTGATCTGCCATTCTTTTTTTCCACAAAAACCAGGCTCCCTGGATGAATCAAAAGACAGCGGAACAATCAAAGCAAAACAGGTAATGAATACCGTCTGTATCAAATGCCACAGGGACATGAAAAAAGCCGGAAAACATTATGGGCCATTACAATGTTCCGGTTGTCATATCAAGTAGGCTTTCTTTTTGTCCTTTTTAACCTTTTTGTACTTGTTAAATTGTTGATACTTTTTTTAATGTTTTCAGTTTCCCCAAGGGAGGGTTATGGTTCAAAAACCCACATATGAAGAATTGCTGATCAAGATAGAATCCCTTGAAAAAGAAGTGCAAAATGTCAAAGAAGCCTATCAGGTTCAAACGGCTGAAAAAGAAAATCATCAAAGGTTTTTAAAATTTTTACCCTATCCCGTCCTGGCCAGGGATGCAAAGGAACGGGTCACCTATTTAAACCCTGCTTTTACCAAAACCTTTGGCTGGACATTAAAGGAGCTGAAAGGAAAAATAGGAAAAAATTATGTTCCTGATTCACTTAAAACCGAATTAAGGGACAAGATAAAAATGCTGCCATACAGCAAAAATGTCCTGCAATTCAACACCAAGCGGCTGACAAAAAATGGTGATATTCTGGATGTAGTCATTCGAATTGGTGTGGACAGAGATAAAAACAAAAATCCTGAGGGTGTGATTATTGTCCTAAAGGACGTGACCATGGAAAAACGGATCGACCGCAATCGCACGGCTATGAACCGCATCAGCAAGGTTCTCCCCCAATACCCGGGTTTAAAAAAGCTTCTTTTTTATGTGAATACCGAGATCAAAGAACTTTTAAATGTTGAGTGTGCCAATACAATTTTACTGGATGAAACTCAAAAAGAATTCTATTTTTTCAGTGTCATCCATGATGACCCGACAACACAAGAACATATTGAGAAAACTCGATTTGCAATGAGTGAACTTATGTCAGGCCAGGTCGTAAAGACAGGTAAGCCCATTATTGTTAACACCCCTTCCGACGACAGGCAATTATATCAATTAAGGAACCGGAAAATGGGATATAAAATAAAAAACTTACTCCTGGTTCCTTTAAAAAATAAAGACCGCATTATCGGTATACTGGCTGCTGATAATAAAAAAACAGGCGATTTTGATGAAACTGACCTGGAAACATTGAATACAATTTCGGCAACAGTTGCCCTCTCAATTGAAAATGCACGGGTTTCAAGAGAATTAAGAGAAGCTTATGAAGAATTAAAAAGCCTGAACCATGCGAAAGATAAAATGATCAGCCATTTGTCCCATGAACTGAAAACACCTGTAGCAATTCTTTTAAGCTCTTTTAAAATCCTTTCAAAAAGGCTGGCGGATCTTCCTGAAAAAACCTGGCAACCAACAATGGAAAGGGTTCAAAGAAACCTGGATCGGATTATTGGAATTGAAGGAGAGGTTTCTGATATTGTTGAAAAAAAAGATTTTTTTCAACATAAGATCTTTTCCCGTATCCTGGAGCAATGCCGTGATGAATTTGAATCTCTTATTGCAGAGGAAACCGGGGAAAAAGGGATAATTGCCAAAGTAAGCCGGAAAATTGAAGATATTTTCAGCAGTCGTGACCTTGTTGTCCAGGATATTTTTTTAAACAGGTTTGTTGAAAAAAGGATTAAAGCCATAAAACCTGATATGTCCCACAGAAATATCTCTTTGATTCCCCACCTCAAATCTTCTTCCCCGATTCGAATGCCTGTTGATCCCTTAAAAAAAACTGTAGATGGATTGATTCGAAATGCCATTGAAAACACACCGGATGGGGGAAAAATTGAAATTTTTGTTCATCAAAAAGGCAATGGCATGCAATTTGTGGTAAAAGACCATGGAATAGGGCTTACACAAGAAGCCAGGAAAAGAATTTTTGAAGGTTTTTTTTCTACTCAGGAGACCATGAATTACTCATCCAAAAGGCCTTTTGATTTTAATGCCGGCGGCAAAGGCGCTGATCTTCTGAGGATGAAAATATTTTCTGAAAAATATAACTTTAAAATTTCCATGACCTCACAACGCTGCCGGCGTATTCCAGAAAACATGGATACATGTCCAGGTTCGATACAAGAATGCCAGAATATTCCCGGACCTGAATGTGATGGCATGACAACGGTAACCTGTTTTTTTCCTTTCCCTGAAAGCAAATAAAATTTTATAACAGGACGAATAAACAAGCTGACCATGGCAGTTGTTCAAAAATCATCTAAAAATAAAACATACAGCTCACCCAGTCACAGGTGAGCCGTATGTTTTATTTTTTTTTCACCTGTTAATATCGACCGAATTGCTCGGCAGCATCCATCATAGCCATTACTTTTATGGGAGCGGCATCTGCGGGAAATTCACACCCCGGAGTCAGAATAAATCCGCCGGGATTGTCTTTGCCCTGTTCAATAGCCTCTTTGCATAATTGAACGACTTGTTCATATGGTTTTTCAAGAATTGCAATAGGATCAACATTACCACAAATAATATCATGATCTCCAAAGGCTTTGATCTGATCCGGAATTGATGTTTCAGGACCAAAAATCCAAATATATCTGCCGTGCCAATCGCATTCTTCTCTCATCTTGACATAGTAAGGAATATTTAAATTCTGATCTGCACATGGATGCATCAATGAGACACCAATGCCGAGTTCTTTTATTCTTTTGTTCACTTTTAAATTATAAGGATAAACCAAATCTTTAAATGTTACGGGTGAAATCATACCATTGGCTTCCAGTGGACCCGCCTGAAACGGCATACAGTGCTGAGCGCCGAATTTATTGACAAAATACTCCAGGGCATTGATAAACATATCGCTGACCTTGTCCATTAGCATATGCACCGCATCCGGCTCAGTAACCACCCAGGTTAAAAAGCTATTGGTTTCAGCCACCTGTGCCGCGGCTGAAAAAATACTTCCCGCCTGAAAACCGGCCGGCATTCCCATTGCAACACATCGTTCAGCGTTTCTGTCGGCAATGGCAAATCCCCCCGGCAGAGGGCCGTCAAAGGTTGGAACCTCCAATTTTTCAATATCTTCAAGGGTCTTTACGGGAGACTCAATAACATAAGGTGCCAGTTCACCACTTCCATCGGGCATACCCACTTTTCCGCCAAATTCCCAGGGGCCGCAGGCGGCATATCCGTAAAGAGGTGTTTGTTCATAACCATGCAGTCGCATACTGGCAAAATTAGCATCAAAGTAGTTGTCTCCGTCTGACCAGAACTCACCCGGGGGCATGCCCGCAATATTGGCTGCATATCCCTGAATAAAAGGAACCACCGGAACCCTGTCCGGTTTTTCCTGGCCCATTAATACCGCCATCATTCTTTCCGGTGGTGTCATTGATTTTGTCATCTTTGGTTCTCCTTGAATGATATGTTTAATGTTTCGGGTAGTCTGCATCCAAACAACTTAAGCAAAATTAATTCTATATTTTTTTATTTTTTCTAAAAAAATGATCAAACCATTTTACCTGGACACTGTTTTTTTCACCCGGATTCTCCCGTACTTGATTGTTTCATAACAAAAATTACATTTCCATAAGCCTTCTGGCAGCTTGAACTGCTTCCGGGCCATTTTCACCATACCCGCTTGATCCGATCCGTTCCGCAAATTCAATGGAAACAGGGGCACCACCCACCATGGTTTTAATGTCACTGACCTGCTCTTTCAGTTCTGCCACGATTTTTTCCATGGATGGCATACTGGTAGTCAAAAGGGAGGACAATGCAGCAATATCAGCATTGTTTTCCGAAATAGCCTTTACAAATGCTGCAGTATCATTATCCACTCCAATATCCACGACATTGAACCCTGCCCCTTCCAGCATCATGGCCACCAAATTTTTTCCCACATCATGCTGATCTCCCTTAACAGTACCAATAACAATGGTGCCTTTGGACTGGATATTTGTTTCAGCCAGGATCGGTTTTAAAACAGCCAGTCCATTTTTCATGGTCATGGCACCAATGAGCATCTCCGGTACAAACAGCGTACCCTCACTATAAAGCCTCCCCAACTCATCCATGGCAGCAATAAGTCCGTCCTGAATAATTTCGGAAACATCTGTTTCCAAAGCAAGTTCTTCTTGAACCAAACCTGCAATTTCCTTATGTTTAAAGTCCAAAACTGCCTGATAGATATCATTGACTGCCATCTTTTGCTTCTCCTGTTTATGCCCATTACTATTTAACGACCTTAATATTGAGGCAAATTCTAATCCTTAACCTTATTTTTTGTCAAGCACAATTACAAAAAAATAAGTTTTTTACCACAAATTTGACAGCTACAACTCGAACACATGCGCCAAAACCCCAGTAAAATAAACCATAATGCCACAACACAATCTTAAATGTACAATATAGTTTTAAGCACTCAATCAATTATTATCCAAATATTATTTTGAATCTTACAATAACCCTTATTTTTTCGAGCAGTATTCATAATAACATATCAATAAAAATCACAACCCTTGAAGTTATCCTATATTTTTTTATACACCAACAAAACAATATGCTATCAGCCTGTTATCCTTAAATTAATAATATTTCAAACATTACATGACATCTAAAAATACCAATATGTCTTTTTTTCAAACAACAAAAAAACTTGACAAAATTATTCTATATTGCTTGAATATGCCTCATAATAATATCAAATTCAATTCACTGACTGACAATTATTTAGTTTGATATTGGAGAATGTTCACAATTTTTAACAAATGAATTCAACCCAAAGAAGCGACAAGCAAAGCCTGTTAAATCCAGTAAAACTGCTGCCGTGAAGAATGGAATCAAAACAAGGGGTCATATAAATGTTTATCGTTATTGGAGAAAGAATCAATACCACCCTGGAACAAGTAAAAAAAGCAGTAGACAAAAGAGATGCTGCCTACATAACAAATGATGTAAAAAACCAAACAGAATGCGGTGCAACTTATATTGATGTGAACGCAGGTGCAGGAATAAGCCATGAAGAAGAAGACTTGAAATGGCTGATAGAAGTTGTACAAAAAGCCACTCACCTTCCTTTGTGCATAGACAGTCCTGATCCGAAAATTCTGGAAACAGCCTATGAGATGACTGACAAGCCTCCGATAATCAATTCAATAAGTCTTGAAAAAAACAGATTCAATGCAATGATACCATTCCTAAAAGGAAAAGATTGTAAAATCATTGCATTGTGTATGGATGATTCCGGAATGCCGAAAAATTCACAAGATATCATCCGTTGCGCAAAGACCATGGTTAAGGAACTTGAAGATATAGGAATCAAAAGGGATAATATTTTCATAGACCCCCTGATCCAGCCCATGAGTGTTGACGGCAATAACGGCACAATGGTTCTGGAGGCTGTAAGCGTGATAATGAAGGAGCTTAAAGGTGTCCATACAACCGGAGGGCTTTCCAACATATCCTATGGCCTGCCGAAAAGGAAAATAATCAACCGCAGTTTTCTTTTGATGCTTATGGCCAATGGATTTAATTCCGCCATAATGGACCCGACCGACAAAGATCTTATGGCTGCCTTAAAAACCGGAGAAATGATTATGGGAAATGACAATTTTTGTATGAATTTTTTAAAATCAGTTAGAGCCGGAGAAATAACAGCTTGATGTTATTTAAGTTATGAGCCGTTTCAATCCGCACCCCCAAGTTCTTAGTCATTTAAATGTTGCCATAACGTTAAATGATGTTTTAAAGCTGATTGAACCGTCAGGCCGTCACCCACAACTAATTGAAATCGCAGAGAAAACACTTGGTAAAGTTAAAACCATATGGAAACCAGCAGCCGTATACGGATGGTTTGAATTCCAACAGACAAATAGCGACCCTTTGTTATGCAGCCTTAAAGGCACTGATAGCCACAGCAATATCAGTCCAGGCTATGCCATTAAATTTTTGAGGCATGCCAGCCATTCACTTATATCTGTTTACACAGCCGGGCATGAATTTGAACTGCAATCCATAAAAGCATCCTCTAAAGGAGATTTTATGGAGGCTTATCTGATTGATCTCATTGGATTGCTAATTCTCAAACAAACAGAGCAGGTCATCAAAAAAATTGCCGAGAAACAGGCCCAAAAACTGGGATGGGGTGTAAGCCCCTTTCTAAGTCCGGGTTCAGTCAAAGGATGGGACATAGAAGATCAAACAAATCTGTGTTCACTTCTGCCCCTTGAACAAATCAATGTAAAAATCCGAAATGCTGTTTTATCGCCTTTTAAAACTGTTTCCTGTCTTATTGGTTTGGGGGTGGCATACAAAACAATTATTGTTGGAAGCACCTGTGAAGTTTGCACTAAGAATCATGACTGCCGGATGAAATTGATTCAAACTATAAATTAAGGAATTCATAAAATTGAATAAATATCATATCAACTTACTGCCCCATGGTAGACAGATCAACGCAAGATCAGGAAAAAGCATGCTGGAAGCACTCATGGATCAGAATATTTTTTTAAGATCCGATTGTGGTGGCAGGGGTACGTGTGGGAAATGCCGGATCAAAATTATTCCCACCAATGATCCGCCTGAATTTAAAGAAGCCTGTAAATTCATAGTTACAAAAAATACTGATATTGAAATTCCCGAATCATCCATGCTGTCATCCCATATAATCAGCAAAGCCCCGTTATCTTTGCCGACTGAGTTCAAAGACAAATTCAAAACCATTGACAAAAAAAACGAATATGGCATTGCCGCAGATATCGGCACCACAACCATTGCCATGTATCTTTGCAACACAGCAAGGGGCAAGACACTTTCATCCATCTCAGTAAAAAATCCTCAAGCCATATACGGGGATGATGTCATGAGCCGTATTGGCGCCATCTATCAAAAAAAAGAGAACCTTGCATATTTACAAAAAATCATTGTCAACGCAATGGAATGGGGGATCAAGAAACTTCTGGATTCGCTTGATTTTAAAGATGAAATGGTTTCAAGAATGGTGGTTGTGGGTAATCCCACAATGATTCATATTTTGGCTGGTGTTGACCCCAAATCCATTGGTCTCTCCCCTTACCACCCGGCATTTTATGATGCAAAAAATATTTGTTCAAATGATTTGAATTTTACTTTGAACAAATTTTCAATTCAGACATTGCCCCAGGTATCAGGTTTTATTGGCGGAGATATCCTTGGTGCAGCCATTGCAGTTGACCTTGAAAATCAACCGACCGGAACTTTGCTGGTCGATCTGGGCACTAACGGAGAACTTATGTTAAAGGCAAAAGACCATTTTTTTGCAGCGTCGTGTGCAACCGGCCCGGCATTTGAAGGGGCATCCTTGTCGTGCGGGATGCAGGCAGTTCCAGGTGCCATTAATCAGGTTAAAATCAAGAACAAAAACGACCTGCCTGAATATACATTTATCAACCCTTCACAATCTTTTGGATTAAAACCATCTGGAGTCTGTGGAACAGGTGTGATCAGTGCTGTGGCCCAGTTTTTACAAAAACAGATAATATCGGCCGATGGTGCCTGCAAAAAAGACATTCATTTTCCTTATGTTCTCGCCCCAAAAAGTTCATCTGCAAATGATTCTGACATTTTTATCACCCAAAAAGATATCCGTTCCGTCCAATTGGGAAAGGCAGCTTTGATTACCGGGATTGAATTTATCTTAAAGGAAGCAGGGCTTGATAAACCTGAAAAGATCATTATTGCAGGGGCCTTTGGAACATTTCTTGACAAAAAGGATATGATGACGTTGGGAATGATTCCGGTCATGGATCATGACAAAATTGTTATTGCGGGGAATTCAGCCGGAGCCGGAGCCGTAATGATCTTATGTGACAACTCTTTGCTTGATAAAGCAGCACAAATTGCAAACAAGGTTAAAGTTGTTGATTTTAACGCCAAACAGGACTTTCAGGACGTTTTTATCAAAAAACTTAAATTCTAAAAATTTAATATCTTTAAATCAAAAAGTTGTTGTTTTCTCAAAAAAATATATTTGTTTGTAATTATCCTGTTTGATTTTCAGAAAAAAAAAGATTACATATTGTCTCATGCTAAATAAAATAATAGAAAATAAAACAAAAATACACACTCGGGATATCCAGCTTGCCACATATCCCCATACCGATGGCCAGGTGATTGTTCACGGGGTCTTAAAAGACCAGAGATACACTAAAGTGTTTGATATCACAGGAGAAGTCAAAGAACCCGGAATCGTTCACCATCTGGATGTAAAACTGCTGATCAAACCTGATCCGCTTATGATAGAAGATGTCCAGGTACAGATGGTACATGTCCCTTTGTCCGAATGTACAGACACCCTTGATACTGTTGAGAAGCTCAAAGGTCTTGAAATAAAATCGGGATTTTCAAAAAGTATTCGGGATATCATGGGTGGGAAAAAAGGATGCAGCCATCTTTGCAATCTGATCATTGTGATGGGCCAGGAAATTGTCCAAGGCTGGCTGGCCCATGACAGAAGAAAAAAGCCATTGATTCCAAAAGATCTTGACAGTATCCGTGAAAAAAACTTTTTAATTGATTCCTGCCGGATGTGGACCCTGCAAGGCCCAAAAGTAAAAAGCCTTAAAAAAGCAATAGAATCAAATCAATAAAAGCAAATCAATCGGTTTGACAAAGATCCCCTGAAATTCATAAAAATAGTTTTTGGGGATCTTGGAATCGTTATTAGGCACCTGGACTAAAATTTCTTCTGATTTCAGCTTGTAAGAAGGCCCCTCAATCAGTGAAATTCCCTGCCATAAAGAGGAAGGAACACTTAGTAGTTCTTAAGCCTTAAAGCAGGTATCTGGTATCTTTAATTTACGGCAACAGACACATTTCTTGTGGCGATAATATTACAAGGCACACCTGCCGGATCTACAATGAGTTTATCCCCTATTTTTACAGGGGCCTTAACCGTCTTGTGCTTAATTGCCTCCATTACATCAAATATTTTGCCCAAAGGAATTGAAGCATCTGTTCTTACACTTACAAGCTCAAAATCCCCCTGGTCAACAACAACACTTGAAGCAATTGTCCGCATGGGATTTACAATTTCCTGTTTTGCCCACTCAATACCTTTGTCACAGGTACATCCGTTAACCTCCAGAACTTTTAATTCAGGTGTTTCTTCAATCAGTGCCTCTACCTGACAACCATTGGGACATACGATACAAACCAGATCTTTTTTTAACATTGAACACTCACCTCAAGTTTTTCTGCGTTTTCAATATTCTTTGCCTTGACCTTAACCCGGATCATTTCAGCAGGATGCAATCTGACCAGTTTTTTTCTTGCAACTTTTCTGTCCTTGTCTTTCACCATAATTGCCGCATTCTGCATTGGACGGGTAACCCGCAACGACAATGTAAAATCCTTTTTTCCACTGACTTTTTTGGGCAGTACATACCGGACATCCTGTTGTGTTTCAATGTGTATAAATGATTCTTCAGGCAAAGTCTTTTGATTTAAATATTGAACCGCACATTGACCTACCAGGGATGCCTCTTCTGAAACATGATCCACAAGGTCATGCACATGCAAAACATTGCCGCAGGAAAAAATACCCGGAATATTTGTCATATAATTATCATCTACAGATGCACCGCTTGTTGTAGTTTCAAGATTTACCCCGGCACCAAGGGAAAGTTCATTCTCAGGAATCAAGCCGACCGACAATAACAGCGTGTCACATGGAACAAACCGTTTTGTTTGTTCAATCATCTGAAAATTTTCATCAACTTGTGCAACCGTCACACCCGTGAGCCGCTCTTTTCCATGGAGTTCAAAAATAGAAGTACTTAAAAACAAAGGAATCCCGTAGTCGTTCAAGCATTGCTGGACATTTCTGGCAAGACCGCTTGGTGTTGGAAGCAGCTCAAAAACAGCCTCAACTTTGGCACCTTCCAGGGCCATTCTTCGTGCCATTATCAGACCGATATCTCCTGATCCTAAAATAACGACATTATTTCCAATCTTTATATTCTGAAGATTCACAAAATTCTGTGCGGCACCAGCAGTATAAACCCCGGAGGGCCGGGTTCCGGGCAAGGAGATGGCACCTGCTGTCCGCTCCCTGCAACCCATCGACAATATCACTGCTCCTGCTTGAATATTTACAAAGCCTTTTTTTGAACTGACACTGAGATTTTTATTTTTATCCAATGACAGCACAATGGTTTCAAGCATGACTTCAATACCAAGTTCATGAAATTCATCTATGAATCGCTGGGCATATTCAGGCCCGGTCAAGGCCTCCTTAAAAGTGTGGAGTCCGAATCCATCATGAATGCATTGATTGAGTATCCCGCCAAGGATCTTATCTCTTTCAATTAAAAGAATATCCTTTACCCCGTTTTTCCTGGCAGAAATCGCTGCAGCAAGACCTGCAGGGCCGCCTCCAATGATTACCAGATCACGTTTCATATGTTGCATCTTATACAAGTTCCTGACGCATTTTCCCTATAAACAATTGGGAATTCCTGCTGTTGAGTAAATAATCTTCAGGTTTATAGCCAAACTCCTTTTCCATGATCTGAACGATTCTGGGCAGGCAAAATCCGCCCTGACAACGCCCCATCATCGCTCTTGAACGATACTTGATGGCATTAATTGTTCTAACGCCCAAAGGATTGGAAATGGCATCCAGTACCTCTTTTTTGGTAATCTGTTCACACCGGCAGACAACTTCTCCATAATCCGGATTCTGGGAAACCAGATCTGCTTTTTGTTCATCCGGCAATTGGTGGAAATAACCGGTTATACCGGATTGAATACCGTTAAACCCGCCTTTTGGTTCCAATGTTAAAAGTTTTTCAACCATATCCTTGACCATCAGAGCAATGGCCGGAGATGAGGTAAGGCCGGGACTTTCAATTCCAACCAGGTTGATAAAGCCTTTGATATCATCACGGCTTTCAATAACAAAATCTTTAAACCCTCCAACTCCGGGTGGTGTCTGCTTGGCTCGTAATCCTGAAAAACTGCGGATAAAATCAGAAGTTGTCAGATTCGGCAACAGATCATGCCCCTCTTTTCTCAGCAAGGCCATGATATTGGCAGTACAGGCATAATCCTCGGGATCATCCTGGTATTCATTGCTAGGTCCTATGAGAATATTGCCTGAAACCGTATTGGTCAAATGGATGCCCAATCCTGCTTTTCCCTGGTGAGGTGCAGGATAAACAAGAACATTCAAAGTACCGTCCAGCCGTTTGTCCAAAATCAGATACTCACCACGGCAGGGATAAATTTTATACTCGTCTATGCCCAGCATGGTACAGATATCAGCAGAATAAAGGCCTGCGGAATTGATCAGCACTTTTGATCTGAACCGTTTGCCGGCAGCATTTACTTCAAACAGATCATCCTGCTTTTGGATGGAAGTTACGGCATGCCCCAGATAAAAATGACAGCCGTTTGCATGGGCATTTTCCGCCAAAGCAATGGTCAAAGAATACGGACAGATAATTCCGGTGGTTGGAGAATGAAGTGCCTTGATGCCGCCCACATTGGGCTGGATCTTTCGCATTTCATTTTTTTCCAGTATCTCCAGGCCGGGAACCCCGTTTGCAAGGCCTTGCTCCTTGAGCATATGAAGACTTTTGACCTCTTCTTCATCCTGGGCTACTGTTAATTTTCCCAAATAATTGATCTTTACCTTTAAATCATTGCAAAGATCAGCCATCATTGAATTCCCAAGCACATTTAAACGGGCCCTTAATGTTCCCGGTTTATAGTGAATACCCGAATGCAGCACACCGCTGTTTCTTGAACTTGTACCCATGGATACGTCAAGCTCTTTTTCAAGAACAGCAACGCTTATCGAATATCTGGACAATTCCCTGGCGATGGCGTTTCCAACAACGCCTGCGCCGATTATTATAACATCATATTGGTTTTCCATTTAATGCCGTCTATATCCTTTTGCTAAGACCGGCAAACACTGTTTGCCGGTCTTTTTATTATGATATAAAAACCTATCCTTCAATACCTGCAAGACGCAAAGCGGATCGCTTTTTGCTTTCAAGATCACTTTCCCTGAGAATTGTTACCCTGTGGGCTTCAGGAGATCCCCCGCCGTGAATATCGGAAATGGTATCGGCAGATTCCATAGCCATTTTTTCCACGAGTCGGAACATCTTGATTCTGTTTTCTACAGGAACACCTTCAACCGCCTTAAAATACCGTTTCAGCTTGGGACCAATCTCGGGATGCTCAAAATCCTTATCAGACGGCATATCCGCCACAAATCCACCGACAATATCAATCATAAGCCGAATACTTTCAGAAAGCTCTTTGCCTTCATGAATTTTGGAAGCATTGGATAAAATTGTATCAATAAAATAGGAACCTGATGCCTGTTGTTTTCCTTCATATGAAGATGCAAGACAGCAGCCGTAAAGTGTTTCCGCTCTGTGGATCATATCAATGACTTTTTGTTTGTGATGACCGACTTTTGAGGTTCCGTTGTAATCCATCAGTGTCAATGCAGCACCGATCATGCAGTCGATTTTGCCTGCCTTGCATCCGCCATGGCTCTGTCTGTGAAATGAAGAAAATTTGATCACCATATCAACGGCAAACTCTGTTTCACCGCACAGGAAAATTCTGTCATTGGGAACAAACACATTGTCAAATATCAACGTGGGACAATTTTTCGAATACCGAACGTTACCACAGTCAACCCCTTCAAGCTCACGGCCATCAAGGCTTGAACGACCAACAACATGGATAAGACCTTCGGCATCAGCAGGAACCGCAAATGCAACCGCATAATCCTCATCACCTTTTCTCATGGCACGGGTGGGTAGCACTATAATTTCATGGGATGAAAGAGATCCTGTCTGATGAACTTTTGCACCACTTACCACAATTCCGTCAGATCTGCGCTCAACAATCTTCAGGTACATTTCATCATCTGCCTGCTGGGTCGGGCCTTTGGATCGATCCCCTTTCAAGTCCGTAACCCCGGCATTTGCCGTAAGATCGTTTTTTTGCATGTACTTTAAAAATTCGATAAAATTCTGATTGTAGCTTGTGCCATGTTTTTGATCAACATCATAGGTCACAATTGACAAAGCCGAAAGGCAGTCAAGCCCGGTACAGCGCTGGTGGCAGGTTCCGACATGATTTGCAATAGCCCTGTTCAGCTTAACTCTGTGAACCAGATCATCAATTGAACCCGGCGGAAGGGTAAACCGGTTGACAGGCTCATTAATCAAAGGACTTGTGGTTATTGCAAGATCACGATATTCATCCATTTCGGCCACTTCATATGTCGCACCTGTCGCCTCAATGCCCGCCCTTAATCTTGGATTGTCTACAACGTCGGTAATTCGTTCACCAAACATATAAACAACAGGGTTTAGTTTTCGCAATGATTCAATATACTGATCTTTTGTCATAAGTCCCATAATAATTTCCTTCACTTTAAAAATTAATAATAATTTTATCTGATATGGAGTTTTGGTGATCTTGATAATAATGTTTAATATCAAGCCGAGAGGTTTTAGTTGGGTAAACTGAAGATAAAGAAATTAAATTTATACTAAATTCGTTCAATTTTTACAGTATAAAAATAAACAGCTGTTTTAAATAACATAATGCGATTTATTTTTAACTAATACTTAAATTCCAAAAACCACTATTCAACACGTCCATACATAAAATTTTTTTTGATCAACCAAAATAAAAAAATCGCTGAAAAACGATAGTAATTTTGCGTTGCCTGCTTCATTAATGCAAACAAAAAAATGGCTTTATTTTTTTTGCCTGGTGGCTCATCAAACCACTGTTCTTTTTAAAATATATTTTAACGACTTGTCAAGCGTTTTTATAACCACCTGATAATACATATTAAATATTGTCACGCATAATATTAACGATAATTTTTCATTGACATAACCCGTATTTTTTCTTAGATTTTTAAGTTGATTATTCAAAAAAAATATAAAATAAAATTCATAAAATTTGAATTTAACAGGAATTAATTATGAGATTACACGAGTATGAAGGCGCGGAAATTTTTGAAAAATTTGGCATACCGGTTCCAAGAAGAGGAGTCGTAAGAACTGTTGAAGGCGCCTTAAACATGGCGGATGAGATTGGGTATCCGGTTGTTCTTAAATCACAGGTACTTGTTGGCGGACGCGGGCTTGCCGGGGGAATCAAGATTGCCGACTCATCGGATGAACTTGAAATAATGACGGACGAGCTTTTGAATATGGAAATAAAAGGCTGTCGTGTCAAAGAGATAATGATCAGTGAAAAAGCAAATATTGCAAAAGAACTCTACATGGCCATCACGATTGACGGGTATTCAGGAAAACCCATTGTTGTTGTCAGCACTGAAGGCGGTGTCCATATTGAAAAAACCGCAAAAGAATCATCCGACAAGATCGCCTCGGCAATAATAGATCCAAAATTTGGATTTTACCCTTACCAGGCACAAAAACTTTTAAGGCAGCTTAATCTGTCCCCAAAACCTTTAACAGCCTGTTCCGACATCCTGGTGCGTCTTTACAAGGTGTTTGAAAAATACGAGGCCATAATAGCTGAAATCAATCCCCTTGTCATTTTAAAAAACGGTGGAATTGTGGCGGTTGACGCGGTTCTTGAAATTGATGACTCTGCCATGTTCAGACTCAAAAAATCCCTTTCATTGCCCAGTGAAAACCGAGCGGGAAATTCCCTTGAAAACAAGGGAAAAGAAATTGGGGTTACCTATGTTGATCTTGAAGGAGATATTGGATTGATTTCGTCCGGTGCAGGTCTGGGCATGGCATCAATGGATATTATCGGCAACAAATTAAAACCTTCAAACTTCCTTGAAACAGGCGGCGGTATAACAGCAGATCTTCTCTATAAATGCATGGAGTTGATCATGATGAAAGATTTGAAAGCCATCTTCATAAACATATATGGCGGCATCAATCCCATTCATGAAGGGGCTAAAGGGATTGTAAAATACATCAAAGAACATAATCTGACCATTCCTATTGTTGCAAAGGCTCTTGGAAATCACCAGGAGGAAACATGGGAAATTTTAAAATCCGGTGGTGTCCATGTTGTAACCGAAGCAGCGACTGAAACTGCAGTTGACAAGCTGATTGCCCTTCTAAAGTAATCGTCTGGTAACATAACAATTCAGCAAGACAGCAATTCGGCAAGACAATAATCTGCAGAACAAATGGACTGAAAAAATTAAATATAGAGGTAAAAATGAGTATTCTTCTTAATGATGATACCCGCGTAATTGTACAGGGAATAACCGGAAAAATCGGAAGTGTTCAAACCAAATGGATGCTTGATTACGGGACAAAAATAGTAGGTGGCGTAACACCGGGCAAGGGCGGCAAGACTGTTGAAGGTCTGCCGGTTTTTAATTATGTGGACGAGGCGGTGAAACAAACCGGCGCAAACGCCTCGGTCTTCTTTGTGCCGGCCATATTTGTTCTTGATGCTTTCCTGGAAACCGTTGATGCCGGCATTGACTTGATTGTCATAGTACCCGAACATATTCCGGTGCATGATGCAATGAAAATGAGGGACTATGCCAATGAAAAAAATGTCATAGCCTTGGGACCTACCACCCCTGGAATTTTATCTCCGGGTAAAGGGAAAATGGGCATCATGCCTGCTTCGCTTTTTGAGCCTGGCCGGGTGGGTGTCATTTCAAGGTCAGGAACCCTGTCTTATGAATTTGCCGGTATCCTTTCTGAAAAAAATGTTGGTCAAAGCACAGTTGTCGGCATGGGAGCGGATCCTGTTGTTTTTTGTAATTTACCGCAAATCCTTGAAATGTTTGAAAATGATGACGATACCGATGCTGTTATTGTTGTTGGTGAAGTTGGAGGAGAACAAGAAGAAAAAGCTGCTGATTTTATCGCCAATAATATGAAAAAACCGGTTGCATCCTTTATTGCCGGACGATTTTCCCCGCAAGGCAAAAAAATGGGGCATGCAGGTGCCATTGTCCGAGGGTCAGCAGGAACCTATGAAGGCAAAGTGTCCTCTTTTAGAAACGCTGGAGTAACCGTACTTGAATCTCCCATTCATGTGAATGACTGGGCTGAAAAACATAATTTAAGATAACCCTGCCCTTTACAGGGAACATTATAACCTAAGGAGAGGATAATGAAAAAAGTTGGAATTGTTGGTTGGCGTGGAATGGTTGGCTCCGTACTCATGGAAAGAATGATAACGGAAAATGATTTCAAACGCTTTACCCCTCTTTTTTTCACAACATCCCAGGCTGGTCAGCAAGCTCCGGATGTGGGCATCAAAACACCCCCGCTGGTTGATGCCTATGATATTGACCAGCTGCTGGACATGGATATTATCCTGTCCTGCCAGGGAGGATCATACACTGAAGAGATTCGGCCCAAGCTTGCCGCAAAAAACTGGGACGGATACTGGATTGATGCCGCATCCACTTTGAGAATGGATGATAAAAGCATTATCGTTCTGGACCCTGTAAACCGCAAGGTAATTGATAATGCTCTGTCCGACGGCATTAAAAACTATATTGGCGGCAATTGTACCGTATCCCTCATGCTCATGGCCCTGGGCGGGTTGTTTGAAAACAATCTGATCGAATGGCTGACTTCCATGACATATCAGGCAGCATCCGGTGCAGGTGCTAAAAACATGGAAGAGCTTGTGGCCCAGATGCAGACCATCGGCAATATGGCCTCTCCTGTTCTTGAAAACCCGGCCTCAGCTATTCTTGATCTGGACAAGAATGTCATCGAAACCATGAGATCCAATGATTTTCCCGTTCAAAACTGGGCAGTTCCGCTGGCTGCAAGTCTGATTCCATGGATTGACAGGGCAATGGACAATGGTCAGACAAGAGAAGAGTGGAAAGGATTTGTTGAAACAAATAAAATAATCGGGAGATCAGACAATCCCATTCCCATTGACGGTCAATGTGTAAGGATAGGGTCTATGAGATGTCACAGCCAGGCTTTTACCATTAAGCTGAAAAAAAATGTGCCGCTCAATGAAATCCAAGCCATGCTGGCTGAAAATAATGACTGGGTTAAAGTGGTTCCCAATTCAAAAGAAGACTCCATCAAAGATCTGACCCCGGCAGCAGTCACAGGGACATTGACGGTTCCTGTCGGCCGCATCAGGAAAATGAACCTTGGAGATGATTACCTGACTGCATTTTCAGTTGGAGACCAGTTGCTCTGGGGTGCGGCTGAACCGCTTCGCAGAATTTTGAACATTATTCTTTGATTTTAATTATTGTTTTACAGCATATTTTTTTCAAGCAAAGCAACAGATCTTGAAAAAGAAAATGTAAGCCAAAAGATAATATAAAATAAAAAACCTGTCACCTCATAATAAAAAAGGGTGACAGGTTTTTTATTGTCTTAACACCTCTTTGTCAGGTTTAAGTTTGCTTGATTAATTTTCCGGATGCAGAAGCAACAGAAACACCAGAAGCGCTATCAGAGCTATAAGCACAGGGTGCCTCCTTCTCATGCTTAGGACTGCCGGTTCCGCCAAAAATTCCCATGGTGCCGTGATTAATAGTGGTAAAATCAGGATATGCATTTCCCCCATGCTCTGTGGAATCCAGACCTTCCAATTCTTCTTCCCTGGATACTCTTAATCCTATTGTCACATCAATCAGTTTGAACAAAAGATAGGCCAAAGGGAATGTCCAGGCAAAACAGGATATGATCCCGGTTAACTGGACTGCAACTATTTTAAATGTCATGCCGTCCATATTAAAAATACCTGCGGCAAGTGTTCCCCAGGCACCGCAGACACCATGAACTGAAATGGCACCTACTGGGTCATCAATTCTGATCTTATCAAAAAACACAACTGAGAATACAACAATCACGCCTGCTGCGGCACCTATCATGATTGAGCTTGCAGGTGTCACATTGGCACATCCGGCAGTAATTCCCACAAGACCGGCCAGGGCACCATTCAAACTCATGCCGACTTCGGGTTTTCCAAACTTTATCCAGGATACCACCATGGCCATGATGGCACCTGCTGCTGCAGAAAGGTTTGTATTAACAAAAATCATGGCTATATCTTTGGATGCTGCAGTGGTTGACCCAGGGTTAAACCCGAACCATCCCAGCCAGAGGATGAAAACCCCTATGGCAGCAAGGGGTATGTTGTGTCCCAGTATGGGTCTGACTTTTCCCTCTTTGGTGTACTTTCCAAGGCGGGGCCCTAAAATCATGGCACCTGCAAGAGCTGCCCATCCACCAACTGAATGAACGACCGTTGATCCTGCAAAATCGATAAATCCAAGCCCTTCAAGCCATCCGCTTCCATTGAACAGGCTACCCCATGCCCAGCTGCCGAAAATCGGATAGATCAGCCCTGAAACTACCACGGAATAGATGAGATATCCTGAAAATTTGGTTCTTTCCGCCATGGCACCTGATACAATAGTGGCGGCCGTGGCGGCAAATACAGCCTGGAACATCCAGAATACCAGTACCCATGGGTCTTCGCCCACCTTGAAATCACTTAAAAAGAAACCGGATGTGCCGAAACAACCGGTCTCAGACACTCCAAACATCAGACCGAACCCGACAGCCCAATACACAATAGACCCCATGGAAAAATCCATCAAATTTTTCATCATGATATTGACGGCATTTTTAGCCCGTGTGAAACCGGTTTCAACCATGGCAAATCCGGCCTGCATAAAAAATACCAGCATCGCAGCAACAAGGGTCCATACATAATCCGCATGAGACTGCACCAGGGCAATGGCCGCTTTATTAGATGTTATGGTAGGTGCATCATCACCGGCCCAGACTACAGAAATTGAACATGCCAAACAACAAACAATTGTTAACGCCAACTTTTTCATTTTATTCTTCTCCTTTTCAACTATAATGCGTCGATACCGGCCTCATTAGTTCTGATTCGAATCACATCTTCAATGGGCATAATAAAAATTTTCCCGTCTCCGATCTTTCCTGTTTTTGCAGCGTCAATAATGGTTTTAACTACTTCATCAACCTGATCATCAGCCACAACAATCTTGATCTCGACCTTGGGAATAAAATCCGTCTGATATTCCGCTCCCCTGTAGATCTCCTTGTGACCCTTCTGGCGACCAAACCCTTTGACCTCTGAGATGGTCATTCCCTTGACATCAATTTTTATTAAGGCATCTTTTACTTCATCAACCTTAAACGGTTTAATGACTGCCAGTATGTTTTTCATTTTGCTCTCCTTTTATAATAATTAAAAAATCATTTGTATTTCTTTAGAGCAAAAGGAGTGCCACAATCAAAATGACAGCTATAAATAAACTTAAGTATTTAGAATAGAAGGATAATCAATACGGGAAAATCTTAAGAACAGAAATGAACTTAATAACATTTTTGTTGTTTTATCTACACAAAAATGTAACTAATTATTTAGATATAGTTATTTCATAAGGTCTTTTACAACAATTTTGCTATTTTTTAGATATTTATCGATTTTTTATTGCAGCAGCTTTGCCACAAAGAATTTGGGTGATGGTTTTTCCGTCTGCATACCCTTTTGAAAACCTTTTATGAACAAATGGAAAGGATACTGCCTTTAATGAAACGCCCGGGAACGTGTAAAACCAATTTGAACTTAAATCATAAACCCGCAAATCCGCCTGGATGGCTTTTAATTTTTCCCGATACAGATCCCTGGCTGACAATGCGTGCAGTTCTGATTCCAGGATGGCCCGGGCAGCTGCCTGCCCGCTTTTCACGGCAAAAAAGATCCCTTCTCCCAGCAGCCGCTCAGACAAACCTGCAGCATCCCCTGCAAGAAGAACTCTTTTTGAATCCGGTCTATACTTAAAGCCGCCCGTACAGATGGGATAACCTTTAACAGCATCAAGCCGTCTTGAATGAAGCTTTTCATCAGCATAGTCAAAAAGATGCTGAATCTGCAGCCTTGAATTTGAATCAACTGAATAATTCCCGATATTCACATGATCGTCTTTGGGAAAAATCCAGTAATAACCATTGAGAGACTTTGAAAAATCAAACTCCATGTGATACATGTCAGGCCTGTCGATCTTCACATCCGCCTCAATGGCAAATTGCTTTTGATAAAAACGGCCCTTTGAAACAAACCGCCGGACAATACTGTTGGCACCGTCAGCACCAATCAGATACGATGCCCTTAAATATTCCGAATCCGTATGGATTTCTACAAAAACCGGGGTTTCATTAATTGATTGAATCTTTTTTATCACCCTGAAATCCGCGCCCTTTTCCATAACCTTGTTTAAAGAAAAAAGATCCAGATCTTCCCTTTTGGTCATATAGCAAAGCGTGTTGTCATCTTTGATAAAAAATGACTTTTTATTATGCGGACTAATTTTGACGGTGCTGCATTCTCTTTTTACCATGGAAGAGATATCATACCTGAACAGATGATATCCCTTGGGTGTAATCCCGCCGGCACAGGCTTTTTTCCTGGGAAATTCATACTTATCCAGAATCAGCACCTTCAACCCTTTTAATAAAAGATCAAAAGCAGCCGCTGTTCCGGCAGGCCCCGCCCCTATGATCGCAACATCAAACATGACCTTTTCTTATCAGTTCTGAAATTCAAAAACAAGAAAACCCTGTAGAAGCCGGAAAAACAAAAAAAATCTATTAATATTTGATTTAAAATCATCGAAAATAGCCGTATTAACTTGCATTAATTCTCTTAACTTTGCTATCTTGACTCTTATTTTTATTGGCTAAAAACAGGTAAAATTAAACTCTTAAAAGGCTTGTCAGTGAGAATTTGCAACTGGCCGGAAAACTTATGAACGCATCAATTCCTCAAATAAAAAGCCGGGAAGATCAAAACATACTGTCAATGTTTCGTTCCAATCTAAAAATCCTTGAAATAATTTTAACAAAAAAACTTATTTCAAAAGGACAATATAAAAGCATTAGAACTATTTTAGAAGATGCTGTTAAACGAGGACAGCAATATACAATTGATAAAGCCCTTGAGTCCCAGAACTTCATTTCTCCACAGATCATTATCAAAGAACAGTTTAAATACAATCAGATTATCATAAAGCTTGCCCAACAACTTTTAAAAAATACGCTGATTCAGAAAAAAAACATTGAACAGGAAGATGAAGACTCTTTTCAAAAAAAGCTATCTGAACAAAAAGTTATTTTTTCAAATCTGCTCACGCAAATCACTGATGATTTTTTACAAAAAAGGGTTAAAAATATTGATATTATACTGCTTGAAACCGGACTGTTGGAGGCATCACAACTTGACTTTCTTCACAATGGCTTAAAGCATCTGGAAATCAAGGCCATGGACCGAAAATTCGGTGAAATAGCTGTAAAAAATAAATTTGTCACAAAAGATATTATCGACAAAGCCCTTGTTGATCAAACCCGGCTTTATCAAAAAAACAATAAAAATCATATCATTGGGGACATTCTGGTTCATAAAAAAGAGATGACCCCTGAAACCCGAGATGAAATTTTGTTGCTTCAAAACAGAATATTGGAAGAGGATTGGGAGGAAACCCTCAGATCCATCTGCCAATCAGCCATTGAAGAACAGGAAAAAAACGCTGTTTTTGGCGTGCTTGTTGTTAAAGAGAACTTAATGAATAAAGAAAAAATCAAAGAGGCTTTAAAACTCCAAAATTTAGAAAGAGAGGCTTATAAAAAGAGATATAGCGGCAACCCGAATAGCAAGAACCAAAACCCGGAACAAATCAACAAACCAAGATGGATAGGAGATATCCTTGTCGAAGATTTTGGTCTTTCTGAAAAAGACCGCAGAAAAATTGTTAAAAAACAAATGAAGACCAAAATTGAAATTATCAACCTGAAATTAGGAGGGAATATAAAAGACGCCCAGCGGGAAATGATTAATCAGCTGGATTCTTATTTTCAGCTGATCTATTCAAAAAACAGAATACAGGCGTATCTGCAAGTCAACAAAGAAATCCCCAGTTCAATGACAACAAACAATATAACACTCTGGTTATACAATAAAAAGATCACCTATGGTATCATCACCAATGCCATTCACAAGTTGCTTGAAAACAAAATCAAACCAGGCGAAAAAATAACCGTTGCCAGGGGAACCGAACCAATTCCTGAAAAATTTATCCCAAAAATAAATTTTACCTCACCAGACGCTCTGGATAACACACAAACATTTCCTCCCATTGTTTCAAAAGATTCAAATCTTCTGACACTCATCCGAATTCCGGGAGAATCAGGATTCAATGTCAACAGAAATTTTGTCATAGCTCCAAAAGGGGTGCCTGATATTACCAAAGGTTCCAATGTCATCAAAAAAAAAGATTCGTTTCTGGCAACCTGTGATGGTGTGCCGAACATTTCAGATAAAGGTGTTATTTCCGTTTCTCCCACTATCGTTATCCCGGCTGATTTATCCTGCGACAACCCTGCCATAAACCACGACTGCGATGTTGATGTTCATGGCATTGTAGACAAAAATGTCAAAATAAAATGCAGAACACTGACCGCTGATATTTTTAAAGGGCATGTTGTAACCAGTGGTGATGTGATAATAAAAAAACAGGCCGTCAATGCTGAAATCATTTCCCAAGGTTCTGTAACGATACCCTCGGTTCTCAACAGTACGGTGAATAGTGAAAAAAACATCCTGATAGAACATTCCAAATCAACGAACAGCACATCTTATAATAAAGTATCGAATTCGATCATTTCGTGTAATAATTTTTGTATTATCACTAACTCAAAATTACTTTCATCAATAATTCGAGCAAGAAACAAAATAATTCTTAGAAAAACCTTATTTGAGAGCAACTGCAAATTGATTGTAGGTGATTCTGTGGAGGTTGTCTCCTGCAAAACAAAAATAGAAAAGATTAATGCCACAATACAGGAATGGAATAGTGACATTAAAGTCATCCAGGAAAAGATGCGGGTTTTATTTGAAAACCTTGAAAAAAAAGACACCTCAGAAATTGAAAACGAAATCGAATCCATAAGCAAACAATCCCAAAAATCAAAGGATGATATGGACAAAATCCTTGACCTCAAAAAGACCAAAAGAAAATTAGAAAAAGAGTCAAAAAAGAAATATGATGAATATGGAGATCTGTTTATTGATATGTCAAACAGCATTTCTTCTTTAAAAAAGATGAAAATAAGCTCTGAAAAAGAAAAAGCGGAGCTTGGCAAAACCATATTGGCCTTGTACAAAGAAGACAAAAATATTCCTGTCATAGATGCCCAAAAAGCAACCCTTCCCAAAGGCTTGATTGTTCAGTTCAGGCATACCAATTGGAAACTTGATGCTGATTATACCGGATTTGTTTTAAGAGAAGACTTTAACGAAAAAAAACAGCAGTATGAAATAAAAAAACACCGATGGTAAAAACATTTCAGGCCAATTCCATACAGTTCATATGGAATTGGCTTCTGCGTTATTTATTATGCCCTTTCCAGGTTTGCAATCCCCAGAAAATGTTCAGCAATAAACTTAAGCCGAAAAATATTCTGAGCCACATGGAAGATTCGGCAAAAAGATTTTTTTTGTTTTGCATTACGTTGGGGGTCTTTTCACCAGGAACTGCTAACGGATTTACTGTTATTGTTGTATTCACAGCGTGCCCCATACCGTCATTGACTTTAATGCCCCACATTCCAGGTTTGTTCGGACAGAAGGCAAACCGACCCTCTTGATCGGTCCGGCCGTTTTGATATTCAACCTCCTTGTTTTCCGGGCTGAAAATCAGCACTTCTGAATAGCGCATGGGTTCTTTATCCGAATAAAAAAATTTTGCTGCAATGACTTGTTCTTCCATGACAAGAGAGTAGTCTGTGCCATGGGCAGCAGCCACGGCCGGCAAAGCCAAAGCAAATAAAACGAAAAATAAAAAAGTAAAAGTTTTCATGGTGTTACCTCAAATGTTAAAAAAGTCATAAACCTCAAAAAATCCAGTTCACTGTTGTTTTCAGCAGGAACATTGTGCCTGGCATAAAGCAGTTGAACTCCTTTATCTTTTAAATTGATTTGAGCCACACCGTTTTTATCGGTTTTAAACTCCTGTCCGCCCCTCATAATAATGGATGCCCCTGCCAGAGGATTGCCTTCATACAAAAGTTTAACAGAAAGCGTTTCACCTGGTTTTGCTCCAATTGGATCACTAATTGGAACCATTTCAAATTTTAATCCCAACGGCTTTTGATTCAAACTGGACGGCAAGAACAGGGTTTTTGAAAACTGTGTTGAAAAAAATGCACTTACAACTTTAAAACCGGCAGATTCAGCCTCCTGGCGGTTCATAAGTTTTTTACCCCTGGTTGTATTGACACGATGTCCCCATTTGCTGACAACACTGGCCATGGCAGCCGGTGTTTCAGTTTTGAAAACCACCTGCTCAGTCTCGTTGACCCGGTCAATGGATATTTGTTTTTCATTTTCGGCATACGCTCTGATTTCCGTGACACAGGCAGGATTATAGATGTCTGTCCGTTGCGTAATCATACCGCGCTTCACTGTGTAGCAGCCATTATCGCCTGCCTCAATCCATAAATGATGTGCATGGGATGCGACTGCAAAAAACAGTATGGAAAGCATTATTGTCAATGTTAGTAATTTTTTCATAAATTTAACTTCCTTTGTTTTTGAACTTTTTGATCAAACAGATTCCTGCCGCAACCGGTTTGGCAAGAATCCATTGATAGTTAATTGGTTTTTGAAAAAAACATTTAAAACTCGAATTTTAAACCACCCGAACATATGGTTCCCGGAGCAATGGCCTCATTGTCCACGCTGTCAAAAATATTCTCCACATTCAGGTAAACCGTCATCCCGTTAAAAAACCGGCGGGAAACACTTATATCCGCGCTCCAGAAATCGTCCGTATCCTGGGTAATTTCATCCACATTGTAGTATTTATCAATATAGTAATTCAATAGCAGGGTGGCATTGAAAAGCTCTGGATTCTGATAGGTTACGCCAGCGTGAAATTTGTGTTTGGGGTCATTGGTCAGATACTGTCCTTCTTCAAATGAATTGGCCTCATTTTCCTTGATTTTTGAAACATTCCAGGTGTAATTTGTGAAAATTGATACATTGCTTGCCGGATACCAGTTCAACTCCGCCTCAATCCCGTGCATTTCAACTTCGCTGATGTTGTCCAGAACGTATTCATTGTAAGTTTTACCCCCTTTCTGATAGGAGTTTGTCAGCCGGGTGCCGATATAATCACTGGCAAATGATTGATAAAATGTCAGGCGGCCCTGGAGCTTTTCCAGCAGCATTCTTTGTACACCGATATCATACGCCCATATCTCTTCGGGTTCCAGTTCAGGATTGGCATGCCGAAATGATCTGCCTCCACTTCGCACATGTACCTTGTAAAGCTCAAACAGGCTCGGCGCACGAAACCCCTTGCCGCCCGAGGCACGCAGAGTGGTTTTATCATCCAGGTGATAAGTAATGCCAAGTTTCGGTGAAAAGCTGCTGTCTTCATCTGATCCGTACTCGTTACTATAAGCCTCACCAGCATCCGGGTCATCATCCCAATTGGCACCGTCCCTGGTTTTAATCCAGTCATAGCGGGCACCCATATTAACAATCAATTGCTTTTCCATAAAATTAATATCCATATTGGCAAAAGGAGAAAGTTGCTGCTGGACGCCTTTTGCCCCTTCATCCCTGTTGCTGCCGACAAACTCGTCGTCATAATCCCAGCAAACATTTTTAAAAGCTGTTCCCAGGGTAAGCTTTATGCTGTCACTGATCGGCAGTGTGGTCTGCACGTCCGCACCCCATGTTGATGAAGGCGCATCTTCTCTGCGAAGAAGCGTTGCAAAATTATCCTTGGAACTGTCCTGGTAAGCGCTTTTGTCAGCCCGGTTGTAATACAGCAGCCCCTTAATGTCCATGTTGCCGCCTATTTGCCGGGTATAATTCATTGAGTACTGATTCAGTTGAAGTTCATCATAAAAAAATTGCCGCCCCTTACCGGTTTCATGATCATAATACAAGGCGGCAAAATCCAAACTTGAGACATCATCCAAATCATAGCTCACCTTCCCGAAAACTTTTCCGCTTTCCCTGTGCCTTTTGATCTCGTAGTCTTCAGGATCTTGCGTCATATAAAAACCGTCTGACTCCTCATACCCGCCGGCAATCAGCAGGCCGAAATTATTTATTGTCTGGCTGTGAAAGACATGGCCGGCATAGGTGTCTGAGGTGCCAGCCTCGGCCCGGACAGAGGTCTTGCGATTGATTTCGGATTTTTTGGTGATAATATGAATCACCCCGCCGATTCCTTCTGATCCATACATGGCAGACGTCGGCCCCCTGACAATTTCAATGCGCTCAATGGCCTCCTTGGGGATGTGTCCCCAGGCCACCCAGGCAATGGAGTTGTTAAAATTATCGTTTTGCGGCACACCGTCAACCAGAAGCAGAACCCTGTTTCCGCCGACACCGCGAACGGTGATGGGATTTGAAACCCCGCTTGTCTGTGTTGCAAAATGCCGGGTATTGTAGACCCCCGGAACGATGCGAATAATGTCTTCCACCCGCTCAAAAGGCGAGGCCATGATTTTTTCTTTTGAAAGCACTGTGACACTTTGTGCTGCGTCACTGACCAGTATTTCATTTCGGGTTGTGGATACCACGATTTCATCCAGGCTATAAATTTTTTCATTTTCAACGGAATCTCCGGCAAAAATAAAAACCGGAAAAGCCAGAAGGCCTGCAAGTAAAAGAATAAAATTTGATAAAAAAATTTTATTCCGGGTGGCCGCCTTTGCAAAAAAGATTCGGGGCATATATTCCTCCATTTAATTTTGATAGAAGTATTTGTTACATTGTCTGTTTTTCAGGCGGCTGTCTTTTCCCATAAAAAAAAACCACCAATCCAGTACCGGTTCACCGGGACACTGCCTTCGTGGCTTTGTATTTTTATGATGCTGCTTTATATTTATTTACACTGTACTTAAAAATATATCATCTTCATGATGATGCTTGGCGCATATTAATAAACCATTATTTTTTGTCAACCTGTTTTTTTATCATGCAAAAACATTTTATAATCAAATTGCTTTTGTTCTTATTTTTTATTCTTCCGCAATCCTTTGATATCAGCTGTCAACTCTCAAATAGGTGATCTCAAAAGCCTTGCAGGATCTATATTGCTGAAGCCGGTTGCTCAGGGAGAACGAATCATTCATTTCATAGTGCTGAAAAATATCAAGGCCCCGGTCTAATAGGATTTTCCAGCCATGGTCGGTAACAATATGCCGCGCATGGAGGATCTGGTTTTCATCAAATTCCCACGAAAATCTAACTCCGGCTATGGCGCAATTCTCCTGGATCTTCATGAAATTTTCCACCTGCTGCGGGCCTTTGAATTCATCTTCCGCCGTTATCAGGTGGACTTTCACTTCATCGTCTTTAGGTTTGATCTTGGCTATGGTTTCAAGAAACTCCATGAAGTTTCTGATCTGATAAAAAATACGGATATATGAATCTGTCACTGTTATTTTTCTGGCACCCTGGAGATACTGATCAAAGAGCTTGTCATATGTTACGCCACGTTGATTTTCTTGCACAATGACCTGTCTTTCTTTGAGTTCGGATAATTTTTCCTTGGCAGCGTCTTGAACATTGGGCTGCTCAAGTTGTTGCGGATCAATTTCAGTTTCAGATTCTTTGTCTTGAAACGAACCAAAATACTGAGGATACTCTTCCTCTTCAAGGCTCTTCACATGGATGGTTTTTCCACCATCATTGCAGGTGTATGCAAATCTTACAGCAGCATAGGTGGAATCAATTTTCATCAGTTGGTCTTTCACCCTTTTTCTGCCTTCAATTGCAAACTGCAGCACCTCTTTTATCTCTTTTTCAGTTGCCTCTTTGTGAGGAAATAAAATTTTCATCATGCCGGAAAAGGTTTTATTTATACCGTCCTTATCCCTGGTTGAAATATCGCTTACCAGGTTAAAGTGTTGAGCATACAGGTCTGAGTAATCATGGTTTCTGAGTGACCTTAAGATTTCAGCAAGATAGTCCACTACAAATCCATATCCATTGGAAAACATCTCTCCACGGATAATGTCCACTTCCCAGCCGGGAAGGTAAAAGTGGATTCTATCCAGGAACGCTGAATCATAATACTGTTCCGGCAATTCATCAAAGAGATCCGTGTGCTTGAGCATATACGGCAAAGTATGCCGGGTGTTTCCAACAAATACCATGGATGCTTCTGCACCGATGGTCTCCACCCCCCGGGAAAAGGATTTGTTGGCCATGTAATTTTTCATGATATCCACAAGTGCTTTGTTCACTCTTTTTTTCTTACCTGCAAACTCATCAAATGCAACTATATCCCAATATCCTACAAGGCCGATTTTACCGGAATTATTGTTTACAAACAACTTGGGTACGGTGATCTCTCCGCCTGATATCAGGATACCATGGGGAGAAAAGTCGGAAAAGACATGCGATTTGCCTGTCCCTTTTGGGCCAAGCTCAATCAGGTTATAATTTCGTTCACAAAATGGTATCAGACGGACCAATTGCAGAAGTTTACTTCTTTTGCCCAGCTTTTCAGGGTTAAAACCGATACTTTGGACCAAAAGGTCTATCCATTCATCCGTGTTGAACTGTTTTCTTGCGGCAATATAATTATCATAATTAAAATGCGAAAGCTGGATGGGTTTGAGTTTGTTGATGATCCAGGGTGAGGTTGACTTGTCCTCGAAATGTTCATACTCCATATCCACAATGGTCCAGACCCCGCTGACAAGAAGTTTGGGATGTTTTTTTACCGTATCTGAATCAACTAAAACTTTTTTGATCCCCAGATTGGCAAAAGATGCTTCATATACATCTTTTGCATCATTAAGGGCAACACTGACTTTATCAATAATCTTATGACGGCCTTTCTCCCTGATAACAGACTTGATCAATCCTGATTCATTCCGATGAACATAGTGCTTTCTTAAGACATCTTTAACAGTATCAATCCCTGTTTTGATGCTTTCTTCATCTGCCGTGGCACAATACTGCCCCAGCAGATATTCAAGAACATAGGAAGGAACAATGGCGTTGCCTTTGACTGTTTTAACCAGATCTTTTCGAACAACGAGTCCTGAAAAATGTTCATTTATCTTGTCATCAAGCGCTGTCATAATAGTTATCCCTAAAAGTCAAAATCACTGGTAAATGATCTTCTTATCACATAACGTGCTGATTTATATTCTTTAAAGTAAGCGGTTCCCGGCTCCTTTTCTTCAAGGCGCAAATAGACCTCCTGTTCATTCTGGTCATCAGCCTTTTGGGTCAGGACAAACCGTATTTTTAATTCTCTTTCTCTTGGATTTTCAGAAGTGAATTCAAAGTTCAGATTGTGGCAGTCTGAAACAAGATCGTTATTTTTTGAATAGATCCCGGCCCGCAATGATCTTGATTGAACTTTATCCGTAACCGGCTGAGCCTGATAAAAAATTACTGCGAACTGGCCGGTGGTTATAAACGATGTAGATCCGCTAAAGATATCAATACCCACTTTGGAGATATCACTCGTCCGTTTTTTATGGATATTGATGACAGGAACAACCACTTCCTGCAATGTTGCCCCCCCATGAACAAACCTGGAGCCAGACCCTTTTAACCGTAATCTGTTAATGGATTTGGGTATCTGGATTTCCATATCACCTTCAATACCGGCTTGTTTTGCAGTAAAGCATTTCATGCCGGTACTCTGTGGCAAGTCTTTACCAAGAAGGAAACGCCTGTCACGATGCAACGCCTCTATGCCGGAGATATCAGTGCCAAGAAAATCACTGTCTTCAAGCACCCGATCCTGATAGATAAACCCATGATCCGAAGTCACTAAAAGATTGGTGGCATTGGCTGAAACCAGTTTCTTTATAATTTTTATTAACGCCTCAAGGGTATCTTCAGCCGCATTAAAAACCCGGCCTTCCGACTCTTTTTTGTCTCCGGTGTCATCAATCAGATTGTGATAGACATAAACCACATCATGTTCCCGAAACAGTTCTCGGCATTCGGTTTTATTCATTCCCATGAGTTCATCCGCTCTCATGGCCCTGGCTGCTCCGCTTACAGCATTCTGGAGAATCTTTGATCTGTTTTCCGTGCCTTGAGTGCTTTTCCCGTCCACAAAAACTGTGGTTGAATGATTGTCTGAAAACCGTATGTCCTTGTTGGGCAACAAAGATGCCATGCCCAACTGGGTGAAGCTGGGAAGTGTGGTCAGCATTGGGGAGATTTTGGCATCAAACCTGTCTTCCTGTCTGATACGGCTGAGAAGTTCATGCCCGATTTCATACCGCAGGGCATCTGAGATAATAACAAACACTTTTTTTTTGTCGTTAAGAAAGGGGACCACCTGTTGCTGAAAAAAGTGTCTTTGAAATTCTATACGGGTTTTGCCCCAGCAGTCACATTTATCAACCTGATTCTGCCAATTATTATTGACCGTCAGCAGATAATTATTGGAATACATATTTTCAACCTTATCTGAGAGCGCCTTGAGCATTGAGACCTGGCCCGATTGTCTGGTATGGAAAATATATTTACGATAAAGCTGATCAAGGCGATACCAATAATTGGCATACTTGGTTAGCCCATCATCCATGGATTCGATGGCAAATTCAGTCTCATCCAGAAATTTGATGAACCGTGCCCCATAATCAATGGCCTGGTAGAGAGCTTTGTATGTTTTGTACCAGTGACTTAACTTTCTTTTTCTGATTAAGCGTTCCCGGTCACCGGATGAAACAGTCTGATCCACAACACTCTTGACCAGATCGCTTAATATTTTCAGATCCACAAGTTCAAAGTAATCAATCTCCTCAAGAGACGCGATGTCTCTTGTCTGAAGATCTTTTTCAATGGCCAGGATATCGGCACATTCTTTTGATAATGTTTCAAACGCCTTCTGATGTTTAACACTGTCTTTCCAGCGTTTGAGAAATACCAATGCATCAGGAACAAGATTTGAATCATTGCCCAGACTCATGTCGTAGCATGATTTAAACAGCCTAATCGTAAAATCCTTAATCCCGGGTGAATCAGATGTATAACCAAAACTCAATTCCAGCCGGTTCCACAAAAATGCGTCAAGACCACTGTTTTCAATAAGCTTTAGTTTCTCATCCTTTTTAACGGCAGATTCGGAAAGAAGATTTTCAAGAATATCATCTAGCCGTGGCTCTGATGCTGCACATACGGCAAGCATCTTTATCCTGACAGCATTTTGTGTGTCATCGGACGCAAGGATCTTTTTTAATTTTTCTTTTCTTTTAGCGGCGTTAAAAAACACAGCATGATCATTGACAATATCGACAAATTCAATGCCCAGACCAAGTTCATTAAGCCGGAGGGCTGACTGGTCTGCCCTGAATTCTCCAAATGCCAGTTGAACATCTAAAAGCCAGTTGTCCAGATCTGAAGGGGCCTCTGCTTCATGGTATAAAAGAAACTTCTTGTCCGGTTCTTCCCGAAGGATTCGATGCTTGACCCTGAACTCGTTATTGTTCAATTCAATTTTTTCAATGTCTTGGAATTCAAGTTCTTCATAATCTTTGCGTAACTCTTTTTTTGCATCGTACCAGAAGACAATTCTGTGTTTTTTAAATATTTTTTCAAGGGATTTGATTATCTGCGTCATCTTAATCCTGTTAAAACTTTATAGGTTCATTTAAAGGTTCAAAATCAGCACTATTTTTGAACCTTTAAATTCTTATGCCCTGTGCCTTTGTACTTTATCTTTGGTTCTTTTTTAAATTTAAATCTTTATGAGTACTAACCTTCTGATATTATCATTTTTCTTTAACTCTGCTGCTTTCATCGGTAAAATTAAGCTGTGTCAGTTTCTTTAATTTTTTGTCAGAATTACATTCAGAAATATTGTCGTTTAGTAATTTAAGATTATTCCAGAGCTGGTTATAATTTGCCCTGTTGATTGACAGGTTAGTAAAATTCTTTTTACAGTCATTGCAAAAAATCAGGTTTGAAAACTCAATATTCCTTTTATCCCAAAGAAGAGTACCCTTTCTACTGCTCTCTTTTCGCTGTTCTTGAAGCTGCTCAAAATGCCTTTTCCAATGTTCAACCCTGGCTGCATTTTTTGCAACACATTTTTTTTTCTCTATCTCTCCATTTTCATCAATTGTATCCCACAATAAAGCGATCCCTGACAAATCCCAAAGATCACTGCTTAAAAAACTGACGGCGACCGCATCAAGCATAAATGCAGCACCAAGGGAAGGCGTTTTGACTGTATTATCTGATGCCAGACAGAATTCCGATAATTTGAAGTGGTCAACACAATTAATATCGTCAATGGGGATTTGAGGGATATCTGTACTGGATATCAGGGATTTAATACGCATGGAATAATCCCTGTCCTGGTTTTTTATCCATTCCCGCAGAAAATAGTTATCAGACAGCAGAATGTTATACCAGTGGCTGTCAAATTGTTCACTCACACGAATGGGACTGACTCTGGCTTGAAATGCAACTTTAACAACCTGAAAAAAGTGAATCAGGTGGTTATTCGCATCAATTTTTGTTTTAAACGGGAGAGATTCTTCATTAAGGATCAGAAACTCATGCATCACAGATGCCCCAGCAACTTATCAAGATTCTTATCCCATTCATCGAAAAAACCTTCAGGCCATTCATCCAGCCTTCCATTTTTATCAATAAAGGGTTGTATCATATCGATTGTATGTTCAATATTATTTAATTGTTTGAAAAAATAAAAAAGTGATATGTTTTCAGGCTCAATTAATTTAGTCAATACCGCTATCCTGGCACCGTTTAAAAAATGATCACTATGGGTCTCAACAATAATCTGTACCCCCTCTTGAGCAGCCCTGGCCATAAGCTTTGCCACTGCTGACTGCCCTGCAGGATGAAGATGAGCTTCAGGATTTTCAATAATTATCAGATCTCCCTTTTTTGATGCAAGTATGGAAGTAACGACCGGCAGAACATATGTTAACCCGAATCCAACATTCTCCGGTCTGAATTTTTCAGTATACCCTGTTCCGGTTTCAAACTCGTAATGAAGACTTGCCTGATTTATATCTTCAATTACATTGGCAGTAATTTTAATTCCCGGGGTAATTTCAGACATCCAGGCATCCACCTGGGCAAGCAGGGTGGCACTTTTGGCTTTTTCATGTAGTAACTTTTTATTTAAAAGCTGTTTTGCACCATTTTCAAAAAGATAGTGGGCAGTATATTCACCATTGTTACCCAGTGAATTAAGAGTTTTTACATCATATTCTGAAACCGGATAACTGTTTTTTGGGCCGGTTCTTTCTGCTGCCAGATATTGAAAATTATCAGAAAACAAAGCTTGTGAGAAATCAAATTTGTCAGGTGTCAGTTTATTTATTGGTTGTAGATTAGATTTGCTTTTATAATTAAAACTGATATCAAGGTTTTTCTTATCTTCCCATTCAAGAACAAAAGAAAACATCTCGTTTTCCGCATCTATGGATAAAGCATCTTTTCCCTTTCCGACATTTATATAGCTGCCGTTAAGCAACAGCCCCCTGTCTGTTAAAACCTTCTGTTCAAAAGACTGCCTGAGCAGAAGCATAACCTGGATTAAAGATGATTTACCCATGCTGTTCAAACCTGAAACAAGGGTCAGGTTACTTAAGTTTAGTTTAATATTTTTAAGAATTTTATAGTTCTCAATGGTTATGGAGTGAAGCATTTTTATGCCTCCTTGACAATAGATTGAACGACCTCATTTACTTTATTGAAACGAAGTTTTACATTATCAGAATATGTAGTAGAAACAGTTATTGCATTATAAAACTCAATGTTATTCAATAAATTTATAAATTTTTGAACACTCTTTTCTTTTCTTGCTTTTAAAATTTCTCTTTCATCATAGGGCAGCAAAGAAAAAACAGTGGTAACAACTTCAAATAATGCCCTGTTGATCATCTTTTTTGACTCTTTTTTAGCAAGGGATTTTCTAAATGCATCAGCTCCAAACAGTTCCCAAGAGAGCATGACAGCATTTTTAAAATCATTTTTTAATGTATCCAATACCTGCTGATCAAGGGTTCCCAGGGTCTCCATGGTATTATTTAAGTGTTTTATCATGGGTTCTCGGTATTGGTTAAAATCTGTAAGTCTGAATGAGACAAATCTTAAAATCAACTCTTTATCCAACATCCTTCTTGAAGAAGCCATGACACACTCTTTAAAATACTCAGCATCGGCAATACTGCTTAAAAAAATTGAAGCCTGCCCATTATTTGCATTCTGGCTTAATGCATGTCGAATTTCCTGGGGATTCAGGATAAGCCCCCCGGTATTAATACGGTAAAAAAGACTGTATTTAACATTTTTTGGAGTTCCAGGCTTTATAAGATAGAGAGTAACAGGAGCCTCTTCAATTCTACGTTGATAAGCTCTTGGCAGATCTGAATATTTTTTAGTATCAAGTTCTTTTATAAATTCAAGCCCTTTAAGCTTTAAGGCATTATCAACAACAAACTTCTTAATGGTTGAAAGCCGTTGAAGTCCATCTACAACCACCCACTTTTCATCTATTGAAGCATCAAAATAGAATGCAGGGATCGGAAGTTTGATAAGAAGTGATTCAATCAAACGGCACTGAATTTCATTTTTCCAGAGATTTGCAGTTCGCTGAAAATCAGGATTAAGATCAATCTCATCGTGTTTCAACCTTTTAATCAAATTATCCATAGTTGTCTGCTGTATCTGGATATCAATTTGTTTGGGATCAAAAGGTTCTTTTAAATCAGCAATTTCATTGTCAAGATCTTCCTGTTCTTCTATATCAAACTCCATTGTATCCTTATCCTGCAAGATTGTTTTTATCTCTTCCATATTTCATTTGTTCTCCCACAATAGCTTATGTCTTAAAACTGCATATCAACTCAACCCTGCAATTTTTTTAAGCGCTTTACCAAACTTTGGGTAGTTTACCTTTACTCCATCATCAAGGTCAATTTCTATCTGTTTTGTCGCCAGGGGATAGAGGATATCCCGTTCATATTCATTCACCTCATCCAGCACCTTTTTGATTTTTTCGATCTCTTTTAAGGCCTTTGTTTTTTCTCCTTGAGAAGCAGATGTGCTGATACTGATATTTTCAAGGTTGTCTTTTCTGGCAGCCAGCTTGGTTCTAAACTCCCTGAGGTAATCATTGAGGATTATGGAAACCGTATCCGGCCTGTATCGGTGCATGTAGATCAGGGCATTGAAGCTGCCCTTTGGCGATGAAAACATCCAGTATATGGGGCGTTTTTTGTACATTTTCACATGATAGGTGTAAAAATCTTTGAGAAAGAATTTTCTGATATCCTTGCCAATGGCTTTTTCAATAAACTCAAGGTTTTCCGTGTAGTGTTCTTCTCCGAATGTTACTTTTAAAAATTTTTTGAATCGTTCGGCTATGTCATCTGTGAACCAGTCAACGTCCATGATTGGGATTACGTTGTCATCGTCTGGGATAAATTTTGGTTCGGGTATTTTTGCAAGGTAGTTTTCTATCGTTTCTCCTTGGTTTGCTAATACCAATCCTTCTCGATCCAATGAATAACGGCCAAACATGCAACCTACAGAATATGAAATAAACTCTTTAATGGTGTCTGATAAGAGCTGTTTTTCAAGAGCCTTATCGCTTTTATTTTCACCATAACGATAATATGGATTACAGGTTAAAGAAATCTCCGATATTGGCACATTTGATGACAACTCATTCTGCAATTCATACTCTTGAAGTAGAATTCGATTATTCTCTTCTTCAAGTTTTTGAATTTCCACTGTTATATCTTGCCACAAAGATCTTAATTTTATGTAAGATTTTTCTATTTTAGTTGATAAAGGATAATTTGGAATAGAAAATTTTATTGACTCTTTTTCTCCACAAATCAAAGGTAAACATTTAAAATCCCAAGATGTTTCATAAGAATCCCAATCAAATTTTGATAGTTTAATACATCTTGCTATGATAAATTCAATATCTTGCTTTGTTTTTTTAAATGGTAATTTTGCTACTTCACCGACACCATAATGTAAGGTCGGATTCATTAAATCCATATATTGTTTGGCCACATGAGAACAAAGTAACCCAACAACAATTTTTGCCTCTCTACCGCTTGCAACGACAATTGATCCTGTATTTTCAAACACAGAGCCTGATGGAAGATACCGTGCCGCAAAAAAAGATGTACTTATATCACTCCATGTAACACCTGATTTAAAGTAATGGATTGGACTTCTTACAGTAGATCCTGAGAAATTTTTAATTTCTTCTCCATCATCAGCCCAGTTAATAACACTTTTTCTATTACCATACCATTTTCTTACTGTTCCTCCATCATTGTGAGGGAACCACTTTAGTCCGTTAAATTTTCCATTTTGCGCTGTAAAATTTATGTGCCCAATTTGGCATTCAAACCAGTCTCTTACGAATCGTTTCTTATCTCCCGAGGTCAAACCACTTTTTACATGAAAAATATCTCCCAGCTTGGGCAAACTAAATCCATTTAGAATATTCTCACTAGCCCAATAAGCCAATTGTTGCCCAGGGATTTTATAAAAAGCTTTAATTGATTTATTGAATAGTAATTCACCGCTATTAGCGTTCTTCTTAAAAATATTTTTTTTTTCAAGTTCATTGCGACCTTCAATGAGCCTTAAATATGAACCATTATAATCGATCAAATTTGATTTTTTTATAACAAAGGCCGTTGTTGAAACTACTTCACCGCCAATACTGTCAAAACCTCTTGCTCCAATATGCGCCATTGTTAATAGTGGATAATGAGTAATTACATTTTTACGAAATTTTTCAAATGAAGTTAAAAACATCCAACTGTGCATGGTTATCATGGAAACCAAGCCTTTCCCAAGGCTCATATCTATATTACGTTCGATAAACATCGCACATAAATCTGCCCTACTGTTTGGGTAATTATCCTTAACCCAACGTCCTAACCGACTATTCATTCCTTTGCCCATATACGGCGGATTAGCAACAACAACATGATATTTAGGGCTAAGATAGTCTGCCTGTTTTAAAACTTTCAAAACCCTCTGATGAATACTCTGAAGAAAAATATCATCAGATACTTTTTTCTCGTCTAAAAGACTCAATACATCAGGGATATTTGTTAATTCAGGACGAATCAATGAACCAAAATTATCCGCTTCCTCAAACTGATACAGTAAAGTTGAAAGATCCATGGTAAAAAGATCAGGGGCAACTGCATCCATATAACTTTTAACCTCATGCTCTTTAAAAGACACATTTTCAAGGACACAAATATTTGGCTGCACATTCTTTTTAAAGAAACGACGATACTTTTCTCTTGCTTTCATAAACAATGCAAAGGCTGCAAGCTCTCCTGCCCGTTCATCAATCTCAATACCGTATAGATTATTTTCAAGAATGAGCTGTGGAATTTGAGGGGCATCATATCCTTGTTCTTCATAAATGGCATAAAGAATTTCAAACGCATACACCAGCATGTGACCGGAACCGCAGGCAGGATCGCATATTTTTATCTCTTCCGGAGATTTGATCACAAGAAAATCTGTTTCTTCCTGCTCCGGCTTAATATAATATTCCATTTTATCAACAAGCCTGGAGTCTGGATGATTCAAAATCCACAAGCGTCCAAGAGAATTTTCCACCAAATACCGGACAATCCAGTTGGGTGTGAAAAGCTGTGTGGCTGCAGGAATATCTTCCGGTGTCACTTTTTTATTTTTTTTAAGCCCGGCAAACACCTCATCCTTTTTTTCCGAGATATAAAACTGGTACAGCCAGCCAATCACTTCAACATCAGCACAGGCCTCTTCGGACAGGGCTTCACGGGTAGCGGTCAAGATTGAACTGTCTGACAACAAATCATCGGGCATCAACAGTTCTGTAAAGTCTGCAATCTTTTCAAACAGGAACGGCATAATGCTGTTGTAATCGTTACAGACTGCGACCAGCAGCATCCGGTATGCTTCCTGCTGTGGCTCCGGGCTTGGAATGGTTTCATTGAGCAGGCCAAACACTTTTTCTTGATCAATTCTCAACCCGTCATCAATATTGCCCTGCTTGGCTTCCATCAAGATTTCCGGCTGGGAGAACCCCCGGGCAGGTGATACCACACCCATGGCGGTATATCTGTTTGCATCCATGAACCTTAATGCGCAAAACCGGTTGAACCAGATGTAGGCCACTTTTTCTATTACCTGGTCGCGGGATGTCCGGGAGATTTTTTTTTCAAGATCTTTTACGGCTTTTTCCCGTTCTCTTCTGGCCGCACTATTGGTATCCAGCACGATGGACAGCTTTGTTGCAACCATGTCTATCAATTGTCTTCGCGCATTCTGTGCAAATTGTTTCAGCTTTGATGTGTTCAATTTTAATCTGCTCCGTCAGGATCTTCTGCTATTAAATTCGTGTCAAACCTGTACACGTTTTCCAGCGTTTATTTCCCGGATAATGGCTTTTTTGAGTACGGACAAATAGTCTTCTACTTCAAATTCATTTTCAATCCAGGCTTTGGAATAATTCACTTCAATTTTTTTGATACCCACCACTTCTTTGACAGGTTCATTTTCTTTTTCTTTTGGCTTTGCCAGCCCTTCTTTTATTTTTCCTTTTCCAAGGCAACTGTCTTCAATAGAAGTTTCATAGTCTGTTTGATCTGATTTGGACGGTTTGGAATCAGGTGATGCCGGTTTCGGTCGGCCAAGGTAACTCAGCTTGCTTAAGATGTTATTGTATTCATCATCTTCAAACCGGCGCAGGGCGTCACTGATCATGGCGATCAGGGTCTGATCCTGCAGTGTCTCAAGTTGTGTTTCAAAAGGTTTTTTCAACTCATCCTGAAGGCTGGCAGACAAGCGTATAAAATCTTCCATGCCGATCATTTTATTGAGCAGGCTATTGATCTTGTCAATTGCCACCTGTCGGGTTGTTTTAAGTTTTTCATCCAATTTATCAGACACTGTTTCAACCAGGGATTTAACCCGACTCATCTTATTGTTTTTGTAACAACTGCTATCCTTTAATATGGCAAGAATCTGGCCGGATTCATCCCCGTCAATATAAGAAAAATTATGCTCCTGGCGCTTTAAAAAATTGACGGCATCATCATAGATCGTTTTCAAGGGGCCATTCATGAACCTTTGAATAGGATCAACTACATCTTCTTTCATATCCAGCAGGCTGTCTTCAATTTTGTGCAAATCGGTTAAAAAGAAAGTATAGGGTTTTGCCTTGAGTTCTTTGAGTATTGCTGTAATTTTCTCCAACCCGGCCAGGAATGGATATTTATGGCTTTTGGCAACAAGCCCTGACAGTGACTCAATTTTTTCTTTAATGGCTTCTGTTGTTTCTTTGCCAAGCGCTTTTGCTTCTGTAGAGGATGTCGGGCTGTCAAAGAATTCTTCGTAAAATTGTTTCAGGCTGCGGATCTGGGCTGCGGTAAAATCATTTAAAGGTTCAATGATCAGGTTTGAATGGACATGGGTATTTAACAATGCTTTTTCAAGCTGGTCATCTTCAAGGATATTACTGTCAAAATTCAACTCCACCTTTCCTGCTGCACAGAGTTTGGCTGCGATGCACAAAACAGCGGCATAATACCAGCCGTAGGATTTTTTCTCAAACCGTTCAATAAGGCTTTTGACCGTGGTTCTGATACCGTTTTTTTTGTTGGCTTTAACAAATGACAGCATCTCCTGTTCTGCTTCACTGAGAAGCGTTACATCATCACCAAACAGATTCCCGCTGTCCTTCAGGCATTTGGAAACATAGCTTTCAGTATAGGTAAAATCTTTAAGCATCTTGAGATTCGGGTAAGTTCTGACAATCAGGTCATGGAATCCTTTTATGATTCTTGCCTGCGGATCTGTACCGCCGATATCAACCAGATTGGCATTGATAAACAATTTTGCTTTACCAAGAAGGTTTTCAATATGCTGTTTAAGATCGTTATACCGTTCCTGGTTCTGTAAAGTTTTGTCTGTTAAGATTCTTTTGATGGATTCTTGCTGGGTGGTGGAGATGTTTTGGCGGATATATTTATTGGTTCTTTCATTCATCAGAAGATCACGCATCATGCGTTCATCCGGGGGCATAATCACCAGAAGCTCATCTCTTCCGGCCGACTGCATTTTCAGGACTTGTTCATTGTCTGCATTCTCATTAAAGGGGCTTATGACATGGACGCTCAGTTCATGTTCCCGTCCAAACAGCTTGTCATCCATCTTTCTTGAAAATGGATAGTCCTGGCCATTTTGGTCATATCGTATCTTTCGCAGTTTTATGATGGTGTCAAAAACGATTTTATACAGGTGGTCATCTACAGCAGAGGCTTCAATGTCTGTGTTTTTTATTTCTTCTTCAACATCCTTTTCTTCATCTGTCAAAAATTCAAATACCTGGCCGTTTCTCCGGATATATGTCTGCTGCTCAAGAAGGTTCAATGCTTCAGTCAGGTTCTTGTTCAAATGCCCCATGTCCTTGTTAAATTCATCCAGCATCAGAACCGTAAGGTTTCTTTGTGTGGCCCTGAATTCTTTAATGTATTTTACAAGAAACAGTGCCTTGAGAACCTGTACTGCAAATTTATTGTCCAGATGTCTTTCAGCAAGCTGTATGGATCTTTGGATCTGGGCTTTTAAGGCACTTCTGATTCCTTCAAACATGAGATCAAATGTGGCAAGCCGGCCCACTTCATAGTCTGAAATGTGAACCGCCACCTGCTGAAAAACCCCGAGCATAGACCGTTCTCCAACAGACCTGTGCTTTCCTTCAAAGGCGTTGTGCATGGACAGATTCTGGATGGCTGTCTGAAATAAGATGAACTGATACGGTATAAAAGGATATGTATGGATAAAGTGGTCCTGATCTTTAAAATTTCTGTATAGCTGGGCACCGTCTGCAAAATCAAACAGGGTTTTTAAATTATTAACCTGATCATCATACACTTTGGACAGTTTATGAATCCCGGTATCATTTTTTTGCAGCAACCGCTTCCGGATAACTTCAGCCACATCCGCACTGGTCAGTTTCATCCTGTTCTCAAATCTGGCCTGGATTTTTGAAAAGTCGTTGCTCTGCTGCTTGTTCATTTCACCGACAAGTGTATTCATGTCCTCCTGAGCCGTCACAATGATCCAGGCTCGCCCACGGCTTTTGGTTGCAAGGCTTTCTGCTATGGTCTGAAGATTGGTCATCAGCTTGACATTGTCCGCAACATATTGGCCGACTTCATCCACAAAGAAGTTTAACCGGAAATTGGTTTCCTGCGTTTCAATATAGCTGTTAACCTGTTCGGCAAAGTCTTCAATGGACAGACTGTAATCACTTCGATATTTATCAAGTATAGCCGTGACCTCTTGACCGGTTACGCACTGGTATGCTTCGTCAATATGGGCTGCCACACGTTTGGCCCTCATCCTTCCCCATTCCCAGTCTTTTGAGGACGCTGTTTTAAAGGCATCTTTAAATTTATCCAGCAGGTTGTCCCGGTCAAGTTCTCTTTCAAACTGGGCAATATAGGCCTGTTTCCCATAATATCCGCAGGATTCGTCAAATACTTTTACAAATACCGCCACCAGCGCATCTATTTGAGTCTTGCTGATCACATCCGCCTTTTGATCAATATTGAACAGGATGCTTTTTGAAGGAATGCTGACAGCTTTTTTCAGGTCACCTTTAAGGATCTGATTATCGCCGCATTTGGGAAGTATAATGTCCAGTACTTTTGCCCCTTCAACCTCACGGTTTTCCATGAGCAAGGCCAGTATCTTCAGCAGATGGGACTTGCCGGACCCAAAGAAACCGGATATCCATACGCCATTTGCTCCGTCATAGTTGTTATATGCGTCAAGAAAGGATTCCAGGCGCTTTTCAACTTCATTGGTTAAAACATATTCTTCAACTTCAAGACGCAGGCTTGCTTGATCATCTGCCTTAATGACACCTTCTATGGATCTGTCTACCGGTTTTTCAAATATGGTTTTTAATGCCATTTTCAAGTTCCTTAAATCAAATCTCGCAGTGATATATATTGAATGCTCTATAATATTTGTCATCGTGCAGCCTGCCAAACAAATCCAGGGATGCGCCTGATTCCAGTGAATGGGTATATTCCCCCGGAAAAAACATGACCATGGGGTGGTTCTTGACTGTGCTTTGCAAATTATTCAAAACATTATGAGACCGGATATAGGGGTATACTTCACCTGCACCGGACATAAAAACAACATCGTGATCTTGTTCTGTTATGGTTTTTGCGATTGCAGGCACCAACACGGTTTCAATATCCAGAATGGACTGTAACTCTTCTTTTAACTCATCTTTGGTCATCTTGGACTCTTCTTCCAGATACCATTCCCAGTCACCATTTTCTTTCAAGATCTCAACAGATATGTCATATAAATTGATCTCCAGAACCTGAACGCCGGTTTGTGACAATTTGTTGGTCAACTGTTTTAGCATCCTTTCCATTTCAACAGCTTCGGAAGGTCGATATGGACAGATAAAAAAAGGAACTTCATTTCCAAGTCCCTGTTTTTTTAAGAATCGATCACTGCTGATCAGTGTCTGAAGATGTTTGAATCTTTCCGGTATTGGTTGTGTTTGCGTATCAACAGTCATTTTATAAACTCCTTGAAATCTGTATCTGAGACCGGCAGTACAAGATATATCCCGGATTTGTCAGTGAACAAAGCCCTGGCAACTCGTTTGGTTAATATTGCGGGCAGTATTATGTTCCTCTCTGATGTGATCTCCGCTTGCCGGAGTATTCTGAAAAGAACCTGTTTGAGTTTTTTTTTTGTTGAGTCTTTGAGCTTTCCCAGATTTTTGTGCCATTCAGCTTTGGTGTCAAAAAAAATAGTATAGTCTTCGTCTGTTATAGAATAGTTCATGAGTAAAAACTTTTCCCGAATTACTTCAACAGCAAAATCACGGATAAAATCATACCGTTTACAAACTGAAATCCAAAGAATCTGGAGTTGCTCCTGCCTTGAACCGTCGTGAATTATTTTTAATTGTTCCGAAGAAAGATTTTTTAGACGGGAGAGTACTTCACGGCATATCCTTTCAAGAGAATTGCTTGTCCTTGCCTGGAATAGGTTGGTTTTTAATATTTTTTCCCGGACTTTTGCCCAGTCTTTAATTTTCAAATATAGCTCTGCTGCTGAGACGGATTCTTGATAAAACAGTCCTCCAACGGTAAAAGACATTCGATATTTTGGTAATGAACCGTTTTTATTATGTAACCCCATTGATAAAAAATTTCATTCCCCTTTCTAACATGCAACCCAGAATCAATTGATACATCCTTTGATTCAACAACTTGAAATCCGTAGGTGATCCTTTCTGAAAAAGTCAAAATTGTCAATATCTATTCCCTTATAGTTTGATTAAGGGCGTCCCTCTTTTCCACAGAAATAAAAATGTTTATATTGTTGACCTTTTTATGTAAAGTGGAATAAAGGATAGGAAAGCGGAAACGATCATCAATTGAACCTTAACGCAAAGCACATATGGAAAGGAGTGATCATTATGGTAGATTTCTGCAGTAACATCCGACCTAATACAGTCGGAGACAGGCCCCAAATTCATCCTTCTGCCTATATTGACCCTGCGGCTGTAATTGTCGGGAATGTCCACATAGCACAGAATGTTTTTGTAGGTCCAACGGCTGTCATCCGGGCAGACGAACCAGGACCGGACGGTAAGGTCTGGCCCGTCACAATAAACGCTGAAACAAATATCCATGACGGGGTGAATATTCATGCTTCAGGAGGAAGCTCGGT